>CASEFZ010000078.1 GCA_949287395.1 uncultured Verrucomicrobiota bacterium
GCCGACGAAGACAGCGTTGTCAACCTCATGTCGGCGAGCGGTTTGTTCCCGAGTAAGAAAGAGGTGCGCCGCCTTGTTGAGCAGGGCGCGGTGAAGATGGACGGCGAAAAGGTATCCGACGCGCTTTCCCGCGTGCAATCCTGCGGGGAAGACTTGGTTCTTCAGGCGGGCAAGCGCATATTCATGAAAATAATCAGGCGAAAATAGCTTGTAAAAGAGCTTGTCTGCCTTTGCGAAACGGGCGCGTTGCGCGCGGATAAGTTGATTGTTGCGGTTTTTGCAATGGGAAGCGGAGAACATGTTAGGGAGTTGGGCGAACTAAACATACTTCGCCTGATATTCAAGTACTCCACGCCGTCGATTTTCTCGACGGTCATAGACGCTACGTACAATCTTGTCGACAGGGTATTCGTGGGGAGAGCCTGCGGCGAGGACGCATTGGCGGCTGTGACTGTCTGTTTTTCTCCGGCTCTGCTTTTTCTTGCCATAGGAATGACGATAGGCCACGGAAGCTCTACTATGGTTTCCATAATGCTCGGCAAAAAAAACAGGGCGGCGGCCGAGCGTTATTTGGGGCAGGCGGTGTTTTTATTCTTCGTTTTCACTTTTCTTTTGGCGGTGGCGATAATTCCCAATATAGAGTTCTTTCTGCGTCTTTTCGGAGCGACGGACAAAATACTTCCCATGGCATCGCAATACTATTCGGTGATATTGGGCGGAATGATTTTTGAAAAAATATCCTATGGGATAAACAATCTGATAAGGGCTGAGGGGCGCCCGGTATTTTCAATGTCGGTAATCCTAATCTGCGGGTTGTGCAATGTGGTTTTGGACTACGTATTCTTGTTCCATTTCGGCTGGGGCGTAAGGGGTGCGGCAATCGCAACGGTGGTTTCGCAGGCGGTAGGTTCCTGCCTGGTGGTGTATTTTTACATGTTCTCCGGAAAGAATTTTTTGAGGCTGAGATGGGAAAATTTAAAGCCGCGCTGGGAATATTTTAAAAACATGGTGGCGGCGGGGTCTCCATCGCTGGTAATACAGACGCTGGCGGCGCTGTCCACAACGCTGTTTATATTGCAGGCGAAAAAATTCGGCGCAGAGGGGGCGATAGCCGTCATAGGGGTTTCATCGGCGGTCTCGGTGTTTTTATACCTGCCCGTGGTTGGCCTCAGCATGGGGGCGCAGCCGATATTTGGCTACAACTGGGGCGCGGGAAATTTCGACAGGGTGAGGGAGGCCTTTGTGAAGGTTGTGCTGTCAAGCTCGTCCTTGTGCCTGGCGGGATTTGTGATTGTGGAAATTTTTGCTGGAAGAATTTACGAGCTCTTTTTAGGGGAGGGCTCTCACCTTGTATCCATGGGGGAAACGGCGATAAGGGTGCTGGTTTTGATGTTCCCGCTCATAGGTGCAAATATTTCGGCGTCGGGGTATTTTCAGGCGACAAAGCGCCCGAAGTTTTCCATTTTTGTCACAATGCTTAGGCAGCTGATATTTCTTGCCCCGCTTTTGATAATATTGCCCCACTACATGGGTTTGGACGGCGTGTGGTGGAGTTTCCCGATAGCGGATTTCGCGGCGTTTTCGCTCACTTTGATTTTCATACTCGGGGAAATGAAGAAGCTTGCAAAAAAAGTCAGGGCCCGCGACCTGTAGTTTGCGGGAATGCCGGTTTGTTTTTTTTGCGTTTTTGGGATAGACGGCAATTCTGCTGGGGAGCAGTCTTTCAGGTTAGGTTGCGTAATTTAACAAACGGGGAAAATGGGCTTGGAAATGTCGGCAAAATATGCAACAACAACAGGTGTAGTTTGAGGGTATGTTGGATTTCCTAAAAGTGTCGAACTTGGCGTTGATAGACGGGCTTTCGGTTGAGTTCGGAGAGGGGTTTACGTGTGTGACCGGTGAGACAGGAGCCGGGAAAAGCGTCATATTGGGGGCTCTTTCCATGCTTTCGGGCAGCCGTTGCGGAAAAGAGGTTGTGGGGCCGCATTCTGATTCGTGCAAAGTGGAGGCTTCAATATCTTTTGCAGACCCCAGCAGGGTGGACTCTTTTTTAGAGGAAAACGGCGTTGCCCTTTGCGAAGACGGGGTTTTGGTGGTATCGCGTTCCATATCGCGCTCCAAGAGCGGGCGCGTGTTCATAAACGGCACCCTTGTGCCGCTTTCCGTACTCTCCGGGCTGGGCGGGCTTTGGATAGATTTTCACGGACCCAGGGAACCGCAAAAATTGTTTTCGCAGAAAAACCAGCTGAAGATGCTGGACGCGCGGTGCCCCGACGCGGAGGCTTTTGAAAATTATGCGGAGCTTTACGGCGAATATAAGGCCGTCGCAAAACGAAGGAAAGAGCTCAGCCAGGCAAAGGAGTTAACGCGCGACGAGGTTGAATTTTTAAAGGCCCAGATAGCCGCGATAGACTCTATGAAAATATCCGAAGAGTCTATTGGGCGTTTGGAGGAACAGTACAAAATGGCCGAGATGGCCGGGAAAATTTTGGAAAAGGCCTCTGCGGTGGTGGGAATGCTCGGCGGTTCGGGCGACTCCGTTTTGGAGCGTTTGCGCGCATGCAATAGGCTTGCGGCTGATTTGGCCCGTGCGGGCGGAAGCGCCGTGACCCTTTGCGAGCGCCTTGCGTCGGCGGTGATTGAGATAGACGATATTTCTTCGGAATTTGCGGCGTTGGCGAAGTCTTCGGACTTGCGGCCCGGGGAACTTGAGGCGCTTAGGGAAAAGATGTCGGCGTGGCTTGGAATGGCGCGCAAATACGGGGCGGCGCCCTCGATGGTTTTGGCGGCCCGCGACGAAATGGCGGGCAGGATAGAAAACCAGACTGACATAAAGCGGTCTCTCGAAAGGTTGAAAGAGAGGGAGTCAGAGTTGGCGGCGTTGATGCAGCCCTTGGCGGGGCGGATATTTAAGGCGCGCGCAGGGGCCGCCGAAGCGCTCTCCGGGGAGGTTAGAAAGCTTTTGAAACGCTTGGGCTTTAAGCATGCGGATTTTAGGATA
The DNA here is from genome assembly GCA_949287395.1 of uncultured Verrucomicrobiota bacterium. Classification (GTDB taxonomy): domain Bacteria; phylum Verrucomicrobiota; class Verrucomicrobiia; order Opitutales; family Intestinicryptomonadaceae; genus Merdousia. Next base: position 3,002 of record CASEFZ010000078.1, read on the forward strand.
AGCGTGGCGGCAGAGTCGGTTGTGTCGGAGAACTTCGGCAGCTGTTGCGAGTTTGTATTTTCGGCGAATGCCGGGCAGGCTCCGGGACCGCTTGCAAAGATAGCTTCAAGCGGAGAGCTGGCGCGCGTGATGCTGGCGCTTAAAACCGTTCTTGCTGAGGCCGACGACACGCCTGTTTTGGTGTTCGACGAAGTGGACGCGAATGTCGGCGGAGAGGTCGGCGCCGAGGTGGGCGCGCAGCTGGCGCATTTGGCCGGGAGGCACCAGGTGTTTTGCATAACGCATTTGCCGCAGGTGGCATCGCAGGCGCAGAACCATTTTCTTGTTGAAAAAATTCAAAAAAAAGACAGCACTAAGGTTGTTTTGAAAGACATCTCGGGAGACTCCAAAGCAAGGGTTTGCGAGTTGGCGCGCATGTTGGGAGACCGAAATTCGGAATCGGCGCTGGCGCACGCCGAAGGGCTGTTAAAAAACGGGGTATTTGTAAATTTTAAAGATGGCAGCAAAAAGCAGAAGAAAATCTGAAAAAATTGCCGAAATAGTTGGTAAAAGGCATACCGTATTGGGTGCGGTGTTGCTGTTTATGGGTGTTTTTTTGGCAATTTCGATGCTGGGCTACGCGCCCGGACAGGAGACGTTTTTTAGGAATTACCTTGAACCGCTGTACTATTCTACGGAGCTTGGCGGGGCGAATGTTTGTGGGAGGTTCGGGGCTACTGCAACGCTGCTTTTGTTTGTGGGCATAGGAGTGGGGGCGTTTATGTTGCCGGTTTACCTGATTTGGTTCGGGATACTGTGCATGAAACGCAGGGCCGTGGCTGTCGGAAAACTTGACATATTTGCGGCGGTATTGGGGCTTCTTTTGTTGTCGGCTATATCTGCGGTAATACAGGCTTACGTGCAGGCGCCGGGTTTGCCGACCCCGTTTTTCCCTCTGGGAGCAGGCGGGAGTTTCGGGACATTTGTCTTCGACAACCTGCTGTTTCCGGTGTTTGACAAGTCGGGCAGCTTGATGCTGCTTGGAACTATATATGCGGTATGTTTAATTACGGTGTTTGTGGAGAGTCCCGCAGAGGCGGCAGTGGAACTTTGGAATGTGCTTAGAAAAACGCCGAAATTTTTTGGCAAGGCGGTGCTGTTGGCGGCAAACGCGGTAATATTTCCGTTTAAATATGCGCTGAATAAAATTGTGGAAAGGCGAGTGAGGGCGATGTACAACCCCGACACGATAGAGTCGGATATATTGCGCAAGCCTTTAAATGTTGGTGTTTCAGGGCAGCCGGAGCGGCCTGTTGCGGCAAAACCTTCAAGGGGGCCCGTGTCTGAAGCCGGCGCAGATGCGGCGCGAGATATGCGTGTTGAAGAGCCAGAACCCCGAGGATCGGGGATTGAAAGCTCCGGTGGGGACATTGGCGTTGCGGAGGAAAATAATTCCGCGGAGGAGGATCCCCTCACTATAGATCTCAGCGAAGTTGAGGTTGCCTCGGAGGATAGGTCGCTTGACTTTGCGGAAGACGATGCAGATTTCCAGGCTCCCTTTGGAACGTATTCGCGCTTTGAAGATGACGACAGCGTTCCGGATGTGGAGGACGACGCCGAGGGCGGACCGCAGGGAACTGGGGAAATGGAGCAAGATGATTCCCGGCTGAAAGATGGGTTGGATCTCGGAAGTTTTGAAGTGGTGCACACCGTAGATGATTCGTATTCCGCAAAGCCGCAAAAGAGCAAGGGGGACTATATTTTCCCTTCTGTGGACATATTGCGCCAGTCAAAGCGCGTCGGCGACGGCGACAAAGACGACTACGAGGCCCGCATAAGGGAGATTGTCGACGTTATAGGCCAGTTTGGCGCGAGAGTTATTCCCGACAAAGCTTCACCCGGTCCGGTTGTGACGCGCTATGAGGTGCGCCCGGCGCCTGGTGTGAGGATAAACAGGATAGCCGTGCTTGAGGACGATATTGCCCTTGGCATACGCGCCAAAAAGGTTAGGGTAATAGCGCCCATACCGGGGAAAGGGACGGTAGGCATAGAGGTGCCCAACAAGATTCCCGAAGACGTGTGCATGCGCGATTTGATAGTTTCAAAGGAGTGGAACGAAACTTCCGCTGAAATCCCGATTGCGCTTGGCAAGGACGTGACAGGCAAGCCGCTGGTGGTCGACCTTGCAAAGATGCCGCATTTGTTGATAGCGGGAACTACGGGAAGCGGAAAAAGCGTGTGCGTAAATTCGATTATAGTCTCGATGTTATACAGGATGACTCCCGACGATTTGCGCTTCATAATGGTGGACCCAAAAGTAGTGGAGTTGCAGGGGTACAATGCGCTGCCGCACATGCTGATACCGGTGGTGACTGATATCAAGAAAGTTCCGGCGGCGCTCCGCTGGCTGGTTTCGGAGATGGAGCGCAGATATAAAATATTTAAGTGTACGGAGGTTCGCAATATAGCCGGCTTCAACGCCAAAATTTTAAAGGACAAGCAGGCGCAGGAGCAGGCGGAGGCTTTGGACGCCGCTCTCACCCCGGAGGAGCGTGTGGCGGTTTCGGTTCAGAATGAGGAGATAGGCGATGACACGGAGGTTGAAATTCCCAAGCAGAAGCTTCCGTATATAGTGTGTATAGTGGACGAGTTTGCCGATTTGATGATGACGTCCGGCAAAGAGGTTGAGCAGGCCATAGCGCGTCTGACGCAGTTGGCGCGCGCGGCCGGCATACACTTGATTATAGCCACTCAAAGGCCGTCTACAAATGTGATAACGGGTCTTATAAAGGCGAATTTGTCGACAAGAATAGCCCTTAGGGTTCAGTCGCAGGTGGACAGCCGGACAATTTTGGACCACAAGGGCGCCGAAACCCTGATAGGCCGTGGCGATATGCTGTACTATCCCGGCGGCGATTTTATCAGGGCCCAGGGCGCGTATTTGACGGACGAGGAAATAGAGGCGATAGTTGCGGCTGTAAGGCAGAACGGGGAACCGGAATATGTCGAGGAGATACAGTCTCAAATAGACGCCGACTCCGAGGATGAAGATTCCGACGATGAGGATTCAAGCGATATAGACCCGAAATTTGGCGAGGCAGTGCGCTTGATACGCTCAACAAAAAGGGTGAGTACGTCGTTTTTACAGATGAAGCTGGGAATAGGATACTCAAGGGCGGCCCGCATAATAGACGCTTTGGAAGTCCAGGGAAAGATAGGCCCTGACAAGGGGCCCGGAAAACCGAGGGACATTTATTTGGATTGAGCGGATTTGTCGGGCGGGTATGTGTGCCGGCGATAAATTTGTGCGGTTGGTGTGTAAAAGTCTAATTGACATTTTATGAGGCTGGATTAGTCTCGATTTTATTATTATGCGGTTTGTTAAGATAATTCTTGTCATATTGATATCGGCGATAGTTCTCGGGGCGTTTTATGCGATGACGCTCTTTTCACCGGCCCCGTATAAGCCGGACGAATTGGACGAGACCGTAAACCCGAATGCGGACGCGGCGGCGCTTTTGAGTGAGTCGGAGCAGCTTGAGCGCGAATTTGAGGCCGCGGCAAGCACGTCGGCGGTTCCGACTCCTGAAAATATGGACAAGTTGCGCAGGGCGGTGCGTTTGCAGGAGCTTTACGTGACGCGTTCCAGGACATTCGACCGCTCTCCTTCCGACAGGTTGATGCGCTTGCAGACAAGGCTTCAGAATTTGGAGGCGCAGCCGCGCTATCAGCAGGTGTTGCAGTTGGAGAATGAGGCCAAGTTAAAAAGCGGCGAGGGAAAAATATCCGAGGCGGAAAAGTTGTACAGAAAGGCGTACGACATACAGATGCAGATAAATTCTGACTATCCCTTTTCCAATTTGAAAAACATAGGCAAGAGCGCCGAATTGGGCAGGCAGATAAAATTGATGCAGGCGCGCCCGATGCACGAGGAGAGCCTTTCCTGGGAAAGCAAGGCACGAAAGGCTATGGAGGAAAAGCGCTGGGAGGACGCAAGGAAGTTTTTTGAAAAGACCCATGAGGTAATTCTTAAGATGAACGTGCAGTTCCCGAATTCCGGCTATTCCGACTTTTTAAGGCTACAGCAGATAGAGGGGGATATAGATTCCCTAAAATCCGTGGACTTGAATAAAAAGATAGCCGACATAGAGGCGAAGGCCAAGCAGTACGAGGCGGAAAATTCCACGGTGTTGGCCGCGGAGGCTTATGGCGATGCGCAGAATATGCAGAGGGAGCTAAACAGGCTGTATCCAAAGAGCGTTCACGCCTCGGAGAACAAGGTTGAGGAGTTCGGCAAAAAGAAGACTGAGTTTGCGAGCAAGAAGCAGTCGGATGAGATACTTCAGCAGGACAAGTTGCTGACGCAGGCCCTGAGGGAAGGGCGGGCCACGGACGCGGCAAGGCTAGTGGATTCGCTGCTTCGCAAAACCGAATCTTTTGCGGAAAATTACCCGCGCCACGAAAAGATAAATTCTGACTTCTTGATGAGGCTACGCTACATAAATTATCTGGCTTCCGGGGTGGAGAAATTGCAGAAGCAGATTTTGCCCAACTTTATAAAGATAGACCCGTCGTCGGAGGTTTTGATGTACAGGACGGAAATACCGCAGGGCGTCTACTATGCTCTTATGCAGGAAAACCCTAGCAGGGATTCTTCCGACCCGAACAAGCCGGTGGATTCCGTGTCGTTTGAGGACGCGCAGCGCTTTTGCAACAGGCTGGGGTGGATATTGGCCCGCGATGTGGAGCTGCCAACTTTGGAAGAGTACAAGCTTGCGGTGGGTGCGCTCAGGTATGTGAAGCTAAACGATGTGGCTTGGAGCGCCATAAATAGCGGCGCAAAGACGCAAAAAGTTGGCGCGCTAAAAGCCAACGACAAGGGATTTTTTGATTTGTTGGGTAATGTTTCGGAGTTCGTGGTTGGAAACGGCGATGAGGTTTTTGCAATTGGGGGGTCGGCGCAGAGCTCGGCGGATTCGATACTGGATCTCGACATAAAGAAGGTAGACAAGAAAAACAGAAGCAGAATGGGCGGTTTTAGGGTTGTGATAAGGCCAAAGCCCGCCAATGGGAGCAAGTAGGAAATGGTAATTTATCCGGCCGTAGATATAAAAGGCGGCAAATGCGTGCGCCTCAGGCGCGGCGTCGCGTCAGATGCGACGGTTTACTATGAAGATCCTTTAGAGGCGGCGAAGTTTTTTGCCGATTCGGGGAGCAGGCACATACATGTTGTGGATTTGGACGGCGCTTTCGAGGGAAGGTCGGTAAATCTGAAGATAGTGGAAAGAATTGCCGGGCTTGGAATGTTTGTGGAGCTTGGCGGCGGCATGCGCGACAGGGCTGCTGTTGAGGCGGCCTTCTCTGCGGGGGCAGGCAGGGCTATTGTGGGGACTAAAGCATGTTCCGAACCCGAGTTTGCAATATCACTGGCAGCCGATTTTGGGGATAAAATAGCGGTTGGCATAGATGCGCGCGGCGGCATGGTTGCGGTAAAAGGCTGGGTTGAAGTTACGCAGATAAGCGCGGTTTCCCTGGCTGAACGCCTTTCCAAAGGCGGAGTGGGAATGTTTATATACACCGACATAGACACTGACGGAATGTTGAGCGGGGTAAATATTCCGGCACAGAAAGCGATGTTGAAGGCAATAGAGGCAAACGGGGCAAAACTTATAGCAAGCGGCGGAGTGGCGTCGGGCGCGGATATTGAAAAACTTTTGGATTTGTCGAAAGAGCATAATAATTTGGAAGGAGCCATTGTGGGAAAGGCCATCTACGAGGGGCGCATAAATTTGGCCTCGGCGATAAAAATGGCATCCGGGGAAATTGTCTGAGGCGGAAGATGAATTTTAAGGAAGTGGAGTTGTTGTCCTCGGATTGGGAGGAATACGAGCTTTTAGATAGCGGCGACAGGCGCAAATTGGAGAGGTTTGGCGATTGCGTCGTTGTAAGGGGAGAACCCAAGGCATGGTGGAGGCCGGCGCATCCGGAGCTTTGGGGCAGAGCGCGGGCAAGGTATGCCGATTGCGACGCAGACGGAAAACCGCAGGGATGGTCGTTTTCAGGGAGGGTGGAACCTCCAGTATTGACATGTGCGGATATTAGGCTCCATACGAAATTTATGGACGGCTCCAAGCACTTAGGGGTCTTTCCCGAACAAAAGCCGCATTGGGAATTTATATCGCAGTCAGCGAAAGGCTTTTCCCCGTTTTCGGAGAATGGGGCGAACGTCTTGCGGCCGAGAATGTTAAATTTGTTCGGATATACGGGGGCGGCATCGCTTTTCGCCGCCGCCAACGGGTGGTTTGTGACGCATGTGGACGCATCTAAGCCTTCCGTTGAGTGGGCGCGCAGAAACCAGAAGTCCAGCAAAATATCCGAGAACGCGATACGCTGGATTGTTGACGATGCTCTGAAATATGTACGCCGCTTGGAGCGCAGGGGGGAAAGATTCGAGGCCATAGCTTTGGATCCTCCGGCTTTCGGAAGGGGCCCGAAAAACGAGCTTTGGAAACTTGAAAAGATGCTGCCGGAACTTCTTTCTTGCTGTGCGCGGCTGCTTTCGGAAAGAAAAATTTTTGTGTTGATGACCCTTTACAGCGTGGATGCGTCTTCGGTGATGGCGGCCAATGTTTTGGACCAATATTTCAACTGCGGTAATGGCGCAAAAATTTCCGCCGGAGAGCTTGTTTTGCGGCCGAAAAACGGCGGTTACCCGCTACCCCTTTCCCTGTGGGCAAAGGCGGAGTTTCAGCGGAAAAAATAGGCCGGATTGGGAAAAATACTCTTGTAATTAACTTATTGTAGGAAAATAAGTTAATAAAATGCTTTTGGCGCCTAAACATAATGTTGGCAAGGTGTCAAGAAAAGAAAATTTTTATGTAAAAATACGGTTTTTACGTTGACAATATAGCCGTCGAATTATTGAGATTGTCGATGGAATGCGGCCCGCGTTTTGGAGTCATATTTCACGGCGAGGGAGAGTGTGCGGTTTTGTCTGCGCGGCGCGTTCTATCGAGTATTTTATCCTATAAAAAGAGAGCAATTGGAAAGAGGCTATGGCAAAAATAACTGTTGACGGCGGGCAGGTAATAGATCTTGGGAAGCGTGGAGGCTCCGCGGGATTTAAGCTGGGAAGAATTTTTACGAAGGAGGGCGTTTACGCTTACGACACGGCAAAATGGGTGCGAAAAGATATTAAGATGTTCGCGGCCGGCGAGAGCGTGTTCGAGCGCAAGGCGGTTGAGGTTCCGGCGCACTGGGGCGACAACGCGCTTAAGATAACAGTCAGCAAGTACATATTCGGGAAAGACCCAAACACGCCCGAGTATGAAGATTCTGTAAAGCAGATTTTTGACAGGATAGCCAACACATACACGGTTTGGGGTTTCCAATTGGGGTATTTTGCGGACGCGAAGTCGGCGTTCATATTCAACCAGGAGATGAAGTATATGCTGCTTCATCAATATTGGGCTCCCAACAGCCCTGTTTGGTTTAACATAGGCCACTGGGAACAGTGGAGATGGGGAAGGCCGGATTTGCGCGAAGTTTTGGGCAACAAGGGCAACGACGCCTATTATGGAGTTGAGACGAAAGACGGCGTGGAGGCAAGGAAGGCTGTGAACGCCTATGCGAATCCGCAGGCGAGCGCGTGTTTTATCTTGGGTGTCAAAGACTCGATGGAGGCGATATTAAAGCACCAGTACACGGAGGGCAGCATATTTTCGAGCGGTTCCGGAGTGGGCATAAACATATCGTCGCTCAGGAGCGAAGGCGAGCCCATTGCCGGGAAAGGTTCTGCGTCGGGGCCGCTCTCTTTCGACAGGGGTTGGGATAAGATGGCCGGGGCCATAAAATCCGGGGGCAAGACGCGCAGGGCCGCAAGAATGGTTGTGATGTACTCCGACCACCCTGACGTTTTCAAGTTTGTGACTACAAAGTTCCAGCAGGAGGAAATAGCCAAGGTTATACTGCAGGAGCACAATGTGCAGCTTGGCTTGCGCAAGCTTGCCGAACAAAAGCTTGTTGACGGCAATCCTGAAGAGCAGATTGCCGCCAAGATGGTGCTGAGTTTTCCCTTTGTGGTGGACAAGGCGTTCAGCCCGGCTATGGACGACCTGCTATACGGCCAGACGCTGTCGAACCAGAACGCAAACCACACGGTGTCGATGAAGAGCGGTTTTTGGCTGGCGTATAAGCGCGGGGAAAAATACGCGACGCGTTGGGTGAAAGATCCAAGCCACATAGTCAGGGAGTATGCGCCGTCGGAGCTTCTGAACATGATGGCGGATTCCATTTGGAACAACGCGGAGCCGGGCTTGCACAACAACGATATCATCAATTTCTGGAGCACTTTCCGCGACGAGTGCATGATTGAGACAAGCAATCCGTGTTCGGAATATCTTGGGCCGCTGTTTAGCTCGTGCAATTTGAGCTCTTTCAACATATTGCGTTTCTACCGCAACGACTCTTTTGATATTGAGCGCTTCAAGAAGTGCGTGCAGATAGCCATGATGGCCGCCGATATGAACATAACCAGGGGCGGTTTCCCGATTCCGGATATTGCAATTAATACGGTCAACTACCGCACTACCGGCATTGGAATGGCTAATATAGGCGGATTGCTGATGTCGCTGGGAATACCCTATGATTCTTCTGAGGGCAGGGCGATAGCGTCTTGTTTGGCTTCGCTGCTGACGTCGGTGTGCTATGACGTAAGCGCGAAGATGGGCCAATTTTTGGGCGCCTTCACGAAGTATTCCAAGATAAAGGGAAGCATGAGGCGCGTGTTGAACATGCACACACTTGCCAACGACGAGTTGAGAAGGCAGGTAGGCTGCAAAGTCTCGCCGCGCAGGGCGCTTGATGTGCCGCACGAGGAATCGTTTTCGGCCGAGGACGCGTTGGAGGGCTATAGAAAGAGCCTTGGGGAGGGCGCTGGAAATGTCGGAAGCGAGTGGCGCAAGGTTGCCGAGGAGGCGGGCACAATATGGGACGAGGTTCGCAATGCAAAGTTGTTCCGCAACAGTTTTGTCACGTGTATAGCTCCTACCGGCACGATAAGCGCGCCCATGGGGATATACGAAGAGGGCACCACAAGCGCTGAGCCCGAGTATTCGCTTGTAAAACACAAGCAGCTCAGCGGCGGCGGAACGATGACTCTTATAAACGGCCTTGTCCCTCTTGGATTGGCGAAGCTGGGATACTCTTTCGAGCAGATATTGACGATAGTGGCGGAGGTGTCCGGTTTGGCGGGCGTTGAAAACTTCCTCCAGTCGCGGCACATAAAAGAGAGGGTTGAATTGCTGAAGGCTCTCAACGACGGCGGCGAAGTTTGCAGGGAGATAGTTTCGAGGATATCGTCGCTGAGGGACGATTCTGATTATGCCAATTTCATATCGAGGTTGATGGGGCAGTCTGAAAAGGGCAAGCTTCCGATTTCGGACATGTCATTGTATTTCGGGTGCGGGCACATGGAGGGCATTCCGTGGGTTAGCGAGAAAACTTTGCGTGTTTTCGACTGCGCCAACACCGCTTTCGGCGGGACGCGCTGCATAGCAACCCAAGGGCACGTCAAGATGCTTGGCGCCCTTCAGCCGTTCATATCGGGGGCGTCTTCAAAGACGATAAACATGCCCGCTTCGGCCACGCGCGAAGATATTGTAAGCGGGCTTGTGGAAAGCCACGATTTGGGCGTAAAGTGCATAGCAATATACAGGGACGGCTCCAAGGCCAATGCCGTTTACAGCACGCGTTTGGATTCAACCGAGGTTATGGACGCGTGGGGAAAAGTATTGGATGCGGCCACTCAGATTAGAATTCAAGAGCATGCAAATCCGATCCGCAAGCGTTTGCCGTACCGCCGCTGGGGACAGACTGTCAAGTTCACAATAGGCGATGAAATTAACGGTTTTATGACTGTCGGAATTTCGGAAACGGGGCAGTGCGCGGAAATTTTTGGAAGGCTCGGACAGGGCGGGTCTTTCATAAACGGCATGTTTGACGCGTTCTGCAAGGCGTTCTCGATAGCGCTTCAGTATGGTGTTCCGTTCGACGATTTTATTTCTTCGTTTAGGTATATGTCGTTTGATCCCTCAGGTTGGGTGCGCATAGGCGACTACCACGACGAAGACAAGCCTGAGATTCATACCTGTAAGAGTATAGTTGACTTGCTGATGCAGCTCTTGGACTGGATGTTCCCGTCGGAAAGCGGCCGCAAGTTGAGGTCTCTGAACCAGGATTACATATCCCACATGTTCTCGAACGGGAATATGAAGTTGTCGGTGACGTCGGCTGTTAAGGAGCCTTTGCAAACTGAGCTTCCGTTGTCATCGTCCCAGTCGTTGAAGAAAAAATCTTCATCGGCGATGGGCAGCGCTTTGACGTGCCCGCGCTGCCATTCGTATTCCTATGTATTCGACGGCAAGTGCCGTTCGTGCAGGGATTGCGGATACAAGGACGGAGGCTGCGGAGCGTAGTTTGGCGGCAATTTCTTGGTGTTTGGTGGGCGTAGGGAGGATTGGCAAAAACCAATCCTCCCGAATTTTTTTCGTTGCGCGGTGTCTTTTGGGGGGAGGACTTTATCTTGTTTAAATTTTGCCGGCGTCGAAAAAACTTGCAAAAGCATGCGTTGAATGGAGACTGTGGCAGATTTTAGGAAGTTTTTGCGATGGGCGCTGGAAGCTTATTTGTGGTGGCTACACCCATAGGGAATTTGGGCGATATCTCCGATAGGGCAGTGGAGACGCTTAGGTCTGCGGATGTGGTGGCGTGCGAAGATACGCGGGTGACTGGAAACCTTTTGAAGCATTTCGGGATAGAGGCCGAAATGTTTGTTTACGAAGATTCAAGGGAGCGTTCGGTAGCGCCGGTGTTGCTCGATATTATAAAGGGCGGAAAGAACGTGGCGCTTGTCAGCGACGCCGGTACGCCATGCATGAGCGATCCGGGCTTTAGGATTGTCCGCGCGTGCAGGCTCGAGGGCGTAAATGTTGTTCCGATACCTGGGCCGTGCGCGTTTATATCGGCTTTAAGCGCCTCCGGGCTGCCGAGCGATATGTTCATGTTTGCGGGGTTTCTGCCGGCAAAAACTTCGGCGAGGAAAAACTTTTTTGCAAGATATGCAGATTTCAAGGGGACGCTGGCGTTTTACGAATCTCCCTACAGGGTGGAAAAGTTTGTCGACGATGCAATAGAGGTCTTTGGCAAACAGCGCGTAGTTTGCGTGGCAAAAGAGATAAGCAAGATGTTTGAGCGTTTTTTTGTCGGGAAATTGGAGGATGTCTCGGAAGAGTTAAAACATTCCAAAACTAAAGGCGAATTTGTGGTGCTTGTGGCGCCGGAGGGTTTCGAGTTATGAGGCGGTTGGCCATAGATGTTGGGTCTAACACTATAAAATGCCTGTTGGCAGGCAAAGTGGGGGGGGAGGTTTCCTCCATTTGGGAAAAGAGCCTGGACAGGCGCATATCCCGCGGCGACGGAGAGCTGGTTGACGATGCGGCAGATTTAATTTCCGTGTCGTTGGTGAGCTTTTTATTGCACGCATCAACATTGTCCGAGGACTTTGAGACTGTTGCCGTTGCCACTTCCGCCATGCGCCTTTCCAGCAAGGGGCGTTTGGTTGCGGAAGAGGTTTATGCCAGAACGGGCATAAATATACAAATTCTTTCAGAGAGCGACGAAGCGAGGCTCGCCTATCTTGGGGCGGTCTCCGACACTTCCATAGACGCCTCTAAAAACAACGTGTTTTTTGATTTGGGAGGGGGAAGTTTAGAGCTTGTGTTCGGTTGCGGGCAGCGTCCTGACAGGGTGGCAAGCTTCCCTTTGGGGGCGGTATCCCTCACGCGCGCATTCTTTTCGGGCGAGCGCGTTTGCGCGGGAGAAATGCGCAAGCTTAGGGAGTATCTTTCCGAGACTTTCAGGCGGGCGTCAAAAGATTGGAATTTGTCCGGCAGTGAAACTCTGATTGGCTCTGGCGGGGCCGTTGCAGCGGCGCGCCTAATGAAGGCTGTGTGCGATTTTTCCGACCCGGAAAATGAGATAAGCCTCAAAGATTTGGATTTGATGGCGAATATTTTGGCTGAACTTAGCGCGTCGGAGCGTTCGGAAAAATACGGCATACCGCGGGCCCGCGCGGATATTGTGGTGGCGGCTTTTGTGTGCGTTTCGGAGGTTATGAGGGCGCTTGGAATAAAAGAGCTTTTGCACACCTTCAGAAATTTGCGCTACGGCCTGGTGTCGGCGGACAAATTCTGGAAATCGTTGTAGATCTGGAAAGCTGTTCCGTTGAGGGAACAAGGTAATTCCCGTAGGCGCGCGGCGGCGCGTTGCGGAGTTTACACTTTGGAAAGAGGCTGATTTTCAGGGTAAATAAAGTTGCTTAGGGCGTTTTTAACGGCGCCGGATTTTTCCCTGCGATGCCGACATTTATAAAGTGGGTACTCACGAGCGCGCGATTTATTAAATCTTTTTTGGCTTGGAGAAAATTTATCCAACAATGGGGCAAAATTAAAAATTTGGCAAACTATGCGTCTTCTTCAAGAGGGGATATGTGCCTTTTTATAAACTCGGTGCTTTCATTAACTGCTCTTGAGAGGGCCTCGTCCATGCCCGGGGCGGTTATATACATGTGGGTTGAGCCAAGATCCAATATGTGGCGCACTTTTGCGCCGGAAAGGGAAAGTTTTTCGGCAAATTCATTACCTTGGTCTCTCAATATGTCGCATCCGGAAATTATTGCGAGAGTTGGGGGAAATTTTCCCAGGGTGTTAAAATTTAGCGGGGAGGCTTGCCACCGAAACTCTTTGCCTGCGTGCGCCTCAATGAAGGCGCCCATCAGGCGCGCGTCAAGCGCATATCCGCTGCCGTATAAAAGATAACTTTCATCGTCCGAGCGCTCTTGGAGGGTTGTGACAGGGTAAAATAGCATTAGGGCGCGGGGTGCCTTTTCGCATGACTGTATGAGTGCATTTACCACCCATGCCGCAAGTTGTCCGCCGGCGCTGTCTCCGCCTATAAAAATGTTTTTTTCGTCTACGCCAAGTTCGGATACGTTTTTAATTAGCCATTTGAACGCCCCCAGGCAGTCGTTCTCAGCGGCCGGATAGCGGAATTCGGGAGAAAGCCTGTACCCGATCGAAAATACCGCGCAGCCCGATTTTTGCGCTACTTCTGAACAATATCTCCCGGAGTTTTCCACGCTGCCAACAACCCAACCGCCTCCGTGTATGTATAAGAGGGCAGGGGGCAATGAAATGTTGTTTTTCAAAGTGGGCCTGTATATGCGCGCTTTAATTAAAACTTCCCCAATGGGCATTTCAATGTCTGAAGTTTCCACCTGGTTGCATTGCGCGCTTTCGGGCTCTTTAAAATTTCTGAGAATTTCAAGTTTTTTTAAATTTCCGCGCGAGGCATTTTCCACGATGCTTACGAAAATTTCGGCGTGTCTTGGCGATAGCGCGCCTATGTATCGCTTAGCTTCGCAAGAAAGGCCAGAGCCTATTTCAAGTTTTGAAAAATAATTGTCCATAAATCTTTTTAGACACTTTATAAATTGCGGGCGCGCCGGCAGTCGGCCGGACGCGCCCGTCGCTATTTATTGCCGCGTGCAGAGTTTGGACACGGCTATTCGCCAGATCCTATCTCCTGTGACGCCTGGATATCGTCGTCGTGCACGTCTACAATCTTGCATATGCCAATCAGAGTGTCGCCTTCGGCAAGATTTATAAGCCTTACCCCCTGGGTGGTCCTGCCTATGACCCTTATCCCCTTTACAGGAGAGCGCACAGCTTGGCCCCCATGGGTAAACATCATTATCTCATCGTCGTCCTTTACAGAGAGCGCGCCGGCAACCCCGTGCGTCTTTATGGCTATTACGCCTGACCCACCGCGTTTCTGGACGCGGTATTCATCGTAGTTGGAGCGCTTGCCCTGGCCGCGTTCCCCGGCTATGAGCAGGGTGGAATTTGGGTCGGCAACAACTATCGCTTTTACGCAGTCTCCCTCCTTTTTGAGAGTCACTCCGCGAACGCCGCGGGTGTTGCGCCCCTGTTCCCTCAGGTCGCTCTCGTTGAAGCGTATCGACATCCCCGCGCGCGTTATCAGCACAACGTGGTCTTCCGTATGCGTCAAAACCGCCCCGATAACATCGTCGCCCTCGTCGAGATTTATGCCTATAATTCCGCCTTTGCGGCAATTCTTGTACTCCGACAAGACCGTCTTTTTTACGACGCCGTTTCTGGTGGCCATTACTATTGCCTGCTTGTCGTCGTCAAGGTTCTTGACGCATATCATCGCGGCAACCATTTCCCCGCTTTTTAAGTCTAAAACATTCTTTATCGAGCGCCCCTTCGATATGCGCGAGCCCTCGGGAATTTCGTAGACTTTCTCTACATATACGCGGCCGTTGTTCATTATGAACATAATGTAGTCGTGGGTGGACGCCGTAAATATGTGCTCTATGAAGTCTTCGTCGTATTGCCCGCTGCCTATTACACCCTTGCCGCCGCGCTTTTGGGAACGGTATGCGCTCACGCTTGTGCGCTTTATGAACCCGTTGTGCGAAACCGATATTATGCAACCTTCGTTGGCAATTATATCCTCCATTCTGAATTCGCCCTCGGCGGGCACTATTTGAGTGCGCCTTTCTGATGCGTATTTTTCACGCAGCTGGCAAAGCTCCTTCTTTATAACGGAAAGAAGCTTCTTTTCATTGGCAAGTATGGAGTTGTATTCGTCTATGAGCTTCATCAGCTCTATGTATTCGTTCTCGATTTTTTCGCGTTCGAGACCCGTCAACTGGTGCAAGCGCAGGTCGAGAATCGCGTTTGCTTGCCTTTCGGACAGGGGATATTTTCCCATGAGCTTTGCGCGTGCCTCGTCCCTGTCCTTGGAGGAGCGTATCATATTGATGAAGTCGTCCAAGTTGTTCAGCGCTATCTTATACCCTTCAAGTATGTGGGCTCTGTCTTCAGCCTTGCGCAGCAGGAATTTTGTCCGGCGGAAAACCACCTCCCTGCGGTGCTCTATGTAGCACTCAAGCATTTCCTTGAGGTTCATCTGCTTCGGCCTGTTGCGGTCGAGCGCCAACAATATCACCCCGAATGAAGACTCAAGCTGCGTGTGTTTGAACAGCTTGTTTATCACAACTCTCGGAGATTCTCCGCGCTTTAGTTCCACAACCACTCGGGTGCTTTCGTCAGACTCGTTTCTTACGTCGCTTACCTCAGTCAAAACCTTGTCCGACACCAGCTGCGCAATGCTCTCCACAAGGGTGTTGCGGTTGACGTTATAGGGTATCTCAGTTATGACAATCTGCTCTTTGCCGTTCTTTAATTCCTCAACGCTTGCGACGCCCCTTACTTTCAATATGCCGCGGCCGGTCTTCATGTAGCTTTCTATGCCGCTTCTGCCGACTATCTGCCCGCCTGTCGGGAAGTCGGGTCCCTTTATGACCTCCATGAACTTCGACATTGAAACAGACGGATCGTCAATCAACATGCAAATGCCGTCTATAATTTCCCCGAGGTTGTGCGGCGGAATATTTGTGGTCATGCCGACAGCTATGCCAGTAGAGCCGTTCATCAAGAGGGCGGGCAGCGCGGACGGCAACACTGTTGGCTCTGTTGTTGTCTCCTTATAGTTCGGGGCAAAATCCACGGTGTCGCTGTCTATGTCGGCAAGCAATTCTTCCGCAGTTTCGGCAAGCTTACACTCCGTGTATCGGTAGGCCGCTGGCGAGTCCCCCTCTATTGACCCGAAATTTCCCTGCGGTATCACAAGCGGATACCTCATAACCCAATCTTGGGCCAGGCGCGTAAGGGTGTCGTACACTGACGAATCCCCGTGCGGGTGGTAGTTCTTCAAAACTTCACCCACAACGCCCGCGCACTTGTCGAAAGACCTGTTGTGCAAAAGCCCCTCCCTGAACATTGCGTACAAAACGCGCCTCTGAACGGGCTTTAAGCCGTCCCTCGCGTCGGGCAGGGCGCGCGATATTATCACAGACATGGAATAGTCTATGTACGCGCTCTGCATAATCTGGCTTATGCTTGATTCAATAATTTTTTCGTTTTCTGTATACATCTTAAAAGCAGATTCGATTTTTATATATCAAGGTATGACGCGTTCAGCGCGTTGTCTTCTATGAATGCGCGGCGTATCGGCACATCCTCACCCATCAACATGGAGAACGTTGCGTCCGCTGCTGCTGCGTCCTCTATGTTTACCTTTAGGAACGAACGCTTTTGCGGGTCCATTGTGGTTTCGTAGAGCTGCTTTGCGTTCATCTCTCCAAGCCCCTTGTAGCGCTGTATGGTTAAGCCGCTCTTGCCGAGTTCGCGTATGCTTCCGACAAGCTCGAGTATTGAGTGCAGCTTCACTATCGTCTTCTTCTTGTCGGAGCCGTTTTCGGAAAGTATGTAGCGCGGCTCCTCAGTGGGGGTATACGATTTTATTACAAGACCCAGCTTTGCCACTTCCGCCAGCATTTTTTCCAGCTGCGCAGCCTCGTAAATTTCATAGACATTTATGCGCTGCTGCACCTTGTTTCCGTTTTCGTCCAAAACCTCGCGCACGGTGTTGCCCTCAAAAATATCTTCGGGGTTGCCGTATTTGATATAGAACGAAGAACGCTCCTCGTCGGAGAACATGAACTGGAATTCCTCCTTGTTTCCGGTTCTAATGCGCGCTATAAATTTAGGAAGCTTGCCGTCCTTATTGGCATCGAGATAGTGGCTGAAAGAGCACGCGTAGCGCGTTATGCCGTGGCCAAGCATCTCTATCTTTGAGAAAAGGCTCACAATTTTGTCCACCTTCTGCGGCGGGAATTCAAAGTTGTCGCGCAGGCGCTTCAAAGTGACGTCCTCCGAACCCAATTCCAAAAGAATCTTATTCATTTCGGCGTCGTTCATGACATACTGCTCGCGCTTTTTTCTCTTGATGCGGTAGAGCGGCGGCTGGGCTATGTAAACATAGCCGTGCTCTATAAGCCCGCGCATCTGCCTGAAAAAGAATGTAAGCAAAAGCGTCCTTATGTGCGAGCCGTCAACATCGGCGTCGGTCATTATCACAACCTTGTGGTAGCGCGCTTTCGTAATGTCGAATTTGCCTTCGCCTTCCTCCCCTATGCCGGTGCCGCAGGCGGTTATGATGGTCCTAATTTCCTGGTTGTTTAGAACCTTGTCTAAGCGCGCCTTCTCAACGTTGAGAAGCTTGCCCCTTATGGGAAGTATTGCCTGGTGGCGCCTGTCGCGCCCCTGTTTGGCTGATCCTCCCGCAGAGTCGCCCTCAACTATGTAGAGCTCGCAAAGGGAAGGGTCTCTCTCGGAACAGTCGGAAAGCTTTCCGGGAAGCCCTCCCGAGTTCATGACCGTTTTTCTTACGGTTTCTCTCGCCTTGCGCGCGGCGTCTCTTGCGCGCGCGGCAAGTATGCACTTCTCTATTATCTTTTTGGCCGACGACGGGGAAGTCTCAAAAGCATATTTGAGCTTTTCGCCTACAATCTTTTGAACAATGCCATCAACTTCTCCGTTGGACAACTTTGTCTTTGTTTGTCCCTCAAAGCGCGGTTCGGGAACTTTTACTGAAATCACCGCCGTCAATCCCTCGCGGCAATCGTCACCCGATATTGCCGGATCTTTGTCTTTCAAGAGGTTGTTTTGCTTGGCATAATTGTTTATAACGCGCGTAAGAGCCGTGCGAAAACCGCTCAGGTGCGTTCCGCCCTCAACATTGAAAATCGAGTTTGCATACGCGTAAACCTGCTCGTTGTAGCTGTCGTTGTATTGCATGGCTATGTCAACCATTATCGACGAGCCACTGTCCGCCGCTGGCGCCTCTCCGCTAAAGGAAATCACCTTCGGGGATACCACCGCTTTGTTGCGGTTTAGATACTCAACATATTCAGAAATGCCGTCCTTGAACTTAAATTCTTCCTCTCTGTTGGAGCGTTCGTCAACAAGGCGTATGGTTATTCCCGGGTTTAGGAATGCAAGCTCGCGCAGGCGCTTGGAAAGTATCTCATACTTAAATTCTCTTGTGTTTTGGAAAATTTGCGGGTCCGGTATAAAAGTAATCTTTGTGCCGGTTGACTTCGTATTGCCTATTATGGTCATGGGCATTGTGGTTTTCCCGCGCGAAAATTCCATTTTGTGTATTTTAGCGTCGCGGCGAACCTCAACCTCAAAATATTCGCTGACGGCGTTGACACACTTCGCTCCAACACCGTGCAAGCCGCCGGATACCATATATGCGCCCTTGCCAAACTTGCCCCCTGCGTGCAGGTTTGTCATAACAAGTTCCAACGCCGGTATTTTATATTTCGGGTGTATGTCTACGGGTATGCCTCTGCCGTTGTCCTCTATGGAACAGGCGCCGTTTAGGTGTATTGTAACTTTTATTTGCGAACAGTATCCGGCAAGAGCCTCGTCTATCGAGTTATCCACTATTTCAAAAACGCAGTGGTGCAAACCTCTTTCGTTAGTGTCGCCTATGTACATGTCGGGACGCTTCCGTACTCCTTCCAGCCCTTCAAGCTTCTGAATTTTTGAAGCGTCGTATTTTTCATTTCCAGTGTTGTCTGCCATGTTGTGTTGTTAGTTGAAATGTTATACAAAAAACCTCCCCAAAAAATTGCTCTTTTCGGGGAATTTTTTTCTTCATTTAATTTGTTTTTCAGCGCCGGAACAATTCCGTTTCCCGAACTTTGACACCGCCAATCCAGCCGCATCAAAAGGGCGCTCCGCCCCTTTCCACCACGCCGATATTCACAGTATATACAGGGTATTTTTTTGCAACTTTTTTTTCTTGGATAGGAAGGATTTTTTTACTCCCGATTTGGAGATGTAATATATTTATAATAAATGAGATAACTTTTAGCGGCTCGGGCTGTTTTTTTATTTTAATTAGAGATTTCCGCAAGTGGGCTAAGGTTTGGCGATTTACGCCTATTTGTGCATAGATTTTCGCGATCTTTCCTGTTGGTATTGAGATTTTCAGGTCAAAGAATTTTCGGGGAAACGTACCGGAATAAGGACGGTTCATTGCGCTCGAACTTGTCCCCGCGCATAAAAGCCGCCGTATTGGCGGCAATGCTGGACGCCGGCGGCAACAGGGAAATTGTGGAGCGGCTGCTTGACAACCCCGAAGGGTACAGCGCGTTGGCAAACGGGCTAATGCAGAGCGCGGCCAACCTTGCCGAGCTTGCTCAAAAGCCGCAATACGACATATCAAGCGAGCTTTCCCAAGCTGTGGAGCTTTATATTGAAATGCACGACAAGGGGCAAACTGTCGCTGAATTTGAAGCGCAGCCCGATATGTTCCGCGAACAGCCCTCCGCCGAGGTAATGTTTCTTTGCAGGCTGTTTGAGGCGAACCAGAAATCGCCGAGCGGAATATCCGGAGTTTTGAAAGAATATGCCGCGCAATGCAAGAAGATAGACACCACCACCGCAGATTTGTTCGGCGAGGAGGATCCCGGAAAGCTCGAGAAACTGCAGTCTGCCTACGACCACTACGCCACGGATTTGGCGCGGGGTATGGGTAATTTAAAGGCATTGGACAGGGGGAGCCCCGCGTATGCAAAACATCTTACGCCTGAGGAAATTGCCGAGGCGAAGCGGCAAAAGGCTGAGGTGAAGGCCAAGTGGACCAACCCCGACGGCTCGATGAAAAAAGGCTATATGCTTGCGCCAAACGGCAAGCCCACAAA
>CASEFZ010000079.1 GCA_949287395.1 uncultured Verrucomicrobiota bacterium
AAAACTCGGGTATCCCGGCGATCTTCGGGTCGGGTGTGTTTCGGCAGTAAGTTTTTTCTACTCTTTTCTACATTGCTTTGATTCGGTTTTGGTTTTATCGGTGCACCGACTCTTATTTTAATGAGAATGGGGCGAGACGGAATTCTTCAATCCATTCTCAAACGTCGGGCGCTCCTTGGAGAGGAAGAGCTAAGTCGCGCCACAGGACAAGGCCTCGGAGAGGCTTTTGGCCTTTTTTTGCGGTTCGCACCTTCGCCTAGCGGATCGCCCGCGCGTCTCATTGTAGTCGAAACTAGCAAAGGATTCGGGAATCGGGGCTAGATTTTTAAAATCAATCATTTTTAAGATCGGTTCTAGCGCCTCTCGCATCGCTTTTTCGGGGTCTAGAGTACGGCGGTGGGTGTCTTCTTTTGCTTGTAAATTCGAAATTGTACCCTTTAACACATCCGCCAGTATTTTTGGATTAAAGCCGCTTATAAAGGCCGCATCCGCCTCTTTCGAGGCGGCTATGCCCGTATTTGTGGCGCTTAAATTCCAGTAAATTAGAGCCGGAAAATCGTAGCCCGCGCGTTCAAAATCAAGCTTAAGCTTGTCCATAAGCGTTATGTTCATATCGGCGCCTTCGTCAAATTGCATGTCCGATAGAATCAAGACCGCATTGGGCATTTGAGCTTGCGGAATATCGTTTTTGAGAGCCGTTTTTAGGATCAAGTCAAAGACTGATACTATGTTGGTGTTTTCAACAATGCTTGTTCTTAAAAGCTTTGCGAGCTTTTCCGAGACGGACTTGAGGTTCGACAAATCCAGATACTTTGCCGAGTCGCTAAAGGATATGATTTTATCATTAAATTCACCCTTTAGGCGCTCGGCGCAGTATATCGCAAGCGGATAGGCTATCTTGTCCGCGCCGTAGAAGGCCATGCTTGCGGAAGTGTCTAGAACACTTACAATGCGCATTTCGGGTGCCGCCAAGTCGGGCAAATTTCTCCATTGAGCCTCGACGACGCTCTTAATGTCGCCGAGTTCGAGTCCGCGGTAAACGGGGTAATTGATTTCAAAGAGAATTTTTAAGACTTCGTGCGGATACACGGCTCCCGTGTTTATTTTTCTTGTAAGGGCGGATTTTAGAAAGCGCTCTCTATCCTTTCTCAGAAACATTAATCTGTATGTGTTGAAGGCTTTTGATGGAACCTTGGAGTAGTCGATTTGCCCGATTTTACCCGCGCAAATTTTCTGTTCGACCGTTTCTGCGGCGGACGATACAAACCTGCGAAATTCCGCATTGGACATTCCCAATCTCTTCCTAACCAAGGAGCGGAGGCGCGATTTACGCGGCAGCCACTTTGCCGCAAAGTAGTTTCGCTCTTTCAGTTCCCTTGCGAATATATCCGTCACGCGCCCTTCGAGTTCCGGGAATTCGGCGGCGATTTTAACATAGTCTTTTCTGTATCCGAGTTCGCCCACAAGTTCCAATTTGTCGTTAATAAACTCCGGAAAGTTTCTGTATGCGAAGCCAAAGAGAGCGTCGAATACGTCGCGCTCGCCCGCACCCAAGCGCACGGCTCTAACCCAGAACATTACTGCCATTGCTGTTTTTGCATCCTCGGCAACGGCGTTTGCAAACAAGTCTAAAACGGCTTTCGGATTGCAGTTTACCACCTCTCGAGCCGATGCGATTTCGGCGAAGAGGTCCAGAACCCTGTTTCCGCTGGTGCGCAGTTGAAGGGCGCCGTTTTCGGTGAATGTAAATTTGTCTGACATGAAATTTTTACTCTCCTAAAAGTTTTTGTTTACCCTTATGTTTTTCCGCATGATAGCGCGGACGAAAAAATCTTGCAATATGAATATACGCATGTAGCATTACTATCTAGTAAAGTATTTTTTTGGAGAACTCACCTATGTACGACAACTTTTTTTCCGAGAGGGGTTTTTCTTTCGATAGGTTAAAGTCGCTTGTAGAAGTGGCGCGCGCGGGCGGAATTTCCAAGGCCGTGCACGGCGACCCCGTCCGCCAGAGCCAGTATTCGCGCCAAATAAAAGAACTGGAGGAGTTCTTCGGAGTTAAGCTCACTCTCAAAAAGGGCAGGGGGCTTGCGCTTTCGGGAGCGGGGGAGGAATTGGTGAAAATCGCGCGCGAATATTTTTCGACTATGGAGGAATTTAAGGCGACTTGCCAAAACCTTCCCCAGCGCTACTCGATAGGTGCGGGCGACAGCATACAGCGCTGGATAATTTCGCCCGTTTTGGCAAAACTGGGGGCGGAGAAAAAACCGTGGTTATTTGCGCTTGTAAATTTGCGCAATAGCGAAGTTGCCGAACGGCTTTATTCTATGGACATAGATTTCGGCATATTGCGAAAGAATCTGATAAGCGCCGATATTTTAAAATACAGGCAAATTAGCCGCGTAAAGTACGCGATGTACGTTCCAAGGGCGCTTGTCCCCAAGAGTAGAAGCTCCGATTATCGCTGGTGTTTGCAAAATATTCCGTGCGCCACCATGGCCATGGGGTCTAGCTTCGCGGCGATGCTTAGAAACGCTTGTTTTGACGACGGCTATGAACTTAAGATAGCCGTTGAGACGCAATCGTTCCCGCATGCGGCGGAGCTTTTAAATTTGAAATCCTACATGGCCATTCTGCCGGAGATGAGCGAGTCTTTTCTTCCCAAGTCGCTTGTAAAAATTCAACCGCCCTTTTTCAAGATTTTGGAGCGCGACATAGTTTTAGCATGGAATCCGAGGCTGCTTATGCTTCGTCCTTCCGTACGGTGCGTGTTAGACTATTTTCTGAAGAACATATGATTCTATCTTCAATATTCAAATCTGTAAAGATTTGTGCTAAATTGATAGAACACTCTGAGAAACACATAGTTAAAAATCCAAATTTCACTGCTTTTGATGTTGATTCGAATGGTTTGCGCCGATAATAAGAATGTGGAGATTTACAAAAAATAACGGAATAACGGAGGGCTTCCACCGCAAGATGAAGCTAATACAACGCCGAGTCTTCGGATACAGAAACTTTGAAAATTACAGACTGAGAGTCCTCGTGGAATGCGGGGTGAAACTATGAAAGACAAATCTAAAAAATCAACCTATTCCACAACCTTTGGTATTGACCCGGCATTTTGGGCCGGAAGAAAAATTACCGCCATATTTCCCCGGATATGACCTCATTCACGCCATGCCCGGAATGGGATTTGAACCCATACGACTTTTAAGGTCAACGGATTTTAAGTCCGCAGCGTCTACCGTTCCGCCACCCGGGCAATATTTTTAGGCGTTGTTGCGGACAACCAAAGGAGCCAAACACCCGCACAAGACACCGTCCCGCAAAACTACGAAGACACACCTCCATGCGCAGCTTCCAAGCAAACGCTTGCCCGAAACAAACAGAGAATATAAAAACCCTGTTCCGTCGGAGCATCTAAAAAAACGCGTGAAAGTCAAAACCTTTTTTGAATTTTGCCATATTGTTCTGGAAAATCCACCCGCAGGTTTTTGCGGCATGGACAGTGTCGCATCTGTTTTTTGGGTCGCCAGTCGCATTTTTGCCCATTATTGCAAAACAGAAGCGGAGCACGGCCTGGCATGCCCAGCCTTTTTGTATAGCTTCACACGCGTATTTACGGCTTCGGTCGCGCGTGTAATGCCGCCAGGCAGTTTATTTAATCCGTGCGTCGCCGCGCATCGACCAGGGGATTTGCCCCGCTCCTTCCGCGCGCACCGATGCCATTTCAGGAGCGTTCGGGAGAGGCTTGCGGCGTACCTTAATGCCGCATCTACAGCCGCCGTACGCCTATTCGACGTTTTTCTTACTCCACGTAAAGAAACTCATCAGAATTATCCAAAAGCTGGCGTAAACGCTTCCGCCCTCAAGTGGGCTGCACACTATCGACAAGCCCGCAACGGACAAAACCGCACAAAACATGATAAACCCTGCCGGCCCAAAGTGCAGGCGGGGCAGTTGGTAGACAAATAAAAATGCCGGCAGCAGAAACGCAAGGCACAATCCCACAACGCCGTTTTCCACGAGCTTTTTTACAAGGTCGCTTGTAGGGGAACTCCAACCCGAGTAGGGAACGTCGGCCCCCTGCGCAAAAGAAAATATTGTCGGGAAAGATCCGCTTCCCCACCCGAACAGCGGCTTTTCCCTTATCAGCTTTGCGGAATCTTCCAACACAAGATTCTTTTGCTCGAGAGTTATTGGAGAGTTTTCGTAAACAAGCAGTCTTTCTTTGGGGTTTGATATGGAATCAGAAAACATGCCGAGGCCCGCCGATAATGCAAATACGCATGCCGCCAAGTACGCGCAGGGCGACGCAAGCCTTGTTAGCGCCGATGTGTAGTGCCCGTGTTTTATTTTTCTTGCCAAGTCTTTAAAGTTGGGGCGCGCCGAAAAGGCCATAAGAAACATTCCCATGCTGAAAATCGCCGCCGCGCATATGCTGTCCACAGGCGCCCCCGTTAGCATGCATGTGCAGAACAGCACGCACGCGCACGCAAGCATCAGGAAGCGGAACGATACCACAAAGCTGGACAAGGTTTTGTGCGCTGAAGAGTACAGCGCGCACGCAAAAGCCGCCGACATCCATATTGCCGCAAAAACGCACCATTCCGAAGATTTCGCAAATGTGGAAAAATAATCAGCTCTTGTTGTAAATATGTTCCCGAAGCTTTGGAAGGATGACGATAGGTGCAAAAGTATCCCAAGAATGGCCAGGGCAGTCACACCAAGTACGCAATACGACAGCATCCGCCTCAGTATGTACCGGGAATCGCATATAAAATACACCGACACCGCCGTAGCAACAATTGCCAAATTCTCAAACGGCGGGAAAAGCGCCTCTCCAAGACTGCCAGCCGCCGAGCATATAGGATATGAGACATCCTGCAACAACTCAAAAAACTGTACTTTGTCCACCACAATTTTTACCACGCACGGGTTTGCCGCCCCCGCTATTGATATCGCCAAGAGCGCTATAAAGGGCGACAGCGCCAACAGGTATTTAAAAAATACCCAACGCGGCGCATCTGGCCACACCCTTGAGAATATGATTATATTGACCGGCGCTATCAACCCGAAGGCCGCCAACAAGCCGCTGCCTATCGACGAGTTTCCCCCAAACAGCAAGGCCGGCAGCAATACCACAAGCATCACATTCGCTATCAGTATTCTCTCGCTTACATTCTGCGTGTTTTTCTTTATTACTTCTTCGTCAAGCATGTCCCAAAAAACTTACACTGTTCTGCAAAAATTTTTAAATAAGCCGTGCCCCCAAAGCCCTACATTCTTGGAGAGTGGCATATCGAGGCCGCTATGTCCACGGCTTTTTGCGCGCCCTCAAGGGCCGATACTATCTCTAGCGCAAACGCCACCGCAGTTCCCGCACCGCGCGACGTTATGACATTCCCGTCTCTGACAACATCCGCCCTCGTGTCGGCGTCTTTCAATATTGATATGACCGATTGGTGCGCCGTCACACTTTTGCCGTTTAAAATTCCAGCATTATTCAAAACCACGGGCGCCGCGCATATTGCGCAGACAAGTTTTCTCTCTGAAAAATGCCGCCTTACGAAAGCTATCAACTTTGGGTCATTGGCCAATGCGTGCACCCCAGGCCCTCCGGAAATTATGGCGGCGTCGAAATTTTCGCCCTCTATTTCCGAAAGCAGTTTGTCCGCAGTCAGCCTTATTCCACTTCTCCCCACAACGCTTACGGAAGCGCCTGCCGCCGCCACAGTCACCCCGATTCCGGCGCGCCTCAATATGTCTATCGGCGCAACGGCCTCTATTTCCTCAAAATTGTCGAATATTACTACGGTTGCGGTTTTCATCTGTCGGCAGTATTTATAAAGCTTGTCACTTCGTCAAAGTAATTTTCCGCCTCCGAGCAAAAGTGCCCGGTTCCCTTCAGCCACACCAGCCTTTTGGAGGGGGCGTTCTTGGCAAGTTCCACAATCTTGGGCGCGTTGCGCGGCGGAACTATGCGGTCTTTTGTGCCATGTAAAACCAGCATCGGGAGCCGAATCTGCTCAAGCCTTGAGGCGTTATCCAATATTTTTAATGGAAAGGCCTTGAATGGAAGCACAACCCTTATCCCGTCCACAAAGCCGCCGCACAAAACCAGGCAGCGCGCATTTGGGTGTTTTGCGGCAAGATGCGTGGCGGCCGCGCTGCCTATAGAGTATCCGACAATGGCTATCCTATTTGGGGCTATACCCTTATCGTTTACAAGCCAGTCCCAAACCGCGTCCGCGGCAAGGTAGATCTTTTCCTCAGCGGGTTTGCCGCGGCTGGCGCCGTATCCTACATAGTCGTATCCGCAAACTGAAAACCCCCTTGAGGAAAATTCTTCAAGCAGGCCTGATATGTTTCCCAAATCCTCCCCGTTGCCGTGGCTGTAAAGAATCACGCTGGAACCATCCGCCGGCGACGGAAGCCAGAAAACGGCAATTTTCTCGCCTGTGGGCAGCGGCAGGAAAATTTGCGCATTGTCGTAGGAACTTTCCGGCGCCGGAAACATCAAGAAGTTTTTGAGCTTCCAAACCAGCAGGGTTGCCGCCGCGTATATTCCGCACAGCGCCAATATTGCAAGTAAAGCGTGGAAAAGAAAGTTCATTGTTTTGCGATCTCGTCCAAAAGCTTCCAATAGCGCATGTCTATGGTTTCGGGCCTGCTCTTGGGGTCTAAAGAATCGCATCTTGCAAGCCATGCCCCCAATATTTCGGCGTCGGCTCCGGAGCTCTTTACTATCGACCCTATCTGCTTGCGCCTCTTGATGAAAATTTTCCTTATTAGGTTTTTTGCCGCCGCGCAAAATATGTAGGGATCCTTAAGCCGCGCGAGTGATACAAGCGCCGAATCTATCGCCGGTTTCGGATAGAAGCATTGCCCCGACACCTTGTGCCGCGATTCAACCGCGTATGCGCACGAAAGAAATATCGATATAGGCGAATATTCTCCCGTTTTTGCCGCCGCGCAGAATCTGTCCGCAGCCTCTTTTTGCAGCATCAGCGACATCCTTTCGGGAAGAAATTTTTCCGATAGCACGTTGTCCAGCCATGCCGTGCTTATCGCGTAGGGCAGATTCGCAACTATCTTGTACCTTTCCGTATCGGGCGGCAGGCCGGCAAGCGGAAAACGCAGGGCGTTGGCGTTTATTAAATTTAAATTTTGCCTGTCCTTGAAAACTTCCAACAGATGGGCGTATAGCCCCCTGTCAAGCTCTACCGCAAAAACTTTTGCCCCGCGTTCCAACAGCGCGCCGGTGAGGGTGCCAAGGCCAGGGCCAACCTCCACAACTAAATCTCCCTCCTCAACTTTGGCAAGATTTACGGATTTCCTGACTATATTTGCGTCCACCAAAAAATTTTGCCCCAAATTTTTATTTGGAACGTGTCCGATCTTCTGGAGAATCTCGGCGGTTTTGCTTGGTGTCAACTGTCCTATGAAGTCCGCGTCCATACCCTAAACTTTTATATCGCCTCGGCCACAAGCGTCGAGAATTTTGGCAATATTCTCTGAAATTGTGAAACCTCGTCCACCGGAAGGTCAGTTGCCTCCCCAATTTTCCAGGCGGGGTTTTCCTCCACAAGTGCGCGCGCCCACTCAAAATATTCGCCGTGGTCGGTCCTAAAATACATTAAACTTCCGCTTTTGCAGTGCGCGCGCAGCATGTCCAGAAAATCCTTTTGCATCAATCTGCGGCGGTGGTGCTTTTTCTTCGGCCAAGGGTCTGGAAACAATATGAACACCCTGTCCAAGAGCGCGCCGGGAACGGCTTCAAAAAACTCGGAGGCTTCGGCCTTGAAAAAGTGCGCGTTTGCGGCGCTGCGCATTCTGGCGCGGCGCTCTGAATCCCTTATCCTCTCGGATATCAAATCTATGCCAACGCATGTGCGCAGCGGAAATGCCGCCGCATACGCGCTCAGAAAGTGCCCCTTGCCGCAGCCTATCTCAAGGTCAAAACTGGAGGGGGCATCCTGCCCGAAAGACTCCAGCCAAGCCGCTTTTATATTTCCCACGCGCTCCTTGCGCCGCGCTATGGCAACTTCTATGCCCATTAAAGCCTCCCCTTGAAATCGGAATACCCGAAGCTCTTGACAACATCCAAGCGCCCGCTTCGCGAGTCGAACATATCAATGTCCGGCAGGCCCATTCCGTTGAAGGTGTTTGTTTTTACCATCGTGTAGATGGACATATCCTCAAAAAATAGTATGTCGTTTTCGCGCAAGGGCTCGTCGAAAGAGTATTCTCCAACCCTGTCTCCCGAGAGGCACGAGCGCCCGCCGAGGGCGTAGGTATACTTTTTCTCTCCCGGCTCGCCTGCTCCCACTATTCTGGGGCGGTAGGGCATCTCTATTACATCGGGCATGTGGCACGGAACGGCGCAATCCAGAATAGCAATTTCCACTCCGTTTTTTACAACCTCCATAACCCGCGCCGCGAAATAGCCAGCGTTTAGGGCCACGGCCTCCCCGGGCTCAAGGTAGACTTTTTCTATGTTGGAGTGGCGCGTGTAAAAATCTTTGACAATCTTAACAAGCCGCCCGGTGTCGTATCCGCTCCGCGTTATGTGGTGCCCGCCGCCAAAATTTGCGAAACGCACTCGGTCTATGATGTCGCCGAACTTTTTCTCAAAATGGTGCATTGTGCGTTCAAGAACATCGCTGTTTTGCTCGCACATGGTGTGGAAGTGTATCATGTCTATCTTGTCGGCTATCCCGTCGGTCAGGCTCTCCCTCAGGGCGCCCAGCCTCGAGCCCCGCGCGCACGGATTGTATATTTGCGTCTCAACCTCTGAGTATTCGGGGTTTACCCTCAGCCCAATATGGATTTCCCTCCCTGATTCTCGCGCCGTCTTGCGGGCAAGGTTTGCAAATTTGTCTATCTGGGCCTCGGAGTTGAAAACTATGCTGTCGCAAAACGTTGCCAGCGCGCGGACTTCTTCAGCTTTGAAGGCGGGGGCATAAACGTGGATTTCTCCGCCGAAATATTCGCGCGCAAGCATTGCTTCGTTTATCCCGCTGGAAACCGTACCCTTTAAATATCTCGATATCAGCGCAAAAGTTTCGTACATCGAAAAGGCCTTCAGCGCCAACAGCACGCGGGCGTTGGATTCGTCCTCGACCCTCTTTAGAGCCTTAAGATTTTCCTCAAGCTTATCGAGAAATGTAACATATGCGGGCGTCCTGAATTTCTGCAAATCAACGCGCCCATTAAAGATGTCCGAAACCATCGCGTCCTCTCGTGTGGGTTCTTTTGGAGCCGTGCTAACGGCGCTCCTCTTTGGCCTTGTTGGCCTTGGCAAGCTTCACATATTTTTGCGACCAGTAGGTTAATCCCTCTTTTGTCTTATCATCGAGCTGCTTGACGACTTTCGCCGGCGATCCCAAGACAAGCGATCCCGGCGGAACTATCGTTCCCTTTGTGACAAGCGCGTGCGCGCCAACTATGCAGTTGTCTCCTATTTCCGCCTTGTCGAGAATTATTGCCCCCATGCCTATCAGGCATCCGTTGCCTATCTTGCAGGCATGCAGGATTGCTCCGTGCCCGACAGTCGTATTCTCGCCGACTTCCACGCCCGCGTCGTCGGCCAGGTGCACAATAGAGCCGTCTTGAATGTTCGATCCCTTGCCCAGCTTTATTGAGTTTATATCAGCCCTCAATACGCACCCCGGCCATACGCTTGCGTCGGCCTCTATGGTGACGTCTCCCACGAGGGTTGCCGCCTTGCTGACATAGGCGGTGGGGTCAACTTTTGGGTCTTGGCCCAGGTACTTTTCCAGTCTTTCCTCTAATGTCATGGTAAAAATTTTTTTTGCGCGCTAAATCTTGCTTGAACTATTCAAAATTTCAACGAAATTAAAGGGAAGATTCTTTAATTGCAAGGAGAGACCGTTTATGTCAAAAGTTCTCATAGTAGGGGCCGGCGGTGTCGGCAGGGTGGTAGCCCACAAGTGCGCCCAGATGCGCGACGTGTTCGGCGAAGTTTGGCTGGCGTCAAGAACGAAGTCCAAGTGCGACAGAATATCCGCCGAAACGGGGGGCGTCATAAAGACCGCCCAAGTGGACGCGGACAATTCCGCGGAGCTTTCCTCCCTGATAAAAAAGACAGGGGCGCAGCTTGTCATAAATGTGGCCTTGCCCTATCAGGACTTGTCTATAATGGACGCGTGTCTCGACGCCGGCGTGCACTACATAGACACCGCAAATTACGAGCCGCCGGACGTTC
Source organism: uncultured Verrucomicrobiota bacterium (assembly GCA_949287395.1). Taxonomy (GTDB): domain Bacteria; phylum Verrucomicrobiota; class Verrucomicrobiia; order Opitutales; family Intestinicryptomonadaceae; genus Merdousia. The sequence goes on from CASEFZ010000079.1 coordinate 10,238, forward strand.
CTCACTTCGAGTACAGCTGGCAGTGGGCCTACGACGATAAGTTTAAAAAAGCGGGTCTGATGGCGGTTCTCGGTTCTGGTTTTGATCCGGGCGTTACAAACATGTATTGCGCGTATGCCCAGAAGCACCTCTTTGACGAAATAAATTATGTCGACATTCTCGACTGCAACGCGGGGGACCACGGTTTGCCTTTCGCCACAAATTTTAATCCTGAAATAAACATACGCGAGATTACCGCCAAGGGGCGCTATTGGCAAAAGGGCGAGTGGATAGAGACCGAGCCCCTGCAGTTGCGTTGCGATTTCAATTATCCCGAAGTTGGGGTTAAGCCGTCCTATCTTCTCTACCACGAGGAATTGGAATCTTTGTGCAAGAACCTGAAAGGCCTGGAGCGCATACGCTTTTGGATGACTTTCGGCGACAAATACCTCAACTGCCTGAGGGTGTTGGAGGCCGTGGGCATGACTTCCATAAAGCCGATAAATATAAAGGGTGTTCAGATAGAGCCTTTGGAATTCCTGAAGGCGGTTTTGCCCGATCCCGCGTCTCTGGGCCCGCTTACCAAGGGCAAGACGAACATCGGTTGCATATTCGACGGCCTCAAGGACGGCAAGCGCCGCAAGGTTTACATATACAACGTATGCGTGCATGAGGAATGCTACAAGGAGGTAAAGAGCCAGGCGATTTCCTACACAACCGGCGTTCCGGCGGCCAGCAGCGCGCGTTTGATAGCCACCGGAACATGGAAGGGGGCGGGTGTGTTCAATATGGAACAATTGGATCCCGATCCTTTCCTGGAGACGGTTTCAAGGTTCGGCCTGCCTTTCAATGTAGCGGAATTGGACCCTGAAGATTCGTACGGGCTGCCTAAGTAGGCGGCTTTGCGCGCGGCAGAATATTCTTGCGCAGGCATGTGCGCTTATTTAGGATTGCTGTGTTATGAAAATGATAAAAGCGATAATAAAGCCCTTCAAGCTTGACGAGGTGAAGGAGGCGCTTGCCGAAATAGGCGTCGAGGGCATGACTGTCACGGAAGTGAAAGGTTTTGGGCGACAGAAGGGCCATTCGGAAATTTACAGGGGAAGCGAATACACGGTTGAGCTGCTCCCAAAGGTGGTTATAGATGTGTGTGTTCCGTCCGACATGACAGAGAAGACGGTGGACACTATCCTAAAGTCCGCGCATACGGGCAAGATCGGAGACGGGAAGATTTTTGTCATGCCGGTTGAGCAGGCTTACAGGATACGCACGGGAGAGAAGGGGGTTATAGCCCTTTAGCGCTTTGTTGCGCAAAATTTTTCAGGCGCCCGCAAGGGCGTTTTTTTTTGTCTTGTAAATGTGTGGAAGGCTGTTAATTAACGCGCCGTGGCGAGGATAATATTTTGTTTTTTTGCGTTGGCGGCTGAGCTGTTCCCCCTGGGGGCGGGCGGGGCTGATATATATGTTTCGGCGAAATCTTCAGGGGGCGACGGGTCTGAGCAGAGGCCTTTCCCCAATATTGAATCCGCATTGGCTGCAGTGTCCAAGGCAGGAGGCCCTGAGAAGATGGGGGAGGCTGTGAATGTTGTGTTGCTCGAGGGCGACTACATTGTCAAGAGGGGCATAGTTGTAGAGCGCGCTCTTTCGGGCACGCCAAAATATCCCTTGCGAATAGTTGGGCAGGGGCGCGTAAATCTAATTGGCGCGGCTGTGGCGGATGCTTCTGGGCTCAGGGAGGTTCCAGATGCGTCAATTCCTACCAGCCTCCCCAAGCGCATTTCGGGGAAACTTTACTTTATGGATTTGCGTGGAAAGCTTTTCTCAAAAATTGCGCCGCCCGCGCAAGTTGGGTTTGGTTTTCCTAAGAGCGCTTCCGAAACGGAGGCATTTTATTCGGAATCGGAAATAATGCCGGCGCGCTATCCCAATGAGGGATACATTCCCCTTGGCGACGTTGTTCAAAAAACCACGGGGAAGTCGGGCGGGGCATTCGCCTGGCATGGTGACCGGGCAAAGAATTGGGCGAATGCGGAGGGCTTTATGCTCAGCGGAATGTTAAACTACGGCTGGGCATGGCACAGGCTGTTTGCGCGGGTGGATGCCTCCAAAAAGGCGATAGAAATAAAAACTCCTTTTCCCACGGGATTGCGCCCGGACGGCTTCAGGCTGGCGGTTAACCACTACAAAGTTTCCCATTTGATAGAAGAGCTTGACGCCCCGAACGAGTATTTTATAGACGCAAAAAACGAAAGGTTTTATGTTATATTGGACAAGGCTCCGCCCAAAGGGGCGCGCTTGTACTTTTCGCTTTTGGAAGATCCAATAATCACCTTAAACGGCGTCGACAACGTTGAAGTGCACAATATAAACTTCCGCGCTACGCGCGGAACGGCTATATGGCTTAACAAATGCTCTAATGCCGAAATATCCGCTTGCAGCTTTCGCGACATAGGGGCTTGCGCCGTGTCTACGGGGGCGCCTTATCCGGCTTCGTTTGCGAAAAAGTGCCCCATAAAGGCGCGCCCTGGGGAAAGCGCCGGCAATGTGCTTTCCCAAAACAACACCATACGCAACTGCTTTTTTAAGAATGTTGGCGACGACGCAATAATGCTTTCGGGGGGAGACAATAAAACCCTTCGCAAGAGCGGGCACTTGGTTTCAAATTGCAGGTTTGAGGGCAACGCAAGGGTGAACCTGCAGTCTGTGCAAGTGATGCAAAGCACCTGCGGCGGAAGGGTGGAGCACTGCGCGTTTTCAAACACCCCGTACATTGTAATTCTCTATTCGGGAAGCGAAAATATAATAGAAAAAAACGTTTTCGACAGGTGCAATTCCGAATTTCACGACAGCTCGGTGGTGTATTCCGGCAGGCGCCCCAACGATTGCGGAAACGTGGTGCGCCTCAATTTCTTTGCGGAGTGTTCCGCTGCGGATAAACGCACCATGCTTTGCGGCGTGTACGTAGACGACGGATCGTCGAACCACCGCATAGAAAAGAACATTTTTTGCAGGGTTGGGACCCCCGGCGTGAGGGACGATTTCTCCGCCGTGTATTTCCACGCCGGCGGCGGAAATATTGTAGAGAAAAATATCTTTGTGGATTGCCCCGTTGCGTCTTCGCAGGTATGGTGGAACGACGCGCACTGGACCGACTACTGGAAAACGGCGAAGCAGAACCAGCCAAAGGATATAGATTTGGGCGTCTATTTAAAAAAATATCCGTATGTTTCGTCGGTTTACGACGCTTCCCCGCGCATAAACAGCCTGCTTTTCAACAAAACCTTCAGAACTTCCATGCCTGTTAAGGGGTGGTTCTTCCTGAACGGGAACACCTCGCTGGACGGCCAATTTAAAAACGTCCCAAAAGTGGAGCGGTGGAGCTTAGGTTTGTTTGAAAGATACTTTTCAACCGACCCGCTCGCCAAAGAGATTCTTTCTGCCAAGCCCGGCCTTGCCGGCGCTGCCGGAGAGTGAAAGGCTTTTGGCGATATTTTCGCAGCGCATCCGTTTTTTGTGCGGGCGATATTTGCCGGCAAAAGGCGCTTGAGTGCTGCGGATTTGCTTGAATGTCCAGCAAGGGTTGCGGGACGGAAAATTTTTCTTTGCGGGGCTTGGATATGCCCTAAAAATTTCCAGCGCGGGAGATGGCGCGCACGCTTTGGGGGCGCTTGGCCTTGCCAAAGGCTCTAAAGTGTTGGGCTTTGAAAGGCCGGGGCAGGAAATGCTGGTCAATACAGCAGGTGCGAATCTACAAATTCCTCCGCCGACAGGCCCTCCAATCTTGCGGCCTTTTCGAGGGCTTCGTAATTTTCGTATTCCACGGAGTCGAAATCCACGCTCGAAAAAGGAATGGGAATCGCGAAATTGTCCCAAGCTTTTTTAATTCTTATGCAGCGGTTAGGGTGCAGCCGCAACAGCACAATGCGCACGCCGGAAATCTTTGCTATGGCCAAAAAGCCCCGCTTTGATTTGTGCACCGGGCCGCGCGGACCGTCCGGGGTTATGGCAATGTCTGATGTATGAAGCGTTTTTACAAGGTCGCGTATTGCGCCTGCTCCGCGCCTCATGTAGGAACCGCGCACCGTGCCTATGCCGCACAAATTGAAAAATGCCGTCAGATACGCGCCGTCGCGGCTCGCGCTGACGAGGCCCGTCATAGGCACATTCTTGCGAAATATGCGCTTGAGCGAGGCCAGAAAAAATATTCTGTTGTGCCATGCAAGGCATATCATGCGCCTGTCGTTGTGCACAACTGCATCCGTCTTTTTAGTGTACTTAAATCTTATGGTGGCTTGCCAAATCCAGAATAGGATAAAAAGCGGGAAGACAACCGCGTAGTGTTTCAGGCCAACTTTTGCAATATCTATGTTTTCCATTCCCGGTCAAATTATTGGGGGCGGTTTCGCCCGGCTATTTTAAGGCAGTTTCCCGCCTGAATCCGAGGCGCAGAGAAATTTCCATGGCGGCGTCTTTAACCTTTTTCCCGAATTTTGGTGCATCGGAGAGCTTTATTCTGTGCGATGGGCCTGTAATCCAAATCACAGCCACCGGATAGCCTTTTGAATCGAATATCGGGGCGGCAGCGCAACGCAACCCTTCCAAGACCTCTCCGTTGTCGAAGGAAAATCCCTGGTTTCTTATCCGGGATATTTCCCGAAGAATTTCCTCTTTTGTACAGATTGTGTTTGGGGTGTATTTTTTGAAGTCCACCTTTGCAATGGTTCGGGCGAATGATTCCTCCGGAAGAAAGGCCAAAAACGCCTTCCCCGGCGCAGATGCATGCAGCGGAGACTTCATGCCCAGCTTTCCAGAAAAATTAAAATCGTGCAGGCTGACCTCCTGCTCTACCATTACGCATTCGCCGTCTATCAGGGTGCCAAGCATAACGGTTTCTCCAACGTCGTCGCGCAATTTTCTCATGGCCTCGAAACTTTCCACCGCAACGTTGCAGTCCTCGAAAGCAGAGTGCGCCAAAAACATTATTTTCCTGGATAAGAAAAACAGCCCGCCCTCGGAAGATGTGACCACATATCCGGTTTTTTCAAGTGTGGACAATATCCTAAAAAGCGTCGTCTTATTTATTTTTGTGGTTTTAAGCAAATCCATAAATGCCGCCCCGCGCGGAGACTTTGCTAAGACTTCCAGAACGGCGAACGCCCTCTCGACATTTGGTATGTTGTAGGTGTTTTTTTCAGGCTTTTGTTTCATTTTCGATTGTTTTTGCCGGCTTGCCTAACGGTTGCGGCGAATATCGGAAATTCTTTGGAACATATTTTCAATTGGGGCGCCCTTGTCAAGTTATCACTTGGGACAACCAATATTTATTGGTTGCAAAGCGCGCGGCTTTTGCCAAGCATGCGCCAAACATTATGCAGAGAAAGGCTTTTATATTCGATTTTGACGGTACGATAGCGGAAACCATTCCGCTTACGCTCGACGCTTTTTCGGCGACTTATCTAAGGCTTGGCTTGAGTGTGCCAAAGGTTGAGGATTTTAAGGCGCATTTTGGAGCCGACGAGTCCGGCATATTCAAGGCCTTGAATCCCGATCTTTGCGATGAGATATACCGTACCTATTTGGTGGAGTACGAGCGCCTTTTGCGCGAGCGTTGCATGGCACCGTTTCCAGGGATTGTCGATCTGTTCAAGCTTTTGCAGAGGCGCGGGCTGCGCATGTCGGTGGTGACCGGCAAGTGCGCCGACACCGCGCGAATATCGGTCGATTTCATGGGTATTGGCGGATACTTCGACTATGTCGAAAGCGGTGATCCAAAAGGCTCGGTAAAGCCCGAAAAAATACGCAGGATTTTGGACGCCTACGGGATGGAACCTTCGGAGGCTTTTTATCTTGGAGACAGCCCCCAGGATGTTGTCGATTCCCGGGCGGTCGGGGTTCGCCCGCTTGTTGCGGCGTGGTCGCGCTTGTCGGATCTATCGCGTTTTGCGGATCTGGCGCCGGTGGAGGTCTTCGGCAGCGTGGAAGAAATTGCCGAGTTTGCGAAATCCTACCTCGTATAGCCGAAAATTATTTTTTACACGGCGCGTTCTCAATGGGCCTGGACGTTCCCGGTTTGCGGGGCAAGGTATTTTAATTCCTTGCCGCCGAGGCTTGCCGAAAAGGACAATATTCCGTATCTCGCCGCGGCTATAAGCCTGTTCCTTCCCGCCTTCAGCGCGACCTTATTGCTGCCTGATAGCTTTATTCGTTTGCCGTTTAGGTAGTATTCGCGCAGGTAGACGCACTCCGTTTTGATGTCGTATTCGCCGTCCGAAGGAGCCTCAAAATCTATGGCCGCCAGTATGACGGCGTCCGGCCTCCAAACGGTTTTTACTTTTTTTCCGCTCAGCAGAAGTGTGTGCGGCGCGTAGCGGTCGCTTTGGGTGCGTTCCCAGGATTTCCCCTTGAAGTCTTTTAGTGGAGTATCGGGCGAAGACATGCGGGCTATGTCCACATCTTTTAGTTCGTCCAGAGTGAAGGTGCCTATGGCCATTCCGGTATCTCTGGGGCACTCTTTCCTGGCTATGGGAAACTCGGCAAACTTGCTGAGATAAATTCTCGACGGCGATGATCCGCAGAGAAAGTCTATTTGCAGCGCGTACAAAAGCCGGCCTTCTTCAAATAGTTTTGCAAATTCGGTTTTTTCAAGCTTGAAAACGGCTTCGACGGAGCCGCCCTTCGGTATCTTTGCGTAAGTTTTTGCGGCGCTTTTTGCATAGGCGGGCGCCGTGACGGCAATTATGCGCACGCGGCTTAGTTCGCTTTCGGAATTATTGGAAATTTTTGCGGAAATTTTTGCGGCGCTTAGATCAACCGAAAACGACGCAAAAATGCCGGGAAATTTATCGGACTGCCTATTTGCGCCACCGGTTTTCCCGAATGCGATGTGGTCTATTTTTACCGGAATGCGGAAGGCCTTTGGATGCGGAAGCTCCAACGAGTTTCCGTCCGGTTTAAGCAGCTCTTTGTCCAACTTAGCCCTCGTTGCGGTTCTGTCGAAATCCAGGAACAAGCCAATGTCGGAACCTAAAGTGAAAGCCGCAGGCCTCCTTATCTTGAATGTGGCAACCTTACCCTTTGCGCCGATTTTCTCGATAGACGAGAGCTCTGTCTGCCTCCTGTAGGCGCAGTATTCGTTTTCAGTGCAATACCAGAAATCTTCGGAATGATGGTTGTCCAGTATCCGGCCCAGGTTTTTCATGCCGTCGTCGCTCTGCGTGGAATGAACACCAAGCGTGACGTGGTTGTCGCCGCGTCTTGCGGCTGCGTCAAGCGCCCTTTTTAACTCGCGGACATACTTTTCTTCGTCGGGATTTGAATCGTTTGCGTCAAAAAGGGAGGTCGAATAGAGCACATTGCCGTCCGGAAGCGAGTATTTTGCCCCATTGTCCCCTATATCGGGAGCGCTCATATAGCCCGCCCTTGTAATGCAAAGCCCAAGAATTTTTGCCGAATCCGGCCAAACCGGGGATCTGTAGTGGTGGTATGGAAGCGCCGACGCAACAACGTTTGTATCCAGTCTGCTCTCTATATTTATTCTTTGCAAGGCGTTCTCGTTGAACATTTCGCACGCGAGCATTGCGCCCAAAAACGGATGCGACATAGTATGCGAGCCCGCAGCGTTCCCGGCGCCGAGAACCTTCCCTAATATTTTGACATAATTGTCCGATAGCGCGTTTGGATAGCATGTGGCCTTTATGCCTCGGGCGTTTAACACTTCCGAAAGTTGGAGCTGGCGGGGGTTTGAGTCGTCCCAGCGCGTGGTGTAGGCAATCTTTTTTCCACGGGGAAACTTTGCCACGCGCGCTTGCGCCTCCTTGGCGGCTTGCGGGCTTTCAAATTCCACGTGCAATTTCTGCTCGTAAAAAACCTCCCCGAAAAGGGGCGCGCAAAGCAATAATCCCCACAAAGCCAATGTCCGTTTCATAAAAAATCTTCCAATCTAAAGTTTCAATTTATAAAAAACCTTTCCCAAAATAAAAAAGCGCCCGTATCAGTAGAAGTGCGGGCGCTTCGGCATATTAAATGGGCATGTTGAAAACCGTTACGCTTTTGCAGCGGCGTTTTCGCTTGAGCCTCCGCCGAAGGATTTGTGGTCGTCCTGCTCGTAGTCCGACGAGGTCTCCCCGGCCCTGTTGCGCATTTTTATATAGTCGCGCGTCCCCATCCCGACATACACCTGCCGCGGACGCACTATGCGCCCCTTGTCGTTGGAGGCAACCTCTCTCCAGTGCGCTATCCAGCCCGGCATTCTGCCTATGGCGAACATTACCGTAAACATGTCGAGCGGCATGCCTATGGCCTTCAGTATTATTCCGCTGTAGAAGTCCACATTGGGATAGAGGTTGCGGTCTATGAAGTAAGAGTCGCTTCTGGCCTTTTCCTCGAGGCGCTGGGCTATCTCCAGGAGCGGATCCCTGAACTTCACCACGCTAAGAACGCGCTCCGCCGCGGCCCTAAGTATCTTTGCCCGGGGATCGTAAGTCTTGTACAGGCGGTGCCCAAACCCCATTAGCTTGGCCTCTCCGCGCTTGGCCCTCTCTATGAACTTTGTGCCGTCGTCGCCCGATTTCAAAATATCCTCCAGCATTTGTATCACCCTCATGTTCGCGCCCCCGTGCAAAGGCCCCCACAGCGCGCACACGCCCGCCGCCACCGACGCAAACAAATTCGCCCCGGAACTTGCAACCATGCGGACAGTCGAGGTGGAGCAATTCTGCTCGTGGTCGGCGTGCAGCAACAAAATTAAATCGAGCGCCTTGGTGATGTCGTCGTGCGGATAGTACTCATGGTAGGGCTCGGTGAACATCATGTGCAGGAAGTTCTGGCTGTAGCCAAGATCCCTCTTGGGATATATAAGGGGCAGGCCGTTCTTCATTCTGTAGGCCATCGCCGCTATGGTGCGAACCTTGCTTAAGAGCAGGGCGGCGGCGTCGTCAAAGTGCTCCAAGTCTTGCTCGCGCCGGTTTGTGACCATTTCGGGATAGTAGCAGCCAAGCGAATTCAACAGCGACGACAATATCGCCATCGGGTGCGCGGTGTACGGAAACCCGCCGTCAAAAAAGTGCATCATGGCCTCGTGCAGGCTGGCATTGCGCAAAACTTTTTGGGAAAAGTCGCTCATCTGCTTGCGGGTTGGAAGGTCTCCGTATATTATCAGATACGCAGTCTCTATGAATGTGGAGTTCTCGGCTATAATCTCTATGGGAATTCCCCTGTAGCTTAGCTTTCCCTTTTCCCCGTCTATGTATGTTATTGCGCTTTTGACGCCGGCAGTATTGGCAAAGCCGTCGTCGAGAGTGACGTATCCGGTTGTAGAGCGCAACTTGTCTATCTGTATGGCTTTTTCGCCCTCGGTACCCTGTACCACGGGAAATTCATACTCTTTTCCGTCGAGAATTATCTTTGCTTTTTCTTGTTCAATCATTGCTAAAAAGTGATGGGTAAATTTGTGCGGGTCGGTTGTTCAGGATTGCCGATAGAGCAATGAAGTGCAACAAAAAAGTGATATTTAACCAAGCGGCTTTTTACCCGCGCAAAAATTAAGGATATAAAAAACCTTCCGCAAACGGCTATTCAGGATTCTCCAATTGTTCATGGAGGGCCGCAAACGTCTTGAAATTTGCCATGGGGAAGGAGTTTTTGTTGACCTCGCGGAAGGGGGGCTTTACCCTTTTACTCCTATGAAAAAGATTACTGTATGTATGGTTGCGGCGCTTTTTGCGTTGCTTGGGGCGAATCTTTGGGGGGCGCAGGTTGAGAATCCGAGGGTTCAGTGGATGAAGGGGAAGTACGGTGTTATGGTCCACTGGCTCTTCCTTGGATACGACGGCGGCAAAACCGAGAATATAGACAAAACCGCAAATTCGTTCGATTTGGACGCCTTTATGAAATGTTTTGACGCCACAGGGGCGGAATGGTTGATATTTACCATTGGGCAAAATACGGGTGCCTACGCCAGCCCGAATTCGGTCATAGACAAATATTGCGGGCCGGGGCACACTTCCAAAAGGGACTTGGTTCTTGAAATAGCCAAAGCTGTCCACGAGCGCGGAAAGAAATTTATAGCCTACGCTCCCTGCGAGGTCCGCGGAAATAAATCCATGCGCGACGGCATGGCCTGGAACGACGACATCCAAGACAATAAGGCGGAATTTCAGAAGCGCTACACCGATATGTTGCGCGAATGGTCGGTGCGCTACGGCAAATATTGCGACGGCTGGTGGATAGACGGCGCTTACGGGGATATAGCCCCCCATATGGATTGGGATCTTTGGCATAAAGCTTTGCGCGCAGGCAATCCCAATGCCGTTGTGACGTTTAACCCGGGAATAATAACCACCAACCGCATAGCGCTTTTGCACCCCGACCACGATTATATCGCCGGTGAAGTTGTCGTTCTTGTGGACGGCAAAATCCGCGGCGGCAGAAACAATACCGACCCACAGGCCTTTATGCCCCAGTCGGGGTATTATGGCGGAACAAAGACTCTCTGGCATGTATTGTTCCCCATGGATTCCTTCTGGGGGGCGTATTCAAATTGGAGCGAATGGGCCTTTGTTCCTTGGAAGTGCGAGGACGTCTCAAAATCGCGCAAAATACACCCGCCGGTTTACTCTAAGAAGAACTTTTGGAAATTTTTGGACGGCATGTCAAAAGTTGGCGCGGCTGTGACCGTAAATATGGGGGTAACTCCCGAGGGGCATCTTTCGCAGGAAAGCATAAAAATGTTTAAAAAATAGCCTTGAATACACGGATTTTGCGAGAGGGCGCCCAAATGGGGCGCCCTGTTTGGGCGCAGCAAAATAAAAAAAATATTGACATTCATATAGATTCGCATAGGCAGGACATTGAACTTTACCCCTATGTTTGGATTTTACCTCGCATGGGCACTTCTAACCAGATATTTGCACAACATATGAAATGTAAGTCATTATTCGTTTTGGTTGCGGCATGTTTTTCGTCCGCTGCTTTTGCGACAACTTGGGTCTACGATTCGGCAAATAATCCTATAACCGCGCAATGGTCGGCCGCGGTGGGAACTGCGACTCAGGCCGGATATTTTTACAATCAGGACAATCCGTCGGAATACATACACGACAACTACGGCGCTTATGACATCTTTGTTTTTGGCGAAACCCAGGGAAAGAGATCCATTGCAATCACTTCAACCCAAGACCTTTATATAGGCGGCTTGATTCTCCAGGGGAATAATTTTGAAAATAGCGTAAATCTGTGGGGAAATAAGTACGTCCAAAATCTTTCAATTTACGGGGATCTGGTTCGCGCAAAAGGTGCCGGAATGGGTTTTTTGAGGGAATGGAATAATGTATCCATAACCGGGAACATAGAGGTAAACGGAGACAATATGCAGATCTCCGTCAAGAGTGTTTCGGTTGGTGGGGATATAGTTGCGGCGGCTGATAGGAACGCAAACTTGTACGTAGACGTTGGCGGAAGCAACAAGTCTTTTGAGGACGGCATAGCCTCGCCGGATTTTGTTGCGGGCCTTGTGCGCGGGTATGAGCTTGAGGGTGGTGGCTACTCGGATTCAGTAATGAATCTTCAGGCGCGCCAAAATGACGGCAGAATTTATTTGCAGGTGGGAGGTGTTTTGGGGAATTCCTCTTTGCGCCATGAATCGCAGCGGAGGGTACAGACATGCACATCGTACTTTATCCTCGCCAACGAAGCCGCATATAGCACTACGGGGGCCGTTACCGAGCACGGCGCATCGAATACGTGGTCGGAGTCCAACGGAGATGTGCTTGCGTTGGTGATGAAGGG
>CASEFZ010000080.1 GCA_949287395.1 uncultured Verrucomicrobiota bacterium
CCCGTTAAAAGAGTCGGCCTGCACATCGTACATGTCAACTCCTTTTACCCCGGAATCTATGCGCGTAAGCCTCAAATTCATTGGTATTGCGGCCAATATCTTCTTTTGCTCGTTCCAATATGCGTCAAAATCGTCCGGAACCGGGGCTGAAGGCTTAATTTGCAGCGGGTCAAACGCGGCCCCCGCCAACATGTCAACGGATTCTTTCGCCCCTTCGCTGTCGGCGAGCGTCAGTTTCATCTGGCACTTCAAAAAACCCGGTTCCTTCAGGGTGCCCGACACCTTATAAGAGCCGTCTTTGAGCGTGCCGTTAAAGCGCAGTCCCATCGGCACCGAATCTTTTGTAATTTCCGCCGAGACGGCTATTGGCTCGCTCACAAGCTTGCCGTCTTTTTTCACCGTCAGGACAAACTCTGCCTGCTCGCCCTGGGCGTACTCGGAACCGTCTTTAGAGGCCTTGAGCCTTAACTCATATCCAAGAACATTCTTAACCTCCGCCCCCAGGGGCGCTATGAAAAACACGCACGCCTGCGCAAGCGCAAAAAAAATAACTTTCTTAAGCATATCCCGTTCCCCCATTAAAACACCCTACTTTCCAATCGCAAAACCGGTAAAACCGCCGTCTATGTGCTTAAAGTCCAATTTAAAATACAGTTTTTTCGCATGTCTTAAGCTCTGCGGCAAAACAACTTTGTAAACCATTTTTTTGTCCGCCGGAACAATATTAACTGTCTCGTATTTCTTTCCGTCCGCCGACAACTGCAAAGTTGCATTTTTCGAGGCGTCTTTTTCAAAATAAAGCGTCGTGCCCATCAGATAGAGGGTGGAAAAGTTCTCTTTGAGATTTGAAAGATCAAGCCACCCTTCAAGATTGTGCAGGTAAAAATAAAAATATACGCAGTTGCCGCCTTTTCTTGAGGTCTCGTGAAAATCGGCCGAAGAGTTGTCAAAAGTGGCTATTACATCCATTCCCTCCCAGGGCAAAAGCCAGTCTCTGGCGGCGCTTTTGCTTACGTCTATATCCGTAAAACGCCCGTTTTTGTCCCTGAAAATTGTGGCAATTATCTCTCCGTTCTTCACGCAGCAAACCCAGTAAACGGGAGAATTGGTGTGCCTAAACGCCTCAACCACAACCTGCCTGACGCGTTTTCCCGTGGGGGCTTTTAACACTTCGGTATGGTTGCCGTGGTTGTGCCCGCAAAACACAAAAACGTCGCCCTCATAGTTCTCTACAACGGAACGGACGCTCTTGCTCAGCTTCCACTCGCTGCGCACTGCCCCCAAAGGCTGGTGCACAAATATTATGACATTCTTGTTGCGCTCCAGCCTCTTAAATTCGTCAACAAGCCACTGCTCCTGTTTTTCGTCAAGCATGCCGTTGTGGCCTCCGTTAAGGATAATGCAACGCATGCCGTTGTAGTCGAACGCCTCGTAAGGATGCTGGTTGGGAAAGGCCTTTTTAAAGTCATTATAGTCAAAATCCAGAGGGCCGGTGCAATCGTGGTTCCCCGGAACCACTTTATACGGTATTGGCGCCAAAGTTGCCATATCGGACTTGAACATGTCGAACTCTTTCATCATGTTTTCGGTGTTATTTATGCTTGCACCGAAGCATGGATTCCCGCTGGATACAATATCTCCCAAAGTTATAATAAAGTTCGGCGGCACTCCCCAAGTCTTGATCTCTTTGATAACTTTAGGCATGCACTCCATTGCGGAAGATTTAAAGTTTGTGCCGGGAGCGGCATAGTGCGGATCCGCCAATATGACAAAATACCCGCACCCCTTCGCTTGCGGATTAAATCCTATCTTTCTAAAAGCTTCGTTTAATGAAGCCTCTCCCACTTTTTCCTGCGAATACGCGCCAACGCCCGCCAGCGACACCAACGCTACTGCGCAAACCCTTATCAAATTTCCCATGTTCATTGCAAAAACAGTAAATTCCCGTTCCGTTTAGGCGTCCAATCTAAGTTTTTGTTCGGGTATGTAAAGCATTAAAAAAACGCCATCAAACAGGGCAAACAAGCTTCTGGCATGTGACATTTAATTTGACACGGCAACGGAATTCTATCTATTAAGCAACCATGAAGTTAAGCACCATGTCAATCGCCGCGGTATTTGGGGCAACGGTTTTATTCTCTACCGTTTCGCAGGCGGAAGTTTATTATTTCGACTGCACAGCCATTTCCCAGTACGGAATGGATTTGAGGTTGAGCGAGTCGCTTTCGTTTGGCGATGGAGACCAAAAAAAGTATTTTTGGTACACTATGGTTGACGGCGAGAGGGTCGACTGCACGCAGCTGCCCGATTTCTCGAACCCCGAAAACACCTATTGGCTCACCGATGGCGCGGGCGGCGCTTCGGGAAATTCCAGCGGCAAAAACATCATAATAGATACGAACTTTCACGCAGGCACTTTTATAGACGGTGCCGGCGGCATGAAGATTTATTCCGCTTCGCCCGACATCACAATCAGGTTCGACGTTTTAAAAAGCAACAATTACATGACGGGTTTTGTCGGCGAAAATACCAACATATCAATAGGCTCTTTTGAAGCGGGCAACTGGGGCGACGACATCTTTTTAGGCGCCGCAAATTCTGGTTGGAGCGCCATAAGGAGCCTTACTGCCGAAACTTTTACACTCATGGGCTCAGGCGGGGGGTATTGGACTTCCATTTATGCAACCGGCGTTGAAAACCATAGTATCTACAACCCCGATGTCTACATAAACACTTTGCGCTCAAGCGGCGATTCCAACCTCACCTTGTTGGGCTATGGCGTAAGCCATGTAACCAGGGCGACACAGTCTGGCGTACTCGTAAACGGCGTCTCCTTTTTAAGGACTAATTCCATAACCGAGCGTGCGGGTTTTGCCGTCACGGGCAGCGAAGCTTCAACCGGGAGCCTCACCGTGGTTATGACGAACACTTCCGATGCGACATCGGAGGGAAATATTTGGCAGGGATATATGACTCGGACGAAGCTTGAGGATAATTCCTACAACAACGAATACGAGTACAGAGACGACATTTCAAAAGGCGCAACCCTCCAGTTTGTGATGAGAAGCGGCGTCACCAATGAGGACGGCTCCTTCACTCATCAAGATTTCACCCAGTCTTTCACCGGCGGGCGCATTTATTTTAGCGGCGGCGTGAGCGTCATGAGCGGCACTCTTTTGATGAACTACGGCGCGATAGGAGCGGACGTTTCGCACGGAACGCTTCTGTTCGACAAGGAGGCGGGCGCAAACACGGCCGTGTTCGGCAATTGCGGCACGATTGGGGGCAATTTTGCCTTTGACAGAATTGAGGTAGACGGGGGCGGAACCTTGGTCATAAAATATATGGGTTCAATGGGCAGCGGAGACTTTGTCGTCGACACGATAACCCTTGAAAACGGCGGCATTTCCGGCGACGGAGTTCTTTCGATAGACTTTGGAACCACGGAAGACTCCGCTTTGGCAGAGTTTGTGCGCGACTCCGCCGACCAGGGCGTAAAGGTCATCGCCTGGGCGGAAGGGGAAACATCT
>CASEFZ010000081.1 GCA_949287395.1 uncultured Verrucomicrobiota bacterium
ATTTGAGGTTGAGGCAAGGGGGTCGAGCGCCGGATAGATTCCTAAAGCCGCTATTGAACGGTCCAAAACTATGGTTGAGTCGAGGTGCGCAAACGTGTTTGCGGGCGCCGGGTCAGTCAGGTCGTCCGCGGGAACGTAAACCGCCTGAAACGACGTTATGGAACCCTTCTTTGTAGAGGTTATCCTCTCTTGCAATTCTCCCATTTCCTGCGCGAGAGTCGGCTGGTAGCCCACCGCCGAGGGGGAACGCCCAAGCAGGGCGCTAACTTCGCTGCCTGCCTGTGAGAATCGGAATATGTTGTCTATAAACAACAACACGTCCTGCCCCTCAACGTCCCTGAAATATTCCGCCATAGTAAGCGCCGTCAGCGCAACCCTCATGCGCGCCCCCGGAGGCTCGTTCATTTGCCCGTACACCAGCGCCACCTTCGACTTTTCCGGATTCTTAATATCTATCACCCCGGATTCCGCCATCTCCTTGTAAAGGTCATTTCCCTCTCTCGAGCGCTCTCCCACGCCCGCAAATACCGAGAACCCACCGTGAGCCTTTGCTATGTTGTGGATAAGCTCCATTATAACCACCGTCTTGCCCACGCCGGCACCCCCGAATGCCCCAACTTTTCCGCCTTTCAAAAACGGGCATATCAAATCTATCGGCTTTATGCCGGTTTCAAGAATTTCCGCCTGCGTGCTTTGTTCCAGCAAACTTGGCGGATTACGGTGTATGGGCATGCGCTCTTTGCATTCAACCGGGCCCTTGTTGTCAACGGGGTCTCCCGTGACGTTGAAAATTCTCCCAAGCGTGCAGCCTCCCGTGGGAACCTTTATCGGCGCGCCGGTGTCTTCCACAACCCCGCCCCTCATCAAACCTTCCGTAGATGTCATTGCAACGGTCCTTACCAGGCCGTCACCCAAGTGCTGCTGCACCTCAAGCGTAATCTTGGATTTATCCGTTTCCGTGGCTGCGGTAAGCGCATTGTAAATTGCGGGAACCTCGGCCTTGTCGAACCTTACGTCGACTACCGCCCCTATTACCTGTGTGACTGTTCCTTTTGACATATTCTCAATTCCTATTCTTCCGACCCCGCGGACGCCGCGGAAAGTTCCTGTATTTCGGTGGTTATGGCTGCTTGGCGGGCTTTGTTGTAGTCGAGGGTAAGCTCGCTTACAAGGGCGTCGGCATTGTCGCTGGCGGCCTTCATGGCAACCCTGCGCGCCGACTGCTCGCTTGCCTTTGCGTCCAAAGCCATCTGGTGCAGCGCTTGCGTAAAATAGTATGCAGGCAGCCTCTCGAGTATCTCCTTTGGGCTCGGCTCAAAATTCATCACCCGCAAGTCCTCGGGCCTGGGCTGTATCTTGAGCTTGTACGCCTTGCGCATGCGCTCTATAAATGGTTCCAAGTCGTCTATCGGCGCCAGCTTCACAAGCGTTGGCTCCTGCCGGAGCGTGTTTACATACATTGAATACAGCACCTCTATGCTGCCAACTTTCCCTTCCCTGGCCAGCTTTCCGGCAAACTTCGCTATCCTTCGCGTTTCGGAAAATTCAACTTTATCGGAAATCTTCATGGCGTTTAGAACGCTTCTGCCCGTTCTTGCCAGAAATCTCTCCGCACGCTTTCCCACGGCTATGAAGTCGCATTCGTTTCCGAGCTGCGCCACTTTTTTAAAGAGATTTGCGTTAAGCGCACCGCACAGGCCCTTGTCGGTAGAAAGCACTATTATAAGCCTGCGCCCGCACTTGGGATTTGCGAAAAATCTCGATGTGTCTATGCGCCCAGACATAGAGCTGTCGTCCACAACCATGTCGGTTATGTCCATCAATAGGGCCGCGTAGGGGTGCCCCGCTTCGGCAGCCTGCTGGGCCCGCCTCATCTTCGACGAAGCAACAAGCTCCATCGCGTGCGTTATCTGCCCGGTGCTTTTAATCGCCTTAATGCGGTTGCGTATTTCGCGCATTCCCTTCACGTTGCAAACCCCCCGCTAAGCAAATCTTTTGCGCCATTGCGCGCAGGCTTCGCCCAGAGCTTTTTCAAGGGCCTCGTCAAACTCTCCCTTGCGGGATATCTCGGCAAGCAAGTCGGCCGAAAATCTGCGCAAATGCTGTTGAAGCTTCGTTGAAGCCTCGCCCACGCGCTTTATGTTTATGTCGTCGAAAATCCCGTTCTTTAGGGCCCACAAAACCGACACTTCCATAGATGCGTCCATGGGGGAGTTGTTGTTTTGCTTCATTATCTCCACAATTCTGTCTCCGCGGTCAAGCATCGACTTTGTGCGCGCGTCAAGGTCCGACCCAAACTGCGCAAAGGCCGCCATTTCTTTGTATTGGGCGTATTCGCCCTTCAGCTTGCCCGCCACCTGCTTGAAGGCCTTTATCTGCGCCGACGACCCTACTCTTGAAACCGATATCCCCACCGATATCGCCGGCCTTACACCCTGGTTGAATAGGTCCGTATCCAAAAATATCTGCCCGTCCGTTATCGATATAACGTTTGTTGGTATATATGCGCTTACATCTCCGGCTTGCGTTTCTATTATGGGCAGCGCCGTCAGCGATCCTCCGCCGTTCTCCGCATTCAGGCGCGCCGAACGCTCAAGCAGGCGTGAGTGCAAATAGAACACGTCTCCCGGGTATGCCTCCCTTCCCGACGGGCGCTTCAAAAGAAGGGAAACTTGGCGGTAGGCCGCCGCATGCTTGGAAAGGTCGTCGTAAACAATCAGGGCGTCCATTCCGTTTTGCATAAACCATTCACCCATGGCGCATCCCGAGTAGGGCGAAATGTAGAGGTTCGACGCGTTTTCCGAGGCGCTTGCCACCACCACAATCGTGTATTGCATTGCGTCGTGCGCCTCCAACAGCTGTATGGTGCGCGCCACATTGGAGTTTTTCTGGCCTATGGCCACATACACCGAATATACCGGCCTAAAAGACGGATCCCCCGAGGCTATGCCCTCTTTGTTTATCCTTGCCTGGTTTATTATGGTGTCGAGGGCAATGGACGTTTTGCCGGTCTGTCTGTCGCCTATTATAAGCTCTCTCTGCCCGCGGCCTATGGGTATCATTGCGTCCACCTCAAGCAGTCCGGTTTGCAAAGGCTGGTTTACCGACTGGCGCGGCAATATCCCAGGCGCTATCTTCTCCACCGGATAAAATTCTTTCGCCGGAATTTCCCCCTTGCCGTCAAGCGGCCTTCCAAGCACGTCCACAACGCGCCCAAGCAGTTCTTTCCCCACCGGGACGCTCAAAAGTTTTCCGGTTGTGCGCCCCTGGTCTCCCTCCTTCAGCGCCGACGCGTCGCCAAGCAAAACGCAGCCAACTTCGTCCTCGCAGAGATTTAGCGCTATGCCGAAAACCCCGTTGTCGAAAGCTATCATCTCGTTGTACATGGCCCGGCTAAGGCCGTTCAGCCTGGCTACGCCGTCGGCTACGGCGATTATATCGCCGACGTTCTCGCGCCTGTTTCGGCTCTCAATCTTCTCTATGCCGGCACTTATCTGTTTAAGTATCTCGTTCATCTGTTCCGCCTATTAAATGACACCTCCGCCTAACGGACGATTTCCCTCAAATCGCCAAGCGTTCCCCTCTCTATTATGGTGTCGGCCACCGTCAGCCGCACCCCGCCTATGAGATTCGGATTCTCCCGAATCTCCAATTTTGCGGGCCTTCCCCCGCGTTCCCGTTTAGCCAAATCCTCCAAGCATTTCAGCGCCTGCTGCCCTATCGGCCCCGAAACCTCCGCAACGGCTCTCTCCCTCTCTATGAGGGGCAACACCGCCTTGCGGTAGGCCTTCAAAAGGTCCAATTTGCGCTCGTCCGAACAGTCGAGCCCGGCAACATACTCGCATACGGCCGCAGCGCGCTCCGCGGCGGGCGCCCCATTGTGGCCCAATGTGCAATCCACAAAATACTTTACCTGTGTTCTTTTGTCCACGGTGGAAGGCTCCTACTATTTTTCGGAAATCTTTTCGGCAGCAATTTCCGCAAGTTTGCCGCGCTGCTGCGGAGTCAGCACCTCTCCGGCAACGGCTTCCGTTGCCTTGACAACCAGCCCTGCAAGCTCCGCGCGCAATTCCTCCTTGAGGCGCTGCCTGTCGCGCTCCATCTGGGCCTCGTTGTCGTCGCGTATCCGCGCGGCCTTTGCGGCGGCCTCGCGGGCGGCTTCCTCTATGGTTTTTTTGGCGTTTTCCCTGGCCTGGTCGAGTATTGCAGTCGCCTCTTGGGCGGCCTTTCTGACGCGCGCGTCGGCCTCGTCTTGCGAAGCCGCAAGCTTTTGCCTGGCAAGCTCGGCATCCTTAAGGCCCTTTTCTATTTCCTCCTGCCTCTTTGTCGACGCCCTAATCACCGGGCGAAACACCAAAAAATACAACGCCACCGCCACTATGCCAAAGGAAACTCCCTGGCTTACCAAAAGCCGCCACTCCACCCCGAATTGCGTCAGAAATCCAAGCGGATTGGACGCCGCAAATAAAGCGTGACTCATCG
>CASEFZ010000082.1 GCA_949287395.1 uncultured Verrucomicrobiota bacterium
TTGACGCCCCAAATAGTGGCAAACATGCGGAATACGTGTTCCCCCTCCAAAACCTTCAACACGATGTCGAGAGAAAAGTCGAACCTGACAAGATATGCGCCGGCCAGAGACAGCAGTATTATTAAAGTGTATACCGCAAATAAAACCGAAACCGCGCGCGTCCCAAATTTAAATACCGCCTTTATCATAAGCCTATTTGTCGCCTTGTTTTGTGTGCATGTCGCCGAAAAGTATGGGGTCGGAACAGAAATATTTGTCGGCCTCCGCGCAGCCCGAGAGCGCCAAGGCCGCCACCGCAGCCGCAGCAAAAAATGCGAGCTTAAACTTCAAACGCTTGCCCATGACACATTCACCCACACAGTCGAAGTTAGTATGGCAAACTTCTTATTCAAGCATTTTCCGCCTCCGAGAGTTCCGTTTGCGCCTTGTCCCAATCGGAATAAAGCGAATCCAGCAGATTCTTTTGGCAGGAGTATTTTTCGGATATCTCGGCGCATTGCGCGCCGCGTTTGAAAAAGTCTGGCGCGGACATTTCAAGCTCCAAATCGGCAACGCTTTTTTCAGTTTGCGCTATCGACGCCTCGATTTCCCGCACGCGCGCCTTGAGCTTATACAGGCTTTCCCGCAGGGCGGCCTTCTTGCGGCGCCTCTCTTTCTGCGTGTCCTCGGAAGCCCCAGATGGGCGGAGAACGGGATATTTCTCGCGCATAACCCTCTCGGCGTAGTCGCTTAAATTTCCCTTGAAATAACGCACGCGCCCGGGGGATAGCTCTATTATATCGTCGACAAGAGGGTCCAGAAAATATCTGTCGTGGCTCACAATCATATATGTGCCTTCGTAGGATTTCAGCGCCTGTTGGAGGGCTTTTTTTGAGAGCATGTCCAGATGGTTTGTGGGCTCGTCGAGCAGCAGAAAATTGAAATCTTTCAAAAGTATCTTTGCAAGGGCCAACCTGTTTTTTTCGCCCCCGGAGAGGACTGACGTTTTTTTGAAAACGTCGTCGCCGCTAAAAAGAAAGGCGCCAAGAAGGGTTCTGGCATGGGGGCGTCGCTCGTCGCTTGCGGCTTCCAGAGCTTCCGTAAGAACGTCGTTGTTGGGGTTTAGCTGTGCGGACTGGTCTTGGGCAAAGAATGAAAGTTCAACATTTAAGCCCAGTTCCACCGAGCCGGAATCGGGCTTCATTTGGCCCGCTATTATCTTTGAAAGAGTTGATTTCCCCGCTCCGTTGACCCCGACAACCCCTATTTTCTGGCCGCGCTCCACGCGCAAATTCACATTGTCAAGCACGCGCAAACCGCCGAAAGCCTTGGAGACTGCCTCCAATTTCAAGACCGTTTGGCCGCACCTTCGGGGAGGAGGAAATCTAAAGTTAATTTTGCTATCGTCCCGTTCGACTTCAAGGCGGTCAATCTTTTCGAGCATCTTTATCCTACTTTGCACCTGCGCCGCCTTCGAGGCTTTGTAGCGGAAACGCTCTATGAAGCGCTCCGTCTTTTCAAGCATGCGCGCCTGGTTGGCGGCGGCGTGTTCGGCATGCTGGCGCCGGGCTTCGGCTTGAGCTTCAAAAGAGTCGTAGTTGCCCGTGTACGTGTCTATGCGCCCGGAAGTGACGTGGAATATCCTGGAGCAAGTGTTGTTTAGAAAGGCGCGGTCGTGGCTGACGGTGAGAACAGCGCCTCTGAAATTTGCCAGATAAGCCTCAAGCCAGGCTATTGATTCTATATCCAGATGGTTTGTGGGCTCGTCCAACATCAAGAGAGATGGAGAGCCAAGCAGAAGTTTCGCAAGAGCAACGCGCATTCGCCAACCTCCGGAAAATTCTGAACACGGGCGCTGCATGTCGCTTTTGGAAAAACCCAAACCGCACAGCACTGCCTCCACGCGCGGGCGCACCTTGCTTTCGTCGGCGTCGTCAAGCTTTTGCCGAATGTCGCACATTTGCCCCACGGCGTCCGCGTATTCTTCTGATTCCTGCGGGGCAGAGGCAACTATAGCCTCGGCGTCGGCCAGCCTCTGCCTCAGCAAAACTATGTTTTCAAAAGAAGACTCAGCCTCCTCAGCCAGAGGCCTGTCCGAAAGCGCCGCGCCGTCCTGCGGAAGATAGCCTATTGTGGCGTACTTTGGCTTTAAAATCTCCCCACTGTCGGGGACGGTTTCCGATGCAAGAATTCTCAATAAAGTAGTCTTTCCGGCCCCGTTTGCACCAACCACGCCGATTCTGTCAGAGTTGCGTATAGCCGCGCGCGCCCCGCTAAATATGCGGTGCGACCCGAAAGACAAATCTATGTTGCTTATCTCTATCATGCCCGGCGTTATTGGCCCAATATAAAGTCTGACAACTCGTCGAACGAACCGAAGGTTGGAGCGTTTAAGCCTTTAAATCTCTCGGGGGAGTAGTGCCCGCGCGTCATAAGCGCGCAGCTTACGCCCATGGCCTTGGATACGTTAAAGTCGTGCGCGGTGTCGCCAACAAGAATGGTTTTTGAGGCGGGAACGCCTATCATTTTTAGGTGCGCCTTTCCAAGCTCCTCCTTGGACGCCGCAAGAATGTTGTCCAAGCCGGATATTAAATTCAGGTATTTGTCCAGGCCGTAGTTTTTTAGGCTTTCGCAGAGGTAGTCCCTCCTGTAGGCGGAAAGGACGCTTTGGGTAAGGCCGTTTTCCTTCAAAAGGCGCATGGCCCGCGGCGCGCCGTCAAATATCTTGCACTGAAAGCGCCTTGAGTTGTAGCGCTCTATGAAAAACCCGCTGACTTCGTTAAAGTCCTGCACCGAAAAGTCAAAGCCTGCTTGTTCGTAAAACTCCGCGACAGGGAAGCGAAAATTTTTTCTGTAATACTCCAACGATACCGGGTTTACCCCGTAGTGGGAGGTCATGGAATTAAAGACGTCCACGCTGAATTGAACGTCGTCAAGAAGCGTTCCGTTCCAGTCCCAGATTACGTGTTCGTATTTCATTGTGCGCTTGCGAAGCAGGTTCTTTTTCTAATAAGCTATCGGAGCAGTGTTTCATACGGGAAAGTTTTGGCAAACAGTTTTTAAAATTTTTTCGCCGGGGCAATCGGGCTTTAAATTTGCAACCGGCGCTTTGGCTCCCGAGCATGGCGCAATGGGGGGGGTTGCATCGGCCAAAATAGAGCCGAATTTCAGGGGGGCTTTTTTTATTGGGTGTGCTTAAAAGTTCTTTTTGTGTTGCCGTCGGTGGCGGCTAAGTTTCAATTTGAATCATGAAAAGGTTGAAAATAGCCATTCTCGACGGTTTTACCTGTGTGCGCGACGACCTTGACTGGTCGGCCATAGAAGCTTTGGCCGATGTCAGCGCGTATGACAGAACCCCATCTGAATGCATAGTGGAGCGCGCGCTTGGCGCGGATGTTGTCCTGACAAACAAAGTTCCCATGTTTGAGCCTCAGCTGCGGGCGCTCCCGGGGTTGAAGTATATCGGAGTATTGGCTACGGGCTACAACAATGTGGACCTCGCCTTGGCCAAAAAATTGGGAATACTTGTCTCAAACGTTCCCGAGTACGGCAGCGACAGCGTTGCGCAGGCGGCGTTTGCGCATATACTGAACATATCAAACGCGGTTGGCAGGCACTCCGAAGCCGTCGCGGCCGGCGCTTGGGGCAAATGCCCGGACGTCTGTTTCTGCCTGACAAGGCAGGTTGAATTGGCGGGAAAAGTTATGGGAATTATTGGCTATGGGGCAATAGGCTCGAAAGTGGCGCGCATAGCAGCGGCTTTCGGCATGCGGGTAAAGGCTTACTCTCCCAGCAGAAAGCCCGGCTCGTCGGATTCGGTAGTGGAATTTGTCGGCATGGACGAAATCTTTGGGCAATCCGACATAATAAGCCTAAACTGCCTCCTAAACGACGCCACAAAAGATATAATTTGCTCCCGGAACATATCGAAGATGAAGCGCGGGGTGTGGATAATAAACACTGGGCGCGGCGGCCTTGTAAACGAGGCCGATTTGGCCGCTGCGCTTTTGTCGGGGCAGGTGGGCGCGGCCGGCATCGACGTGCTGTGCAAAGAGCCGCCCGCCGGCGGAAACGTCTTAATAGGCCTGCCAAACTGTTTTATCACGCCCCACAACGCATGGACAAGCCGCGAGGCCCGCAGCCGCCTGATTAATACGGTGGCGGAAAATATTTCTTCCTGGATTTCGGGTTCCCCGAAAAACATAGTGAACTTTTAGCGGTAAGCCGCTGTCTTAAGTGTGGACTGCGCCTTCGGCGGCGGATTTTTTATCGGGGGAGGCGCGCCGCTTTGAGCAGGTTCTCCCAAGCTTGGATTGCGGCTGGCCGGCGCTCTTAGAACTCGCTTCGGGCGGGCTTTATTTGGTTGACATGCATGGATATTTAAACATTCAAACCGAGGACTTGAGCTTATTGCTGCTTGCGTGTATTTGTGACATATTGAAAATCTTATTTTGGCGTTAAACGGTTGTTTTTTGAAGATGAATAAAATAAATAGAGTTACCTTTGTAGTTTTGGCTGCGTCGGCCGTTTTGTGCGGGTGCGCCAAAAAAGAGCAGAAAAGCGGCCTGATTCCCCCGACACCGGCGTTGATGACGCAGGCGGTATCGGAGAATGTGCATGAATACATTTCCACACTCGGCACGACGGCCGCAATGGACAGCGCAAACATAGTTGCGCAGGTGACCGGAATGATAGTTAAGATTAACTTCCGCCAGGGGGAACAAGTCAAGGCGGGGCAGGTTCTTGCGGAAATAGATCCGCGCCCCTACGAGGCCGCGGTTATGCAGGCGGAGGGAAATCTAAAACAGGCGTTGGCACAGTTGAAAATCGACGAATTGGAAGTTGAAAGAAACAGAAAACTGGTAAAAAACAACTATGTCGACAAGCAGACCTTCGATTCTTATGTGGCGAAGGTCGAATCCGACAAGGGCGCCGTCCAGGCGCTGAAGGGGGTTTTGGATAACGCGAAAATAAATCTTGAGTGGTGCAAAATAAAGGCTCCCATCGACGGGAAGGTTGGGCTTTACAATATAAACGTGGGAAATGTTGTTGCGGCGAATTCGTCGGTCATAACCACAATAGAGCGCGTTGACAGGCTGTTTGTGGATTTTGTGGTGCCCAGCCAGCGCCTGTATGACGTCTTGACCCTCATGAATGCGCGCGGCGGAAAACTTGGCATAAAGGTTTCATATATAGAGGACGACTTCGCCCAAAAGAGGTTCAGGGACGCCGAGGTTGGCGTGGTCTTGAATAAAATCCGCTACGAGACCGGAACCGCCGTGCTGCGCGGGGAGCTTGAAAACAAAGATTTTCTATTTTGGCCCGACCAGCCCGTAAAAGTGAGCGTGAATATGGAGCGCATGGAGGGTGCCGTGCTTGTGCCCGACGGCGCCGTGCAGATGAACCAAGAGGGCGAATACGTTTATTTGGCCACTCCTAACAAAGCGGGTGTGTATGTTCTCAGACAGGCGAAGGTTCAGACAGGCCAGTTGTATCCGGGAAATATGCGCCTGGTAAAGAGCGGTGTGAAGGCGGGCGATCTGGTTGTGCTGAGGGTGAGCCAGCTTTTGCTTCAGGCGGGTCCCTTTGTGTATAGGGCAAATGAGAAGGGCATGATAATTGGGCAGGACGGCAAACCCATTACAGATCCGGCCGCCATGAAGGCGTTTATGAAAAACGCCGCGGAGGTGGCGGGCGGCCTGCGCGCCGAATACATGAAAAGCAGAATGCAGGCGGCGGCCGGGGCAATGAAGGCGCA
>CASEFZ010000083.1 GCA_949287395.1 uncultured Verrucomicrobiota bacterium
AATAAAAAGCTCTCCGCAACGGGTTGAGCCCGTGTGCCCGCTCTATGGGACATGCGGAGGCTGCCAATACCAGCATCTTTCATACGAAGGCCAGCTGGAGTGGAAGCGCAAGCAGGTGTCGGATGCAATGGAACGGATAGGGAAAATCTCCCACGAGGTAAAGCCAACGCGGCCCTCTCCCGTGCAATACGGCTACCGCTCAAAATTGACGCCGCATTACGAGCGCCCGCGCGCCGGTAAAATGCCCATCGGCTTCATAATGAACGGAAGGCGCAATATGATTGTCGACGTTCCACAATGCCCGATAGCAAGCAAAGCCATAAACGAGGCTCTCCCCGAGGTGAGGAAGAAACTGCTTGAGCGGGCCGGGAAACTCAAGCGCGGCGGGACTCTCCTGCTGAGAGACTGCATAGAGGGAGTTTGCGCCGACAATTCCGCCACCGTAACGGAGATCGTTGGAGGCGTAAGCTATCAGTTTTGCGCCGGGGAATTTTTTCAAAACAACCCCCATATACTTCCGGAACTTGTAAATTACGCCGTTTCGGAAGCTTCCGGACCGAGGTTTTTGATAGACGCCTACTGCGGGGTTGGCGTATTTGCGCTTGCCGCCGCAGACAAGTTCGACCGCGTTGCCGGCGTTGAGGTCAGCGCAAAGGCTGTCGTCTGCGCAAACGCAAATGCGCGCATAAACAACAAGAGGAATTGCGAGTTTATACTTGGCAAGGCGGAATCCATATTCCGCGAAGTTGCCAAGCAGTTTCCGCCGTCCGACTGTTCGGTCATAATAGACCCGCCCCGCTCTGGATGCGACAAAATGTTCTTGGAGCAGCTTGTGGCCTTTTCTCCGGCGCGCCTGGTTTATGTCTCGTGCGCGCCGGACACGCAGGCAAGAGACCTTGCGTACCTGATTTCGAACAATTACAAAATTACCGCTCTGCAGCCTTTCGATTTATTTCCACAGACAAGGCACATAGAAAACGTGGCCACTTTATCCAGGCAATAAAACGCCGCTTTGGCCAAACAAGCGGGCGCGCACCGCTTGCGGTGCTCGCCCGTTTTTGAGGTTAAAAATCGGTTGCTATTTTAGGGTGTCTATCAGCCTCTTGTTCGCCTGTTTAACCCTGTCGACATTGACCTTTATGACTTTTCTGTCGTAAGTCATAAGCCCGTTTATTTCCCCTTCCACATCCGTGGTCTGGGTGTACACGCCCGCGCATATTCCATACTTTGAAATTTCGACAAGCCTGTCTATGTAGCTAACATACACGTCGGTAACCTTTTCCGCCGAATTTAATTTTAGGTATCCCCAGTTTTTCTTTTCGTCAAACCACAAGTGCCCCTCCATCGGCAAGCCTATACCGCCGTATTCACCCATGACGTTCACCCTGTCGTGGTCTAAAATATAAAGCGATGGCGCGGGATACCTGTGCATGTCAAGCACGTCGCCGCAGCGCACGTAGTTGCCTCCGCTGGCAGGGTTGACAAGGCGAGTGGGATCCTTTCGCTTTGTCCATTCCGCAATTTCCTTGGTTTTAAACTGTCCCCAACGCTCGTTAAAAGGCACCCACATTACTATGCACGGATGGTTGA
>CASEFZ010000084.1 GCA_949287395.1 uncultured Verrucomicrobiota bacterium
TCAACGGATGATTGAGATTTCGCCAATATTAGGTCGTTCGGCAGCTCTATAGCCGCGTGGACGCGTCTGCCCGTGTAGCGCAGGGCCGATATTGCCAAGGTTTGCTTTTCCTCACCCTCTATCGACAGGGGCATAATGCAAAGCGCAAGCACCAGAGCAATATTTTCCTCCGCGGCGAGCTTTGCAATAAGCGGCACCGCCATTGACGCCGTGCCGCCTCCGAGGGCTCCCGCCACAAATAATACGTCAGTTTGCTTTATAAAATTCTTAAGTTCCTGCGCGCTTGCAAGTGCAGCCTCTTTTCCCAGCGATATGTCGCCACCCGTACCAAACTTTGTGGACGAGTTTTTTCCCAATACTATTTTCGTTTGTGCCGCAGAACTCTTTAAGGCTTCAAGATCTGTGTCAACCACGGCGATTTCCGCGCAGGCGTTTTCCATACGTAAGAAGGCTTCGGCTACCCCTATGCCTGCGCCTCCAACCGCCATGAACTTTATCGCCGGCAGG
This sequence comes from uncultured Verrucomicrobiota bacterium, assembly GCA_949287395.1. Taxonomy (GTDB): domain Bacteria; phylum Verrucomicrobiota; class Verrucomicrobiia; order Opitutales; family Intestinicryptomonadaceae; genus Merdousia. The sequence continues at coordinate 508 of CASEFZ010000084.1, forward strand.
GCTGATTTTTCACTCTGAATATCGGTGCTCATCTCAGTCCGAAAACCTTTTTCAAAATTTTACCCATAGACCTGCGCTTGTTCCCGGATTCTTTTATAGTTTCCGAAAGTGCGTGGTCAAGCAGCCCCAAAGCTCCCGAATATTCCGGGTGCCTAAGCGAATCCTTTACCGACTTGCTGAATTTGGCCGTAGAACATGGAACCTCGAAAACCCTTTGCGCCAATTCGCACAAACGCGGCATCCGCGAAGTTCCTCCCGTGAAGACCACGCATTTAATTGCCCCGCTGTTAAAATATTCCCCAAGCTCCGATCTCAGCAGCAAAAACAATTCTTCCAGCCTTGCCCTGACCACGCAGTTTATGGCCTCCACTGGTATTTTTCTATCGCCTATCTGCTTGTCTCCTTCGGTCCAAATGGTGCTTTCCGCTTCTTGTTCAGTTATGAGAGCCTTGGCGAAGCGCGTCTTTATGCGCTCCGAATTCTTTCTGCTCAGGCGCAACCCAAAGGATAAGTCGTTGGTTATGTGGTCGCCCCCCACCGGAATGACGCCGGCTTGAATGGGCCTGCCGTGCTTGTAAAATGCGTAGTCTGCAGTGCCGCACCCTATGTCTATGCACAGAACTCCTGCGTTTTTTTCCTCGGCCGATGTCACAATCCGCGCCGACGCTATGCCGGAAAAGACCAAATATTCAACTTCAAGCCCAAGGCTTTGCACTATTGCAAGGGCCTGCTCTATTTTTTCATTGTCACCATAGACCATCCAGAATTCGGCGTCTATCTTATTGGCGCGCTCCCCGAGCGGATTTGAGGAGAATCTGCCGTCCAGATAATATCCGCAGCATATCTGGTGGATATAACTTTTGCCCTCCACAAGAGATTTGCTTTTTGCGTCGTCCCTCGCGCGGTCTATGTCTTTTCTTGTCACCAGGCCGTCGGCGCTGGACACGTTTGCCGACCCAACTGTTCTAAACCCCTTTATGTGTGTTCCGCTAATGCCAAGGCATACGGAATTTATGCCCGTACTTATTGTGCGCTCGGCGCCCACTATCGCCGTTTGGGCGCTTGAGGCCGCCTTGCGCAAATCGAAAATATCGCCCTTCTTTATCCCTTCCGACGGAGCCTGTCCCATGCCCACTATGCGCAGCATCTTGTTGTCGACTATCTCGCCGACAAACACCTGCATCTTTCCCGTGCCTATCTCAAGCGCAACAACTGTCTTACTGTCGCTCATCCAGACCTTTTTTCAATTTGGCTATGGCCCTGTCTTTTATTGACAAATCTATGCTCTCAAAGTCATTTAAAGATCTTTGTTTTGAATAACGCAAGATATAATCGAACTTATCGAATTGTTTTTCCAGGTCCGATAGCGAAAATATTATCTTTGTGCCCGCCCTTGTGCGCACTGTGACCAACGGAAGCGTCAAACTGTCTATCTGCGACACATCCACGCTGAACCAATTTTCAACTTCTTTCGGGAACCGCGTTCGCGCCGAGTTCAGAAACATGCCCAATTTTTCGTGGCAGCCTATCTTCTTGCCAAAATCAAATTTTGCGCCCTCGACATAAATTAGGCTGTCCAGAGTTTTTGGGGTATAGCACACCGGGCGGAATAGGTCGCCTTCGGTTGATATCAGATAAAGCACCCTTTTGAAATCTACACCCGCCGTTATTTTTGCCATAGGGCGCTTCTCGGAAATCTCAACCTTGATAATGTCCGGATAGACGCGCTCGACATTTGCGCTGTCTATTTGTGAGATATCCTCCAAGAGGCGCTTTAGGTGGAATATGTTTACGTCCGATATTGTGGAGTTTTTCGGTATCTTTAGAATCTTTCCAATCCATTCCGCGTCTATTACCCCGTCGGACTTAAATTTTATCGACTTCAAAGCAATCCTATTCGACGCAAATATGTCGTCCACGCAAAAGTTTGTCCATGCGTAATACGCGCCAAATCCCATAGCCGCCAACAGCGCCACAGCAGCTGTCCACTTCGCAAATTTTGCCAGCCGCCTAACCCGCACCCGCCATGAAGACGCGGCCCTTTTCGATTTCGGCGTCATTTTTGAACGCTTCAACCTTCTCCACGAGCTTTCGCCGCCTTTGTCGGAATTTTTCAGCATTGTTCTTTAAGTTGGCTACCGTCCGCGCTTTTCCCAAAACCTCTCGATTGCCCCTTCAAGCAGTTTTGCGCAAAGCGCCTCAAAGTTCATTCCCATGCAGCTTGCGCTTTTTGGAAGCAGGCTTGTGGGGGTCATGCCGGGAAGGGTGTTAATTTCCAAGACCGCAAACTTTGGCTCTGTTTCGTTGGTCAGGATAAAATCAACCCTCGCAAAATCCCTGCAGCCGCACGCGCGGAAAGCTGCTTCAGCCGCCTCTTTGACGGCATCTGAAGCGGCTGTTGAAATCTTTGCCGGATATTCATATACAGTAGAGCCGGCGGTGTATTTCCTCTTGAAATCGTACACGCCCCCATCGGGAATAATGCGGACTATCCCCGCGGCTTTCCCGTAAATCACCCCTACCGACAGCTCTTTGCCGGATAATAGCTCCTCAAGCATCCACGTTCCCTCGGATATCCCCGAAAGCGCCTCTTTCAGGCCTTCGTAATCTCTCGCAACGGCAAGCCCCACGCTGCTTCCCTTGTCGCATGGCTTTAATACCGCCCCGTTTGGGAATAGGGCATTCGCCATTTCCGGGGTTGGCGCATTTGTAGAATTGAATTCCAGCGAATTTGCCACTTCCACCCCGGCGGCCCTCATCAAGGCCTTTGCGGCAGGCTTTACCATGCAAATTCTGCTCGACAGAGGCCCGCAGCCTGCATAGGAAAACCCGGCCTTTTCAAGTTGCATTTGCAGTGTGCCGTCCTCTCCGTAGTCTCCGTGCATGGCCGGATAAACTATGTATTCGCTTGGATCAATCCCGCGCGGAAGTTCATTCTTATCAAGCCTCACAAGGCGCGTTTCAAAATTCTTTTCAAGCGCCTTCGCAACGCTCTCCCCGCTTACAAGAGATACGTCACGCTCAGGGGAAATTCCCCCGCAGAATACGGCAATCTTGGGCATATTCATTACAGGTTACTCCTAAAAATTTTTTTCTCAATGAGCTTTTTTGCATCAAAATAAAAATCCCCCGCCCCAACAAAAGCAAACGCGGACACCTCTTTGCAATCCAAAGCCCCCTCCACAATCTCGCAGACCTCGCCCTTGGAGGCAAGCTTTATATGTGGCGCTAATTGCGCTATTTTGCAGCTTTCTCCGTCGGCGTCAAATTTTTCGCTTGCCGCGTATACCGGCAACAGCAAAACCCTGTTTCCGCGTTCCGATTCCGCCTCAAGTATTCTTGCAAACTCCTTCGCAAAATATTTCGTGCGCGTGTATCTGTGCGGCTGAAAAACTATTGTCTTCCTTTCCGAAACCCGCGAGTTAAACCATCCCAAAAAAGACGCCACTTCCCTTGGGTGGTGCGCGTAGTCGCCAACGGCAAAAAAGTTGGGCGTTTGCGCCAATATTTCCTGTCTGCGCTCAAGCCCTTTAAATTTGTCGATAGCTTTCGCACTGCATGGAATTTTAAATGTTGCCTCGTATGCCGCGCGCGCCATTGCGGCGTTCGCAAGGGTGAAATCTTGCGGGGTTTCAACGCCAACGGCTTTGCCCTTAAAATCTTGCGCTATTTTGTCAAGCAGCACATCGGATTTCGGATACAATACCGTTGACGTGGTGCGGGCGAACAGCCTTCTAAACATTCCTCCCATTGCCTCCGCCCCGGCGTATGTGTCAACATGGTCGAGGTCTGAATTTAGCGCAACGCATACCTCCGGGCTGAAGTGCTCTATCGTGCCGTCGCTTTCGTCTATTTCTGAAACGATAACTTTTCCCTCTTGGCAGTATCCCGACATATCGAAATTTTTGGGGACAGCCCCCACAAGCCAGCCGAAATCCATGCCGCTGTCTATTGCCGCGCTTGCTATCATTGCGCTCACGGTGCTTTTCCCGTGGCTTCCCACAACCGCGGTCAGCCTGCGCTTCGAGCACAGCTTCGCCCACGCCAGTCCGCGCCTTTCAACTTCTGCAAACGGATATTTCCTTCTGAGAGCGTCCTCTTTTAATTTTAGCGCGCTGCTTATTACAAGCCTGTCGAAGCGCTCCCCGCCGCATGGCTTGCGAAGCGCTATCCCACGTTCTGATAGCATGTTGGCCACATTTGCATTAGGGGCGTCGTCGTATCCGAAAATGTCGCACCCGTCAGCCTTGAGAAAAAGCGAAAGAGGAGCCATTCCCATGCCGCAAATTCCGCCCATGCAAATTTTCTCGGGCATAAGCCTTATTCCCTTGAACGCGCCGCCGCTATGGATGATAGGTCTCCGACTATCTTCGACATGTCGTTTAAGTCGTCAACGCGGTTCAAATTTTTGCGTATTACCTCTTTTAATTTTTCGTTGTCTATTAAATCTAAAACCTCTCCAAGCATGGTTGACATGTCTTTTTGCAATATCATAACGCATGCGCCCTGCTTCTCAAAACATTTTGCATTTTCAAGCTGGTGGTTGTCGGCGGCGTAGGGGTAGGGCACTATTATCGACGGAAGTCCGCAACGGGCAAACTCCGCTATGGACCCGGCTCCCGCGCGCGCAACTACCAAGTCGGCGGCGCTCATTGCCGCGCCCATGTCGTCGCAAAATTCCATGCATTTTAGCCTGTGTTCGCGCCCGTCGCTTCCGGTTAAAACCACGTCCGCCCCGGGCGATTTCCCCTGTCCGCACACGCACAAGACGTCTATGTTGCGCTTTGCAAGCTCTTCAAAATTGGAGAGCGCCCAATCGTTGAGAGCCGCCGCGCCCTGGCTGCCCCCGAGTATCAGAAGCAATTTGCAATCTTTTGGGAACCCGAATTTTTGCCTGCATATATCAGACGGGTACTTCCTAATTTCATCGCGTATCGGATATCCGGAATACTTAATCTTAGAGAAATCCTTGTTGCGTATTTTTACCCCGTACGGGACATATATCCTTTCGGCGAACGACCCCAAAAACCGCGTCGCCTTTCCCGCCTTTCTGTTTGCCTCGTGCACCACTATCGGAACTTTGCAGAGCCAAGCGGCTATCGAAAACCCGAGAGAATTAAACCCCCCGAAGCTTATCAGGACATCGTACTTTTTTTTAGAAAAAGTCCTCATTCCCAGCATTACGGATTTGCACAACTCCACAAAAAATTTCACCAATTTTACCGGATTTGTCGAGAACGCCGTTCCCGGTGCGCGTATTACATCAAGATCCGAATACTTCGATATCAAGCGCGAATCCACCTGCTTGTTGCTTATCACAAAGCTTGCCGAGTGCCCGGCTTTTATCAGAGCCTGTCCCACGGCTATTCCGGGCGCGAGATGCCCGCCCGTTCCTCCGCACAATATTATAAATCTACTCATAGTTCACTGCTTTTAATTACAGTTGGCTTGTTCCACGAAAGCACGCAGTTTAGCAGAATGCCGCTAAAGGCAAACATCGCCACAAGGTTCGACCCTCCATAGCTCATGAAAGGAAGCGATATCCCCTTTGTCGGCGCAAGTCCCGTGACCACGCACATATTGAAAAGCGCCTGCACCACAATCATGAGCATCGCACCCGTGCCCAAACAAAATTCGTACATGTTTTGCGCCTTTGGAAGGCTCAGAACTGCGCTTATAAAGAGCGTAAAAAACATCAGTGCCACCAGCAGAGTAAAGCACAGCCCGAGTTCTTCCCCCACTATTGCAAATATGAAATCCGTGTGGGCCTCGGGCAGAAAAAATATTTGTTGGCGCCCTTGCCCAATTCCCGTTCCGCTTATGCCGCCCGTTCCGAAAGCCAAAAGCGCCTGATACAACTGGTAGGCACCTCCGCTCTTGTTCGCTTCAAAATCCAGAAAGCTTATTATTCGCTGAAACCTTACCGGGTTGTGGTAAACCATCACGCAAAACAGCGTTGCCGCGGCAAGCGCTGCGGGAATTAAATAGCGCAGCTTTGTCCCCGCCAGAAAAATCAGAGCCGTTCCCACAAGTCCGCAAAGCGCGGTTGTGCCGAAGTCGGGCTCGAGAATTATGAGCGCGCAAAAAGTGCCGAGTATCGAAAAGGGAATTATAAAACCGTACAAAACGCTTCCCATGCGCCTTTGGTTGGCGTGCAGATAGGTAGACAGAGCAATTACTATCGCAAACTTTGCAAGGTCGCTGGGCTGAAAAAGAATTGGCCCAAGCGATATCCACCTTCGCGCCCCGTTAACTTCGCGCCCCACTTGTGGTATCAGAACTGCCACCAGAAGCAGCACAGTTATGACCGCCAGCGGTATGGACATCTTCTTGAGAACGCGTATGTCTATAAAGGCCGTAAAAATGCCCACACAATACGCTATGGCCAACCACATGGCTTGCTTGCGCGCAAACATGTATGGATCTGACCTGCCGGAGCCGGCGCTTATGAGCACCAACAATCCCAAAGAGCTCAGGAATACAATCGGCAGGACGAAAAAAAACCACGATCCAAAAAAGGCCCTTTTTGGCGCAACACCAGGCATGTCGGGCCTCCGGTTTTAAAAGGTTAAAACCGGAAGCGTATCGTCGGCGTTTTGCGTCGGAACAACCTCGGGCGCATTCTGCGCGGACGAAGCGTCTTGCGAGGTGCCTTCGGCAGGCTGTTGCGTCGTCTGTGCCGACGGGGAAAGGGCGTTCGCGCCAGCTGCGGCATCTGTCTTCAAGGGCGCAGATTCAGCCGACGGCAATACCTGCACGGAGGAATCGTCCTTTTGCACTTGGATCGGCGGCAGTTGCGACCCGGCAGGCTTGTCCTGTTTTTGTTCGGCGGGCTTTTGCGACGCGCTTGAATCTGCCTGCTGAACCTTCGAGGGCGATTTTGAAGACCTTATTATCAACACCTGCCCAATCTTTATCTTGCGGGGATCTGCTATGTTGTTGCGCTCGGCAATCGCCTTTACGCTTGAACCGTATTTTATCGCTATTGCTCCGAGGGTTTCACCGCTGGAGACAGTGTGCTTTATTTCCCCTTCAGACTGCGCTGAAACCGTCGCGGATTTCTGCGAAGTTTGCAAATTTTGTCCGGGCTGCGCCTTTGCGACATAGAGCTTCTGCCCGATCCTTATGTTGTGGCTGCTAAGATTGTTTATAGCCATCAGCTGCTTTACGGTCATACCGCGCTTTTGGGCTATGCGCGAAAGCGAGTCTCCGCGCACTACAACATAAACTTCGCTTTCCTGCGACAGCTGCTGTTCGGCCATTTGCTTGGGCTTTGCCGACGGCGCCTGCACAATCCCGTTCTCGGGGATTTTTAACTGCTGGCCAATCTTTATTGTAGAGCTTTTTGAAAGCCCGTTAACGTCCATTAGGTCTTGCAGGCCCACGTTGTGCGTCTTTGCTATTTTAGTGAGATTATCGCCCTTCTTGACGGTATATACGGCAAGGGGCTTGGAAATCTTCGGTTCTGGCTTTGCCGGCGGAATTTGCTGCATCTGCTGTTTTGGGGCTATCGGCTCAAGCGTGGTGTCGGCAGTTTTTTCCGGCGCATTTATGTCTGTTTCCTCAGGGGCAGGGCGCGTTGGGTCGGCGCGCAAAGTGCGGCTGCCCTCCGGCGGAAGGACAACGTTATCCCTATCCTTTATCGCGCTGTCGACCTCCTGCGGAAGCGTGTCAGTTTGATTGAGTTCCGACACCGTTGTTTTTGCCCTTGCAACTTCGGGCGCGCCGGAGTCCGAACTGCACCCCGCTTGGGCGAGCAGCAGACCTATTACTGCTACGTGTAATGACAACACTGCTGTTATTGCGACGGATTTTTTCATCTTAAACTCCTTCTTAAAAACTTACAATTCCCCAAAATCTGTCCCTATCATTTACAATATTTACGATTCTTCAAACACAAAAGAGCGTTTTCGAAAGATTTTCCGCGTTCCACATACCCCGAAAACATCCCAAAGCTGGAAAAAGCCGGGCTGAAGAGCACTGCCGCCGCCTTTTTCCCTTTTGCGAGGGCATACGCTTTTCCAAGCGCGCTTTCAAGGGTTTTGCATTTGTGCGCCCCAAGCGGCAATTCCGAGAGCTGTTTTGAAAGTTTGTCTGCGGTTTGCCCTATGAGCACTGCCGCGTCGGCGCATTCCAGAAGGGCGACTACAAGTTCGTCAAGCGGGCAGAATTTGTCCTTGCCGCCGCCTATCCACACCAGAGTTTCTGCGCCTGCCAATTCGCGTATGGCCGCAACTGCGGAATGGACGTTTGTGGCCTTGGAATCGTTGTAGAAATCAACCCCATCAACGGTTGTTTTCGCCCCAAACCTGTATGCCGGAAGACTGAAAGTTTCTGCGGCGCGCGCAAGATCTCCGCAATCAAGCCCAATCCTTTCCCAAAAGCTCTTTACAAGGGCGAAGTTTTGGGCCTGAGCAAAACTTGTGAAAGGTTCGGGAAAATTCATTTCAGAATTTTTCCGCATGGATTCAAAGTCCAGAATTTTAGCGAAGTCTGGAAGGGGTGCCCCGTACGCCCTTGACGCCTCCGATACGCTGCTGCCGCATATGAATATTTTTCCCTTGCCGCCAAAGGGGCGCAGCCTGGATGCGGCGTCGAGCTTGGCGGAAAAGTATTCGCGCATGTCTTTGTGCCAGTCCATGTGGTCCGGCGCAAAGTTTGTCCACAAAAGCGCATCCAAATTGAGCCTCGACATCCCAAAGGTTTGAAAAGAGCTTAGCTCGCATACAGCGATTTTTTGCGAGGTATTTTCCCCCGATTCCGCGAAGTCGGCGCAAAAATCCGACAGCGGCCTGCCTATATTTCCGGCCGCGAAAGCGTCGTATCCGGCAGACTTAAGTGCATGGGTCAGAAAAGATGTCACGGTGGTTTTTCCGTCTGTTCCGGTGACGGCTATTATCTTCCCTCCGAAACATTCCGCGCAAAGGTCGGGTTCGCAAATTGCCGTACAACCGTTTGCGCGGGCGGTTTCAATCCACGGGTGGTCGGGTCGGAAAGCCGGAGAGTAAACTACCAATTTGTGTTCTCTTGCCTCTTTCTCCCCGAATTCGGCGGAGGCGTTGGCGGACAAATCCGCATGGCTTGTTTCCACCTGCTGGTAAAAACGGCTTTTTATGCCGTGCTCCGCCAAAAGCCTTGCCGCCGCGCGGGCGCTTGTCCCTGCGCCGAATATTGCAGCGTCGCGTTTGTCGCAAAGTTCTAAGAGCGCATTTGTTATGCTTTTGCCAGACATCTTTTAGCGAAGTTTAAGCGTTGCCAATCCCGCAAGCGCAAATATCAGCGATATTATCCAAAATCTTATCACAACTTTCGTTTCCGGCCAGCCCTTTATTTCAAAATGGTGGTGAATGGGTGACATCAGAAAAACCTTTCTGCCGGTTGTCTTAAATGAGAACACCTGTATCATAACCGACATTGCCTCCATTACGAATATTCCACCCACTATTATGAGCGTAAAGGGTTGCTGGACCATGAAAGCGATTGTCCCAATGAGCCCTCCTATTGCCAGCGAGCCCGTGTCTCCCATAAATACTTCGGCCGGCGGCGCGTTGTGCCACAGAAATGCCATTGAAGCGCCTATCAGCGCGCAGCATATCACGGTCAACTCTCCGCTTCCCGGAACGTGGCTTATGAAAAGGTAGTTTGCAGATATTACGTTTCCGGCGACATACGAAAACACCGCGTACGCCAGCGCGGTCGATACTGTGCAGCCGATGGCCAAGCCGTCTACGCCGTCAGTCAGATTCATCGCATTGCTCGAACCCGCGATTATCAAAAATAGGAAAACCGCCATGAACAAAACCGGCATATGCTCCACTATGGGATACTTCAAAAAGGGGATATACAACTGCCTCATTTGCTCCCCATATGGTGAAAGGAGCAGTATGGCCAGTGCGGTGAGAGTGGTGGCGGCCTGCACGGCAAGTTTCAGCTTCCCCGGAACGCCTTTGCTATTTTTTTTAACTATTTTGAGGTAGTCGTCTACAAACCCAAGCAGCGTAAACGACGCATAGACAAACAATGCCGTAAAAACCAACGCGTTTAGCTTTACTAAGAGCACCGATACCGTCATTACGCAAATAAATATTATTATTCCGCCCATAGTTGGCGTGCCCTTCTTCTTCTCGTGCAAAATTGCCAGCTTGCCTACTTCGGATTGCGTCCTGAAACTTTGTCCGAATTTAATCTGCCTGAGCTTTCTTATAGCATAGGGGGCAATCAGCAGGCCTATCCCGAACGAGAGCGCAAGCGCAAGTGCGCACCTGAACGATAGATACCTAAACAGCCTGAACGGCCCGAAATACGTCTCTAAATCCGCTATGTCGAAAAACATTTCTAAAATCTCTCCTCTTCGTCTTCCTCTTCGTCATAACGTTCTATTGCGTCAAAGCTGTCTTCGGATTCTATTTCTTCAGAACCTTGGAATTCCTCGTTTTTTTCATCGGCGTCTGCGTCCGCTTCTTCGTCGGCCTCCGCTTCGTCAATGTCCGATGCCGCAAAATTCTCATTTCCGCCCTGAATGTCGGAATTGTCGGATTGCCCGGCGCTGTTTATTGCCTCCAACACTTTGTCGGGCAGGGCGTTCTCAAGCGCGCACACCCTGCTTCCCTTTACGAATACGGCTCCACCTTTAAAATTGGAAACTTCGGCCTTTGCATCTTCGGCGGATTTGAACACGGAAATATCCCCTTCGCTCCAGTTGCCGGCTTCAAGCATGCCTGTCTTGTATATTTCGGCATTCGCGCCTACAAGAATTGCCTTGTCCGCTTCCGAGTGCGGCAGGTTGTAGCCTATCTCCTTATGGTGGCGGTGTGTGCCAAGGCCGAGCTCCGCCATACTTCCCAATACATACAGCTTTGGTCTCCTGTCTTGCGATATTTTTGCAAAGTGGTTTAGGGCGTCCTTCATTGAAGTAGGCGATGCGTTGTAGCAGTCCACATAATATAGCGTTCCTCCGCAATCGGCAGTTCCTCCGCGCATGGGAAGGGGGGCAATCAATTGAAGCCTGCCCGCTATCTGCTCCTCCTTGGTTCCAACCATGAGGGCCGCCGCTATCGACAAAAGCGCGTTGTCAATCATGCCGTCGCTCATTTTGCAAACTTCAAAGTAGTAGTCGGCTCCGCCTTCTATTGACATGTCTATGCCAATATTTTCACCGGCTTCAACCAGCGAATAGCGGAATACCAAATCCGCCCTTATGTCGGGGGCTTCCGTTGGGGCAAGTATAGCCTTGCGGCATTTTAATTCGTCAAACGCCTTCCAGCTCAAAAGATTGTGGTGGAATAGAGCCCAGCCGAAAGGCGCCGTATGCGCGGCAAGTTTGGCCTTTTCTTTTGCAACGTTGCCTATCTCCCCGAAGCCTTCCATGTGCGCCAAACCGACGTTAGTTATGAGGGCTATGTCGGGCTCTATCATTTCTGCAAGAACGTCCATTTGGCCGGTCCCGGAAACGCCGGCCTCAATCACGGCGGCTTGGTTTGCGCGCGTGTCTATTTTTGTCAGGGTAAGCGGGATACCCAGATCGTTGTTGAAATTTCCCTCGGTACAAAGCGGATTCTTCCACGATATTAGCTTTGCCAGCATTTCCTTTGTAGAGGTCTTGCCGCAAGAGCCCGTCACCCCTATGACCGGCCACTCAAAGCGCAACCTGTGCATCTTTGCTATGCGCTGAAAAGCCTTGAGGCAGTCTTCCACAACAAGTACCGGAACGCCCACATCAAGCTCTCTTTCGGCTATGATTGCGGTTGCGCCGTTTTTAACTGCGTCTTCGGCAAAGTCGTGTCCGTCGCGGGCGGCTTTTATTGCAACAAAGGCGAAGGAGTTGCCCATGTTTCTGCTGTCGGTCGAAAACCCGTGTATTTCGGGGCGCGCGGCGGTGTCAAGCTTATACCATTTGCCGCCTGTCCACGCTTGTATGTCGTCGCATTTAAAAAAGTGCATGGGGTCCTTTCTCTAAATTAATCCCTTCAAAGCCAAAAGTTCCTCGGCAACGCGCTTGTCGTCAAACGGAATTATGGTGTCTCCAAGTTCCTGAAAAGTTTCGTGTCCCTTTCCGGCTATGAGTATGCAGTCTCCGTCTCCGGCGGCATCTATTGCAAGGTTTATCGCCCTGCGCCTATCCTCGATAAACGCTATTCTGCTTGGGTCGCTTACGCCCTTTTTCATGTCGTCAAAAATTTCTTCGAGATTTTCCCCGCGCGGATTGTCGGACGTCGCCCAGGCTATGTCGGCGTATCTTTGCACAGCAGCCGTCATTTTCGGGCGCTTTGTCCTGTCTCTTTTGCCCCCGCACCCGAATACGACAAGAAGCCTTCCTTTTACTATGTTCCTAAGCATTGAAAGGCCGTTTTTCAAGGCGTCGTCCGTGTGGGCGTAGTCCACGAATATGTCGAAATTCTTTGGGCTGTTTACCTTCTGCATTCTTCCGGGCACGCCGCGAAAATTTGAAAGCGCTTTTGCTGCATCCTCAAGCTCTATCCCGTACGAAAGCGCCATTGAGAGCGCTGTAAGCGCGTTTAATACGTTGTATCGTCCGGGCATTTTTAAAGACACGCGCGTTTTCTTGCCGTTCCAGAAAACATCAAATTCCGAAACCTGCGGGGCAAGCTCAAGATTCTGCGCGCAAACGTCCGCGTCTTCCGAGGTTCCATAGCTGATAAGCCGAGTCTCAGGCGAAAGCATTTGTGCTATCTTTTTTCCGTATGGATCGTCGAAGTTTATAACCGCAACTTTTGGAATTACGCCAAGCCCGCCGGTAAACAGTGAGGCCTTTGTCTGAAAATAAGACTCCATCGTCTTGTGGTAATCGAGATGGTCTTGCGTCAGGTTTGTAAAGGCCGCGCAGTTTATTTGAAGGCCCTTGACGCGCTTCTGGGCTATCGAATGCGAGCTTATCTCCATGGCTACGCATTTGCAGTCGGCATAGCGCATTTGGCTGAGCATAGCGTGCAATTCAAGCGTTTCCGGCGTTGTGCGGCTTGCGGGGAGGCATCTGCCTCCGAGGTCGTAGTGTATCGTGCCTATTAGCCCGCATTTGTGGCCGGTATCGTTGAGTATTTTTTGCAGCATCCACGAGACGCTTGTCTTGCCGTTTGTGCCCGTGACGGCAAAGGCGTTCATGGCGGCGGACGGATTCCCGTAAAAGGAGTTCGCGCACGCGCACATGGCTTCGTGTATGTCTTCAACCTGTATCCAAGCCGCGGGGAAATATTTGTCGGGGCAGGGAAGCTGAGATACAACCGCGACCGCCCCGCGGTGGACGGCTTCGCCCACGTATTTGTTGCCGTCGGTGTTGAGCCCGGACACCGCAAAAAACGCGCTTCCCGGAACCACGCGCCTGCTGTCGGCTATCAGCATTTTTATCTGGGCCGATTTGTTTCCGCTAAATTTAAGCGCCTTGGCCGCCTTTGATAAATCCTCCGCCGTGTACGGTACCGAGCCGCCGTCCTGCTGCGATGCAAAGCAGCGCGCCCCAAACCTTCCGCCTGCCCCGCAGAGCGATATTAAACTGTCAAAATTTGAAAAACCTATCATTTCGAATTTCCGAATTATTTTGTAAATTTCCACGCGACTGTTTTTTCAAACTCTTCGTCGCTCTTTATCCCAAGATATCCCGCAATCTGCGCGCCTATGGCTCCAAAGGCCGGTGCGGCCACTATTCCGCCGTACCCAACGCCCTTCATCTTTGGCGTGTCAACAACCACGGTTATGACAACCCTTGGCCTTTGGGCCGGGAAAAAGCCCGTAAAAGAGGCCACGTGCTGGCGCGTGCTATATTTTCCGTCCACTATTTTTTGCGATGTCCCGGTTTTGCCGGCCACCTTAAACCCTTTTATTGCGGCGCGCCTTGCGGTTCCGGTGTCGCTTACGACTTCGCTCAGCATGTCGGCCATCAAATGCGCAACTTTTGCGCTTATTACGCGCCTGTCAGCGCGCGGGGAAAATATGAATTTGCTTTCCCCGTTGCGGT
>CASEFZ010000085.1 GCA_949287395.1 uncultured Verrucomicrobiota bacterium
CCGCAATACGCCGGAAGATTGGATGTCGCTTTATCTTGCCGACTACGACGGAAATATGGAGCTTGTTTACAAGGGCTCCAGAAACATACAATTTGCCCAGCCGCTCAGGCCGCGCGCCACGCCGCGGGTTGTGGAGAGCTCGGTGGTTTGGCCGGGGGATAAGAGTTACGAAAATTTCACGGCGCCCGGGGGCGTGCTGTACAGCGCAAATGTCTATGAGAATTCCGGGATACCATTCGGGCAGGCGAAGTATCTGCGCGTTGTGGAGCATTGCGCCCCGACCTACGCCGACGGCGTAAGGGACGCCACAAAAGAGTGGCTTGAAATAACAAAGGCGCTTGGGATAGCCCCAGACCTGCCTTTCATTGCAAAAGACCCAAGCTTGAGCAAACATTTTCTCAGCGGGGAAACAAGCATGAGCATATTGCTGGACGAGTCCCACAAAAGGATATTGGGGGAGGTTCCCATTGAGGCCGACGGCAGTGTGCACGTGAAAATCCCGTCGATGAGGGCGGTGTATTTCCAACTTTTGGACAAAGACAGAAAGCTCATCCAAACAATGCGTTCGTCCACGCATGTGATGCCGGGAGAAATGCGCGGGTGCCTTGGCTGCCACTCGACACAAACCAACGTGGCTCCGCCGCGCAAGCCGGCCTTGGCTCTTAGAAAATCGGCCGCGCAGCTTGAAAATAGGTTTGCAGACAGAACATTCGGCTTTGCGCGCACGGTGCAGCCGATATTGGACAAGCATTGCGTTTCATGCCACAACTCCAAAGATGGGCATTGGCTGTCCCTAGAGGGCAAAAAGCTCTTGAAAGAGTGGAATTTTACGGTGTCTTATTTAAATCTGGTTTTGGGCGTGAAGGGCAGGGAAGGCAAGCAGAATCCGCACATAGGCTATGCGGCGGCGATATTCCCCTACCACGCCTATCCGAATCCGGACCTGAAGGTGTGTACGGAGGAAAGTGTAATAAAGCCGATGAGCGTGCTGTCTGGCAAGAGCAAGCTTGTCGACATGCTTCAGAAGGGGCATAACAAAGTTGCGCTGTCGGAGCGGGAAATGGATTTGCTAAAGGCTTGGATAGACCTCAACTGCCCGTTTTACGGAGAGGAGGATATTCTGGAAATGCCCGATATTGACGAGGCAAAGTATTACTCAAACAAACGCCTTTACAAGGGGTTGTCATACGCGCCAAAGATGAGAACTTCGCCCGATGTGGACAGGTCGTTCAGACAGGATAAGTTCGACTCTCCACAGTCGCGCATGCCGCGCGCCGCCGACGGAACAATATTGCCCGCCATTCGCTACGAGGGCGACAAGCGCATAGTGACACTCCCGTAATTGCCGCGCGCCCTTTTGCGGGCTGGTGCGGTTCGCGCCGGCGCCTGTTTTTGCGGGCGTATTTTTTATGGCGGTGGCGTCGGGATTTGTGTTAGAATGCACAGCGCACGGGTGCAAAAAAAGATGGGCTGTCGCCGTCTGCATGGCGCCTATGTGGGGTTGGAACTCTTATGATTGCGGGCCCGTTTTTGCCCGAAGGCGCATGCTTTGCGGAAAGAATTACGCTTTTGCGGAGGGGCTTCTCCCAATTGCGTTGCGGCGGCGTTTCGGAATATGTTTGGGTTCTGGCAGGGATTGCACACGTGGCGCCGAAATTTGTTGCAATACATGCGCGGCTTTGGCGACGGCGGAAGAATTGCAATCCGCCCCGCGCGATGCGAGAAATTTCGGTTGCGGGGCGAAATGGCAAAAATGGTACAAAATGGTGTTAAAAATGTCAGTTAAGTGCCAATTTATTGTGACGATATTTATAACTTACTTGATGTTAAGTAAGTAAAAAACAAAAAAAC
>CASEFZ010000086.1 GCA_949287395.1 uncultured Verrucomicrobiota bacterium
CGCACCGATCTCACATGCGCGGAGGCAATACTCTGTTCTCTCAGATGGTTGCCCAACTCCCAAGTATATTTCGACTATTCAACCGAAGGCCTGCCCACAATAAACGTTGCCCAACGCAAAAACCTGGAAATTGCGGAAATATCAGAACAAAACGGTGACATGTTGAACCTTCAAATTAAAGCCAGGCCAGATTTGAAGGTAAACGGAGTTTTAATAAAATATGAACACGAAAACACGAGCGGAGATCTAACTTGGAATAGCGTAGAGGAAGACGCCTATCCCGAAAGCGCAAAAAGCGGCGGGAAGAATGTCCTTGTCATGTCGGTGGATTTGGTTGGATTCAAGGAAAAAGTGAAAATCTACCATATAGAGTGCGAATCTATCCTTCCCGACAGCACCCAGTGGTGGCGCGACCACATACCCACCTTAAACGGAGACTTTTTAATTCTTTCCACCGAAAGGAACCACCCCACCCTTCCAAGAGAACTTGTCTCAGGGCAGATACCGGAATTTATCTCCGCCAAAACAGAGGACGACATAGTCACTGCCAAAGTTTTAATGGTAGACGCCAACGGAAATAAGAATGAACAAAATTTAAGCGTATCCCTCACCGCAACGACAGCCACAACCGGAGACTATCCACTCTACACCACAACCCAATTTAAAGAGCCCATGCCCGAAGGCATGGCAAAGGCAATTTACGACGCCACTTCAGACCTGCACTACCAGGGCACTGCCATATTTGCGGGACTGAACGCACAAAATTTTATTGGCAAAAAAATATCCCTGAAATTATCCGACAATTCCGTAATAAATTCGCCCGTTGTGTCGATAACGGAATACCTCTCGAAAGGCCTTACAAAACTCGAATTCGGCCCGCCGTCCCACCTTTATTCTGACGAGATGATAGACCTGTTTAGAATAAATAGAAATAGGCTAGTACCGGAAACATACGGCCCATTAAGCGCGGGGAACTCCTCAGAAGAAAGGGAAAAGACCAGTCTTCCGGAAAGCAACACCACGCAGGGCAATCCCGCCTATTCGCGAATTATGCTGAAAGTTCCGGAGATGGATTGGTCGGGTACGGAGGGAGAATCTGCCACGCTTCAGCAAATAAGGCCAAGCATAGACTTAAACCCAAAGGACATGATATCAAGCACCATCGAAGACCCGAATAGCTTTCCCGAAAGAAGCGCAAAAATGCGTCGGGTAGTCATGGTTAAGGACGGGAAAATAGCATACGCCTATGCCCTGCTCTCGGAGCCGGAAGTTTTAAGCGACGACACCACAGAAATATTCTAATGCGTATGCCTTCAGATCTTCCGAATAGCTTTGCCAGTTTTCAGATCCTGCCAAGGGAAAGCCTGCGCGTCTACAATCCAGAAAACGATCTTGAATTTAAAACGGCTCCGGTTTCCGCGCGGACCGCAGTAAAATTATTCTGGCTAATCAGCGACATTACTGTCCATGCCGACATAGAAATGTCATCCTCCTATATCGTAGGCTCCAATGTTGTAGATTCCGGCCATGCCGTCTGCAAGGGCGACTTAGACTTCTACGAAGGCTGTTGTTCACTTCCTCCATTCGCAAGGCTTCTATATTGGAAAAAATACAACCTCACCAACCTTATATGCAAAGAAAAATACTTCGATTCCAGCATAATAGGAATAACCATAGACGCCCCCCGCACTTACAAGGAATATTCCCCCGACGTCCCATTTGAAGACAGGCAGTTTGTTTTCCCGGTATTCGTAAAAATTTCGGGGTATCTGAACGGAAGCAACATAAGAACCGAAACAAAATCCAAAGGGTTTGAAAGCGGCACGGACCTTTGCACAATAGACGTAAATATCTTCGGAAGTTCTTTTCAGGTCACCGCCCAAACTTTCACAACCTCAAGCGGCGGATACTTCTCAAATTCCGGCGGCGGAACAATCACAATTTCATCGCCGTCGTTCCACGCAATATAACCCCAATACAATAAAAAAGCCGGCCAAACCCACTGGATTGGCCGGCTTCTGCATAAAAAACTCTACTTTTTACCCTTCAATCCCAACCTGTTTGCGGCCAACTCATAAACGGGATCCGTCTCCGGAAGATTGCTTGCAATGGTGCTCTCAAAAGCCTTCTTCATAAATTCGGAACTCTGCCCCGATTTGGTTGCCGCGGCCAAAACCTTTATCACAACCCTGCCAATCGCCATTTTAAGCTTTTCGTCGTTCAAAGACTTCATCTTTGACGCAAATGCGCAAACATTTCCAAAGTCCACCGTGCGCTCAACCGCCGCTGCGACGCCCTTGTCTTTCCATCCGCCGTCGAAATACTTTTTCCACAACACGGAAAGCGCCTCTGAATCAGCGCGGCGGCATCTCATGGAAAGCGCCCTCAAAGAGTCTCCATCCTCGCGCAATATTTTATCAACAACCTCGCTCGGGTTTTCCTCTATAACTTTTCTCGCCAAAGCCGCAAGTGTCTTGTCCTTTCCGCGCTCAAGTTCCCAAATCCTCCTCAAAGAAGCTTCGTCGTCGCACAGAAAACGCGCCGCGTAAACCGCTTCGGCACGCAAATCTGCATCGTCAGAATCAATTTCAGGGGCAACGTATTTCCAATAGCGTTTGTCGCATGTAGGAATCATGCTGCCTATAACTATAACCTTCAGCCTCGGGTTGAGATTTGCAAAATTTTCCAAAATCCCGGCAGATTTATCAAAATCCCTAATTCCGCTGAGGGCGCGCCCCGCCATCAGCGCGCATTTTCCCTTCCCCGGCGCTTTCTGCGCCTCCATCAAAAGACCGTCGTAAAACTTTTGAGGGTCTGCACTCACATTGCCGTGCGAGACCACCGCCATTGTAAACGAAACCGGAACCCCTGCCATCGCCCTCTTTGCGAGAGCATTGTTACCGGCTGCAAGCGCCTTCTGCGCCTGCGCGCAGAGTGCCAAATACGCGCACACCACGCGGGCATCGCGCTCCCCGGCTATTTTTAAGAGCGCATCAACGGAACCCTCGTTCAAAGACCTCCCAAGCGCCAAAGTCGCCTGCTTGCGGATTCCGAGATCTTCGTTGTTCAGGGCCTCATCGGCTATCTTTGCCTCGCATCCTTCCGCGCAAGCCAAAGCATTCAATATGGCCGCCGCACACTTAGGGCTCTTAGAACTCTTTAGAGCCTCCAACAGCACTTCTTTGCCGGAATCCCCACCCAAAGTTTGCAACACGTCGCAAGCTGGCACAACCCTGTTTTCATCGCCCAGAAACTTCGACAACACTTTTGCGCTATCGCCGGTAGCTATGGGCTTTAAAATTATGCACGAATACCTGAAAGCTTCGTCAGAAACCTTGCGCCCAGACAAAACCTCAAGTATGGATTTCTCAATTTCAGCAGCCTTGGCCTTGTCGGTCGACTGGCCGCGCAACGCATGAAACCATTCTTGGCTCTTGCCGGCGTCATAGCTGGCCAAACCGGCATACCAATCTGCCGCAAACGCCCCCCCGAAAGAAAGCGCACACAAAACCGTTAGAAAAAACCTCTTTTTCATACCAAATTCCCCCCATTAACCGATAAGTTGCCAAGGAGCCGTATAGGCCCTGTCGCACAGGCGGGCGGCAGCCTCGTCGCCCTCTATCTGCTCGGTCTCAGGATTCCATTTTATCGGCCTATTTACCCTGTACGCTATCTCACCCAACAAGCAGCCCGTATTTGTACGGTGGGCAATGTCTATATCGGTGACAGCCTTGCGCCTGTCCAACACGCTGTCTATAAATGCGCTGAAATGGAAATTCCTTATCGGATATACGCGTTCCTGGCGCGGAGCTATGCGCCGGACAACATCGACGGGATCTCCATAAATATTTCCCCGGGTCACAAACATTTTTCCCTTTGTGCCGAAAAATTCCACTCCGTTTTTGAAGCCGTCGGACATCTCCACAACCACGCCCCCCTTGTAGTGGAACTCCAAAGTAAATTTCAGGGGCTGGTCTGAAAAGCCGTCCTTCGGCATCTCGACATGGCTCGGAATTATCTCAAGCGGCCCAGTTTTGTCGAAGCCCAATGCCCAGTGGGTTATGTCAAGGTGGTGCGCACCCCAGTCGGCTATTTTTCCGGCACTGTAGTCGGAAACGCCCCTCCACCTCGTAAACACCTTGCGCGGATTATAACTTGAAGTGTGCGGCGCCGGCCCCTGCCACATTTCCCAATCCATACCCTCGGGAACGGGCTGGACGTCCAATACCTCCGCCTTGAAGTTTCCGGGAAGCCCTATCTTTACATGCTTAACATCCCCCAAAATGCCGTTTCTTACAATTTCAACCGCCTGAACAAAATTGGGCAAAGACCTCTGCCAAGAACCAGTCTGCCAAATACAGCCGGAATTTAGCACCATGTCCCTGAGAGCCTTGCCCTCGCGGATGGTGCGCGTAAGGGGCTTTTCACCAAACACGTCCTTGCCTGCGGCAACGCAAGACTGCGCTATGACGGCGTGCCAATGGTCGGGAGTGGCGGTGGTTATGGCATCTATGTCCGGGCGCGCCAACACCTCCCGGAAATCGTTGTAAGTGTCGACTCCTTTAAAAAGAGTCAGGGCGTATTGAAGCCCCTTTGTCTCGTTATTCTGGTAGCCGTAGTACTGCTTTCCCTTTGAATTATTGACATCGCACAAGGCCACAAGCTGCACGCGCGGGTCGGAAACAAAATTTCTCGTGTTTGAAGTTCCCTGTGTCCCAAGGCCAATGGAGGCCATCGTCACCCTATTGCTGGGCGCAACTTTGCCGTCCCTGCCTATGGCGGACGCGGGTATTATGGTTGGAAAGCCCACTGCGGCCATTCCCTTAACCATGTTGGATACAAACTCTCTCCTTTTCATTATTACCCCACTTCTGATATTGAAGAATTCACCCCCTGCTCAATCGATTGATTAAGCAGTGCGAAAGATACTTTTCAACAAACTTTCCGTCAAGTTTTTTTTCGCCCGCGCACGCGCGCGGCAATCCTATACCAAAGCCCAATACAGCTATCGTAAAAGCTTGCGACAGCTAAAGCTTAAGCCCCCCAAAGCCGCGCGCAACCAGCTACGCCTCTACGCGAATCTCGTTTAAGTAAACCTTCGGGGAACCGTTCGTGGCCGACACCGAAAGCCGCAGAGACTTTGCGTTCACCTGAGGAAACACGTGCTCGACAAGCTTTTGATAGTTTCCCTTTACCTGCGCCAAAGTCACTTCGGAATTGTCGAAAAGCGTGGCTGTCAAAGTGTAGTCTTTTACAATTTTCGGCTGCGGACCGCGCACCATGGTCTTGAGCAGGCGCTCGTTCCCAGTCATCGACAAGGTGTTGAAGCCCGATTCAAAAGTGAGCCTCACGTGCGAAAACTTCTGCGGCGCCGACCAGTCCAACTGTATCCACGGCTTGGAATTGGCGCCGGCTACCCATTTATTTTTAAGCTCGCCCCTCTTGTCTATATTTACACCCGTAAGTATGTTCTGCGGAGAGGTTCCGTCTATCGATTCCGAAGCACTCACTATTGCCTTGCGCGCCAGATCGTTTTCGTCCTGGTTTGAGACTCCAATTATTGTCTGGTCGTCGCGTATGAGCGTCTGCTGAAGTTTTTTGACCAAATCAGGGTCCGCCCTCAATGCGGACGGCGAAATGCCCAAATTCAGGCACATTGCGGCCGCAGTACCAACGGCTTGCCCAACCGCCGCGCAAGTGCACATTACCCTCGTCGACGTAAACGCCACATGGGAACAACTTATGTTTCTGCCAGCCATCATCAGGTTCTCAAGATCCTTGCTGTACAGGGAACCGAACGGTATGTTGTAGAAATCGCTTGAATGGTACTGTCTGCAGGGCTTCCTTTCGGATGCGTAAAAGCCCTCTGCGGGGTGGTCGTCCATAGTCCACCCTCCAACCGCAACAGCATCGGTAAAATTTTTCCAATTACGCTCAATGTCCTGCTGCTTCATTATGTAGTCGCCGACAATCCTATAGGTGTCCCTTCGCCCGGGAAACATTCCCACAAAATCGAGAGCCCTGTTGGCCGCCGCCGGATATTTGCCGCTGTTTTTGACGTAGTCCCAAACACCCATTACTATGGACAACAGCTCAAAACGCAGCATTTCGCCGTCCTTTATGGCGTCGTAAACGCCGCCTAGCTCTATCCACCAGTGCCCGTATGCCAGGCCCTCTCCGCTCGGATCCCTGTACTTCAGATGTTCGGGCGTGATTTTTTTTGCCCATTTGGGAGCCGTAAACGGCATGGGCTTGTCGTAAAGGCGCGTTGTAATCATGAGGGTTGACCCCTGACGCGTGCCTATCTCGTCGTAATCGGCAAGAGACTCGCCAAATTTTTTGGACCCCTCGCGCCCCGACATAAACTCGGCCCCGGCCTCCATGGCAAGACGAGAATCCCCCGTGGCGTCAACAAACATTTTTGCCGAAATTTTATACATCAGCCTGTTTATGTCGCTTCGGGCGTAAACTGCGCTTATTTTCGAGCCATCCTTTTCCACGCCGCAAACCGCCGTGTCAAGAAACAGTTTTATATTCGGCTCAGACACGCACTTATCGTATAAAACAAGATCCCAAATATCCCACGAAAGCTGGGGATTTTTGGCCGCGTTTTCAAGTTTCAGCTCTTCAATAAGACCGCCTTCCCTCCAACCGACAATAGTTGACGGAACCCCCAAAGGATGCATCCTTATTTCAGAACTCGAATTCCCCCCCAAACGCGAACGGTCTTGGACAAGTATGACTTTCGCGCCCTTTCTGGCGGCGGATATGGCTGCGCATATGCCGGCAAGTCCGCCGCCGGCAACAAGGAGGTCGCACTCCAATTTCCTGTGCTCCATGCACGAGCCCGAATAGATGCGTTCTTGCGCAGATATTTCGCGCTTTTTCTCGTCGCCGGAAAGTTTCTCCACAGTCTCCTTAGCCAGCACCTGCGGCGCGCTAACCACCAACGCATACCCGGAAAAAGCCGCCGCTGACGCCGCCCCCAAAAAGCCTCTTCTGTCCATTTTTGTGCTTTTGTTTCCCATAAATCCCCCGATAAAATTACAAGGTGCCCTGCGACAAACGCCGTACGCACACACCGACAGCGAAAGGGAAAAGCCAATTTCTGTCAAACAAAATCTCCCCGCCAGACATTTAAAGAAAGGCGATATTGCAAGCTTTTAACTTGAAAAATTGCGTAAATGTGAGACTGTCGACAATCATGCCGATTTTTGGAAAAACGCGCACAATTTTTTGCGCCGCCGTGTGTTTTGCGGCGGCCCTGTTTGCGCAAGGTGCGCAAAGCGCCGATTCCAAAGAACCACCGCGCCGCGACGATACCGAATCCCGGCAAAAAAACGGGGGAACAGGAAAGGGCCAAAGTGTTTCCGGCGTGCCCCAAAAAAACCTGCAAAACGTCTACATGGTGTCATCATCGCTCTCGAAAGCGGCAGAGGACGCTTTAAATTCGGGAATGCCCGCCCTTGCAGAGTCAATGGCCGCGCGCGTATACGAATCTCCGTCGGCGTCCGAACAATCAAGGGAGACTGCGCGCCAGGTGCTGGTAAACGCGTGCATATCCCAGGGGAAATTCGAACAGGCCGGGAAATATTTGTATAACTCTGCCAAGTTGAATCCAGAGGATAAAGTTCGCGAGGCGCTTATACTCACCGGCCTGGGGAAATATGAAGAAGCCGAAAAGCTTGTCGTGGAAGCGGAAGACGAAGGTTTAAAAAAAGATTTTCAATCGTGGCTGTACATGGCGAAGGGTTACATAGCCTATGCCCGCGGAAACTATGCCACAGCCGTTGAAAATTTTGAATCAGCAAAAAAGCTTTCCCCCAACGGCTACATATCCGCCGACGCAGAAGTTGCCATAAACACATGCAAGATAGCCCGTGACAATTCCGACTCCGACAGCGAAAAGCTTGAACAGGAACTTGCAAAAAAGGTGTCGCTTTACATGGGAACGCCCGCGGGCTTTCAGGCCGCGAAGCAATATGCTGGCCTGTTGTTCAAGATGGGAAAATTGGGCGAAGCCCTCGATGTAATAGACGCGCAGCTGGGAATAGAGCTGGCAGACTCCGTTGACAAAGACGAGCTCAGGTTGATTGGGGCGTCTATAAATCCGGACGTCAATGGGCGCGTGTCCGTATTAAAAGACGTCATGAAGTCAAGTTCGTCGACCGGCGTTATGGACTTTGCCCTCGCAATGTACATACGCGACACAAAAGACACTCCGAAAGAGCAGTTGGAATTTTTGAAGGACCTATCCGAGAACGGGTCTCCGACGGTTCGGGACCGCATTCTTCTTGAAATATCCAAAAACTGCCTGAGGCTGAAAGATTATCCCAACGCACGCATTGCCGCAAAGAGGATTTTGGACGATTACCCCGCCTCGGTTTACAAGACGCACGCCTTAAGGATACTGTCGTGGATAGCCTTCAACGGCGAAAGCGAGGCTTCGGCCCCGCAGTACAGGCTTGCGGCGAATTATCTTGAAAGCCTTGCCGAGTTGGAAAAAGACCAAAAGAAATCCGCAAAGATAAAGTTGCTGGCGGCAGACTGCTATTTTTTAAACCAAGACTACGCCGGTGCCGAAAGGATATATGCGCTTCTGCTCGGGGCGGAATTGGAAAACATAAATAGCCTTGTGGAGCATTACATAGACGCGCTACTTTTGCAGAACAAATACAACGAAGCTGTCAATCTTCTGTCGAAACTTCAGACGGACGGAAAGATAAGCGAAAACGCCCTGTGGAATTCGGCTTGGAAAATACTGACCCAGTACAGGAGGAATTCCGGGGATGTAAAGACGCTTGAGAGCATAGAGAAATTGCTGGAGCAAAACTCCGACATGTCGGCGTCGCTGCGTGCAAAAATGCTTTGGCTGCGCGCCCGCATCACCGACGAGACCGGAAAAACAAAAAGCGTTGTCGACTTGTGCAAAAAACTTCTTGATGAGCTTTCCAAGCTTGAGAACAAAGATTCACCCGACATAACGCAGATACGCTCAAACACGCTTTTAATGCTTGGCAGGGCGCTCTCAAAAGACGGGGCGTTCGAGGGAAATGGCGGGGCTTTTGCGGTTTACGACACTCTGAGGAAGGATTTCCCAAAAAGCGACGCCGCCCAGGTTAGTTACTTGTATCAGGCGGCCGACCTTGCCGCAATGGAGCGCTTCAACGAAGCGCGCGAGCTGTGCGTGGAACTTGCCGACAAATATCCCTCGGGCAAATATGAATATTCGGCCCTTTTCGACGCTGCGGAATATTCAAGAAGAATGGGAATGGACTCAAACTACCGCACGGCGATATCCCTTTTGGAGAGGCTAACGCAAAAATATCCGGACAATCCGCGCAACTACTACGTAAAGTTGATGCAGGCAGAAATACTTAGGCTTATGGGGGCATTTGCCGACGCCAGAAATCTTTATAACGACCTTCTCAACACCAATGCGTCGCATCCGGAAATATACTTGGCATGGATGGGATTGGGAGACAGCACATCGGCTCTGCCGGGGCGTTCGCGCGACGCTGCGGCGATATTTGAGAGGCTTTACGCGCTTCCCTCGGTAGGTGCTGAAGCCAAGGCGGAGGCCGCCTACAAATGGGCCTTTGCTCTGGAATCGTCTGGGAAAAGACCCGAGGCCAACGAGGTTCGCTGGGTGACTTCTCTGGATCTTTTAAAGGACAAAAATTTGCACGCCGCGGCGCGGTATTGGGTTGGGAGGTCTCTGTTCGACATGGCGCGTTCGCTCGAGCAGTCCGGGCAATCCAGGGACGCCCGCGCAGCCTACGAGACAATAGTAAAGCACAATTTACCCTCTGCCAAGATTGCCAGGGCAAAGCTTGGCACCCAAAGGAAGGAGTAGCACAAATGCTGGAAAACATTTTAAACGTATTCAAACTTGGCGGCCCGATGATGGTTCCGCTGGTGCTTTTGGCCCTGGCGGGCATAGTGATATTCCTGGAAAGATTTTTGTATTTGCACAAGGGGCAAATTCGGGCAAAGGAATTCGTTTCGGGGATAAAGAGCATATTGAAGAAGAAGAGGCTTCTTGAGGCACTTACGCTTTGCGACGAAAGTTACGGGCCGGTACCGAGGGTCGTGAAGGCGGCGCTGCTTTCTTCCGACGAGACTCCGGACGCCATGGCGCAAGCGGTAAATGCCGCGGCGATAAATGAATTTTCACTCATAGAAAGAAGGGTCGCAAGCGTTGCGCTGATAGCGAAAATTGCCCCCCTGCTCGGCTTGATGGGAACGGTAATAGCCCTTCTGGAGATATTTTACAAGATGGGCAATGCCGGCGCGTACATTGAGGCGTCGAAATTTTCTGGCCAGGTGTACGCGGCTCTGTTTTCAACGGCTACCGGCCTTTTAATCTGCATAGCGGGGTGGCTTGGATACAGCTTTTTAAACGGAAGGGTAAGAGCCTTGGCGCACGACATTGAATGGGCGGCGAACGAGACAATGCTTTTCATAATGCGCGGCATGCCCGAAAACGAAGGCTTGCACCTGAGCGGAAAAAAGGAATACGAAAAGGAATGAAGCTTGTTAATCTAACATCGCGTTTAGCCAGCAAAGAGAGTTTTCTCGATGCGGCGGCATTGTTCGACGTGCTGCTCATAGCGCTTATGCTTACGCTTGTGGGGTCGCGCTTTGTTTTGGCGCCGGGTCTCGGCATAGATTTGTCTGTTCTCGATGGGGAAATTTCGCCATCTGACATGTCGACGGCAGATTCTGACCTTTCTGTTCTGAACGCGCGGAGCAACACCATGTTCGTATACGACGGCGCAATATACACGCCTGAATCTTTTGAAAAACAAATGCGTAAAGACGCCAAGAGCGCCAATCGCGGAACTCTGCTTGTAAAGGCCGACAGGTCTCTCAGCGCGGAGCAGCTAATGGGGATATGCAGAATGGCGAAGGCGGGCGGATTTTCAAAAATCCGCCTGGCGGCAAAGACCGGCGCAGAAAATGAGAAGAATAACTGACCAGAAGGCGCGCGAATTCGCACAGAAGTACGCCCATACAAGGCCTCCTTGCGCGAATCTTCCATGTGCCCGGGAACGCGCAAGCGGCTTTGTTTTTGCATTGTCGGTTTCGGCGGGTTTGGTTCTCGTATTTTTGCTGTTGTTCCCAAAAATTGACTTGGGAAACGCCGTGCCGGTAAAGGACACCCCGTTTGTTTTTGCGGAATACATGGAGGAAAAACACCACGATGCTGATATAGGCATGGAGGAGCTTGCCGACTATTCTGCTCTGTTTCTTCCCACCCGAAGGAATCACAGAATGGGGTACATGGCGCCCAAGCCACCGGACGGTTGGGACGTAAATGCCTTGCGGCCGCAGAGACTGGCTATCGACCTTTACGACAAAGGTTTTGCGGACTTGGGCGGTTTTGAAGATTTAGAGTCTGGCAAATTAAGCCTTACGCGCTCCATGCTAAGGCACGCATTTGCCTCTATGGGAATTGAAAAAAACGCTATTTCCCCGCTTTCGCAAAGGCCCGACAATGTCAAGTTGACGAATCTTGATACAGGCGAGAACGCCGGGGAGTTTAGATTGGATTTGGCCTTTGAGCTTCCGTCAATAACAATATTTTCTTTTACGATATATCCCGACGGCACGTTTCCGGCCCCGCTCACATATATATCCTGCGGCGACGAAAAGATCGACGACGAGTTAAGAAAAAGCCTGACATTGGCGGTTTCGCAAAAAAAACTTCCCGAAGGAAACTATCGCGCGGTTGTTTCTCCTTAAAAAACTTTTTTGTCCCGCACGGCACGCGGGAGAAAGCCGCACCCGCCTGTAATTTAGCGCGGAGCAAAATTGCGCCAAAAGCCGCGCAAGCGCCCTATGCGAAGGTGTTTTCCCGAGCGCAGCGCGGATTTAGGCGGTAGTACATAAGGCCGCAATGAAACGCTTATTGAAAATCTGCCTAAGCTATGATTTGAGATCTCCCACCTTCATGGCCTGTATGGTTCTGACTCTTGGCAGGAAATACGCCACCGCGCCGAAAAGCGGAAAGAAGGAGCACAAAGAATACACAAAGTCTATTCCGTAAATATCCGCAATTTCTCCCAAGACGGCCGACGCTATGCCCGCCATTCCAAAGGCAAACCCGAAAAATATCCCGGAGACAAGCCCCACCTTCAGAGGCAAGAGCTCCTGCGCATACACGAGTATCGCCGAAAACGCCGAAGATATAATAAAGCCTATAAACACGCTCAAAATTATTGTCCACGTAAGGTTTGCATAAGGCATCATCAGCGCAAACGGCGCCGATCCCAATATTGACCACCAGATAACCAAACGCCTTCCGTACTTGTCTCCGATGGGCCCGCCCACCAAAGTTCCCAATGCGGCGGAAAACAGATACACGAATAAAATCATCTGCGAGGTATGGACTTCCACGCCAAATTTATGCATCAAATAAAATGTATAATAGTTGGATATGCTGACAGTGTAAAAATTTTTAGAGAATACCAAAAACATCAAAAGCGATATTGTCACCAATATTGTGCGCTTTGGCAGAAGGGACTTTTTTACCACGGAATCCGCCCCTTTTGGTTCGGCGCCTTCAGACTTGAGTTTTGCCGAATACCATCTGCATGCGGGTATTAGCGCCACTATTGCCAACACCGCCAACACCGCAAATTTTGAAACGTCGGCCTGGCTGCGAACCAGCAAAGCGGCCAGCAAAGGCCCCAGCGCAAAGCCCGAAGACCCCCCAACCTGGAATATCGACTGCGCCAATCCTTTGTGCCCGCCCGAAGCTATGGAAGTTATTCTTGAGGCCTCCGGGTGCATAATCGACGAGCCTATCCCCGAAATGAAAACAGCCACCATCAACGCGTGCATGCCGCTGGCGAAAGATATCAGTATTATCCCGGTCATTGTGCAGCACAAGCCTATCGGAAGAAACCAGCCTGCGGGGCGCCTGTCGAAAAGGTATCCAAAAATGGGCTGCATTATTGAAGACGATATCTGGTAAACCAGCGCCACCATTCCGATTTCGCCGTAAGTGAGGTTTAGGTTTTCTTTCAAAAGCGGATATATTGCCGAGATCACCGACTGCATTGCGTCGTTAAGACCGTGCGCCATGCTAAGCGCCGCCAATATGCCCAAAAGAATTCCCCTCTTAGCCGACTTTGCCATATCCACATATTCCAGCTTAGCGCCCTTCCAATGCGCGGCGGCAATCCGCGCAGCGCCAAGCGCCTCCACTGGCCCTGCCAAATTTTCTACGAGACCCTGCGTCCCTCTATGTCCACGCTTCCAAATGGGATAGTCGCGCGCGCCGAAAGCTTCTCTGCGTCAACGCCGCCCTCCACAACAGAATTAACTTTGCCAATTGGCGTGGGTATCTGCACTGTGAACTTAAATTTGTCCTCGCCGGTAATTTCTCCCTCAAAAGTTGTATCCGACTTTCCGTCGAGAAGCCTCCCGCAAACTTTGCCGCCGTTTTCCGCAAGCTCTATTTTCCCGTCGAACCGGCCGAAGGGTGTATTAAATGAAATGGCGTATGTACCGTTTATCTGCATAGCGTTTCTCCTTTAAAACTATCCGTCTTTATCCTCCACCCCATACAGCATCGTGCCGACATTTTCAAGCCGGTCAACCTTTATAAAAAAAATTTTTTTGCCCTGCCCGCGCATGCATTCAGTTCAATAATACATCGATATAAAATTTGCATTAACTGTGCAACTTTCTAAGAATTAAGTAAATATGTTCCGCAGCAAAGCGCAACCCCTCAGGCAAAAAATTCGCAAAAATTCTTGTCGCACAAAAAAGCGCATCGCCGGCCGATGCCTTTTAAATTGCCGCGCTACAAAACACCAACTCAAAAATTCTCACAAAAAAAACGGACTTTCTGTTATGGGAAGCCGCCGCGGTACACAAGACCATGAAAACATTTTAGAGCGCATACATACGCAACTACAAATCCACAAAAATGCGCGCGCGGCCCCGTCGGGGATAAAAAATCCCCTCCGAAACCCGCAAAACAAAAAGCACTACCGAGACAAGGTCTACCTGAAGTACTTCACACCCGCCGAGAACAACGGCTGAACCTTATTGCCGGGAATATTTTTTGCAACATTGTTCCCGAAACGCTCGGAATGGCACATTTTGCCGAATACCAATCCGCACGGGCTTGTTATCCCCTCAATTGCGTGCAGCGACCCATTGGGATTAAACGGTATAGACAAGCTTGGGTTCCCGTCCAAATCCACATACTGGGTTGCTATCTGCCCGTTTTTGGCCATGTCGCGTATAAAAGCATCAGAGGCCACGAATTTCCCCTCCCCGTGGGATACGGGCAGAACATGCTCCTGGCCGACTTCGCACTCTGAAAGCCAAGGCGACAACGTGCTTGCAACGCGCGTTCTCACATAACAGCTGACATGGCGGAATATGTTGTTGAAAGTGAGGGTTGGGCCCTCCTCTCCCAACGGCCTTATCTCACCATAGGGAACAAGGCCCAACTTCACCAAAGCCTGGAAGCCGTTGCATATCCCGAGAATCAGGCCCTTCCTATTTTTCAGGAGGTCCATAACAGCGTCCTCCAAAGAGGGATTTCTAAAGACCGCCGCAATGAACTTTCCCGATCCTGCAGGCTCGTCCCCCGCGCTAAATCCGCCCGGAATCATGAGCATCTGGGCCGAATCTATGCGGCGGCGCATTTCGGAAATAGACTCCGCAACATCGGAATCGGTGGCGTTTCTAAAGACAAATGTGGAAACCTCAGCACCGGCCCTCTCAAAGGCGCGGGCGGTGTCGTACTCGCAATTAGTTCCGGGGAACACCGGTATGAACACGCGCGGCTTGGCGTATTTCGACGCAGAAACGGCAAATTCTTTCGGAACAAAACTTGGTTTCAGGATATCGCGCGTCTCGCAATCGGGGGCGCGGGTCGGGAATATTTCCTCCAAGGGGCCTTCCCATGCCTCTCTCAGGCTTTTTATCGGAAGCCTTGAGCCGCCGACAACTATCTCAGGCTGCGGTATTGTCTTGGCGAATATTTTTGCGCCCAAAGCC
>CASEFZ010000087.1 GCA_949287395.1 uncultured Verrucomicrobiota bacterium
GAAAAGGCGGCAAGAGAGGCGCTTCGCGGAAAGATAGATTTGGGCCCCGACTGCGAATATATAAGAAAGGTATTTGCAGTATGCCAACCCAAGGTCTCAAACATGGAGGGGTTGCCGAGCATGCTCGATCACTTTTTCAACGAGGATTTTCCATTCGACGAAAGCGCAAAAGAAAAAATCTTTAAAAAGGGCGAGCCGCTCGCGCGTTTAGAAGAGCTTGTTGATTTGATAAAACGCGCTGACAGCTTCGAGCACGACATTCTATATCCGCAGATTTGCGATTTCGCCGCGCAAAACGGCAAGAAAGCCGCGGAATACATGCCAATACTCCGCTATGCCATCACGGGACAGGCCGGCGGCCCCGACCTATTTTCCATGCTTGAAATATTGGGGAAGCAACGGGTGCTTGCGCGCATAGACAGGGCGCTGAAAGCTTTAAAATAAAAAGTTGCAGGCAAGTTATTCGAGGAAAATCCGCCTACAAATCTTTGTTGCGCGAATCTAAAATTATGGTTACTGGTCCGTCGTTTACCAGCGACAGCTCCATATACGCGCCAAAAACTCCGCGTTGAACGGGCTTGCCAATCTTCTCTTCAAGAAGCGAGCAGAAACGCTCGTACAGGGGATTGGATATCTCGGGCTTCGCGGATCTGTTGAAAGAGGGCCTGCTGCCTTTGCGCAGATTGCCGTAAAGAGTAAAT
Organism: uncultured Verrucomicrobiota bacterium; assembly: GCA_949287395.1. Classification (GTDB taxonomy): domain Bacteria; phylum Verrucomicrobiota; class Verrucomicrobiia; order Opitutales; family Intestinicryptomonadaceae; genus Merdousia. Next base: position 702 of record CASEFZ010000087.1, read on the forward strand.
TGGCTCACGACGAGGGCGCCTCCGCCGGAGTCTATAAGAGAGACGTTCATATGGCCTTGGCCGTCGTCAAATACGCGCAGCAGCGAGATTTTTGAAGCCAGCCACGATGCGTCGGCCTCGCAGTCTCCGTTTTCCACGGCCAGCAGAACGGCAAGCCCGGATGCTATCTCTCCGCTCCTGGATTTGCGCCCGTTTTCCAGAATATCGACCGCCGCCGATTTCACGCGTTGCACGAGCGCCCTCATTATAGTATGGCAACCTCCACAACGAAAGAAGCCTGTGAATTAGGCTCTACAAAATGTTTTGCATTTGTCGACGAATTGGGAAGCCCCATCCAAGGTTCGACGCAATAAAAAGGGGTTTCGGCGTCTTTGGTCCACGTTACAAGGCAATATCCTGGTTTTGCAAGCCCGCCGTCCACCTTTATGGTAACATCCTCCTCGCCGTTTTTCGGCCCGAAGCGGAAGACGCCGCTCTTTAAATGCGTATGTATTCTTGGGCTCATCTCCGGATCGGAAAAACACATTTTCTCAAGGTTGTCGGCAGGCGGAAAGCTACCGTCGGGGCGGACATAGCAGGCCTTGCGGGCGTCGCAAACAAGGCGGTAATCCCCTTTCGTCAGATTGCGGTGCCACGGCATTGTAAAATATGGGTGGTAGCCCAGCGACCAAGGTATGCGCTTTGCACCCTTATTTTTCAAGAGAGCCTCAAAGGAGTACGACAACTCTCCAAAGCGGTAACAAACTTCAAATTCATAGTCGTAAGGATACGATTTCGCGTCTTCCGAACTCGGCATGTAGCGCAGGCGTATCTCGTTTTCGCCGAGAAACGCGGTATCGTATTTTCCCCAATTTGCAAAGCCGTGCTTGCGCATGGGAAGAATGCTACCGTCGGGCGTCTTCCAAAATCCTTCGCGGCCGTCGGCCCACGACCCACCCGCGAACGGGAACAATATTGGGGCCCCTCCGAAGACGTCCCCCAGTTCCGACCCGCCAAGAGGAGCGTTTTCGGGCCAGTATATTATATCCCTGACCGAACCGTCGGCAAGGGTTATATACCAATTTAACAATCTCGCCCCGTCGGTAGGGTTTATCAGATAGCTTGATGCGCCTATCCCGAATTTCAAAAGCTTGTGTCCGCCTATTTCAAGAGTTTCCATAAGAAAAATGATGTCCGCGCCTTTTGCGCATTTCAACCATTTTTAAAAATTTTCTTGAGCCCCATGCGGCAGAATGCAGTATTTTTTCGATGAATTTTATTGAACTGCTCTTTATAGCCGCCGCGCTGTCGATGGACGCATTTGCCGTTTCCATAGCCTGCGGGCTCTCGGCTTCAAAGATACCGTTCAAGAATATGGCTGCCGTTGCTCTGTCTTTCGGCATTTTTCAGGCCCTTATGCCCGTAATTGGCTGGAACCTTAGCGAATTCGCCTACGAACAAATAAAAGCCTACGACCATTGGACGGCATTTTTTCTTTTGTTTGCGGTGGGTGCAAAGATGGTATGGGACTCCTTGCGCGGTCACGGCGGCAAAAAGTGCTTTGCATTTCCCCTAAATTTGAAGGCTCTGTTCGCATTGTCAGTGGCAACAAGCCTCGACGCCCTCGCGGTTGGAGTCAGCTTCTCTTGCCTGCGCCTTCCCATAATATTTCCGGCCTTAACAATAGGCATTACCACTTTTTTATTTTGCCTTTCGGGCATAATGTTTGGAAAGGGAATAGGCAGGAACGCAGATTCAAAATTTACCCTCGCAGGCGGAATAATATTAATCTTGATAGGCGTAAAAATACTTGCCGACGGATAGCAGCTACCAGTTGCCAAACAGCTCAAACGCGATTGCGAAGGCGTGCGAATTGCCGCGCCCTAAATTCCTGGAATATCCACATTCATGCCGGAGCGCGGATGTTTGCTTGCATATTCCCTTTGGATGTCGTCGTTTAGGAGTCTGGTGTATATCTGGGTTGTGGAGAGGTCGCTGTGGCCGAGCATCTCACGTATAGACATGAGGTTTGCGCCGTTTTGAAGCAGATGCGTGGCGAAAGAATGGCG
>CASEFZ010000088.1 GCA_949287395.1 uncultured Verrucomicrobiota bacterium
GGTATTTCCCTATCGGCGTATTCATACCAAATTCCCGCCCGCCCCATTCCGGTATCCAACTTTATCTGGACGTCCAGGCATTTTCCGCGCGCTTTGGCGAGTTCCGAAAATGCGCGCGCCTCATCCGCCGACGACACCGCAATTGTTGCCGAATAGTCGAAAACAAGCGGTCTTTCCTCCTTCAAAACGGGGCTTAAGACTAAAACGGGCTTGTCGGGGATTATCTCGCGCACCCTGGAAGCTTCGTAGAGATTGGCCACCGCAAAAGCGTCTGCCCCCCCGCGCACAAAGCGCATTAGGGCCTGCGGCATGCAGTGCCCGTATGCGTCGGCTTTTACCACGCATACATATTTCACGCCGCTTGGCAGCGAGGCTTTTAGGCTGCGCACGTTTTTTTCCAGCCTGCAAAAATCTATTTCAACCCATGTGCGGGGGACAGCTTTTCCCATTTCATTCTTTCCTTTGCGGACTTTTTAGGACTTGCACTCCCTCCGCGTCAAATTAATTCTCCCGATTTACAGACTTGATTTACCCGCGTTTTTTTTATCGAATTTCACCCGCAAATGAGAAGTTCCAACATAGCAGACAAATTTTCGCGCGGCAAGACCGTCTTTTCCGTGGAGTTTTTCCCGCCGAAGACCGAGGAAGGCGCGCGCCAGATATTGCGCACCGCCAAGAAACTCAAGGATACAGCTTCGCCGGATTATGTTTCCATAACCTACGGTGCGGGCGGCTCCACCAGGGAACGCACAGTTGAGTACGGAGAGCTTCTGAGGGAGATTTTCGGTTTTGAGGTAATGCCCCACCTGACTTGCCTGGGAAATTCGCGTTCCGACATTTTGTCGATGATGGAGCGTTTTAAGAACAGCGGCTTTGGAAATGTCATGGCTCTCCGCGGAGACATTCCCAAGGGAGAAACTTCCTTTGTGCCCGCCGCCGACGGGTTTTCCCACGCCAACGAGATGATAGAGTTCATACGCACGCATTTCCCTGAGATGGGCATAGGCTGCGCCGGCTATCCGGAAAAGCACCCCGAGGCCAAGACTTTGGACGCCGATATCGAAAATCTCAAGCGCAAGGTTGACGCCGGCGCGGACTTTATCATCACCCAGATGTTTTTTGACAACTCCCACTATTTTAACTTTGTGGAAAAGTGCAAGGCTGCCGGAATAAACAAGCCAATCATTGCGGCTATTCTTCCCGCACTATCCCATGCTCAGGTTATGAATTTTAAAACCATGTGTTCTTCCGAGATTCCCGAGGCTCTTGTAGAAAGGCTTGCCCGGGCAAGAGACGCCGAAGATTCCGCAGCCATAGGCATAGAGTGGGCGCGCGCCCAAGTGGAGGAGCTTTTGGCCGCGCGCGTTCCGGGAATACATCTGTATATCCTAAACAGGGCAAAGAGCGCATTGGCGCTGTGCGGGCTAATAAGGGGGCTCTAAGCTGGGCGCATCTGACGTGCGCGCTTTGGGCTTCTTGCGCAGTTGCGGCTGATGTATTTTTTTGCGCCGTTGGCGCTTAGCGCCTTTCGTTGGGGAATAGAACCCGCCTTTTGTGCGCGCAAAAGGCTTGCGAGGCGCCGGAAATTTTTTGCATGCGGCTTTAAGAACTTAGTTTTTGGGAATATTTGTTTTGCCGCAGTGCTTGGGCTGCGCCTTGGTAAGGCTTGTTTCGGGTGGGCCAAATACTCGAAATTCGCCGCGCAAACTGCCGCGCGGCGGCTTTTGTTAGGGGAAAATTTTTATGCAAAACTTTTTTAGATAGTTCGGAATTTTTTTGCAAAGCCGCATCACGCCGTCGAAAGGCACCCGCGCCGGCTTTGATTTGCCTATTGGTAGTCTTTCTTTCTTCCCAGAAGCCTCGCCGAATTTAGCACGACGGCAACGGAGGTAGCGTTGTGCACAAGCGCCCCGCTGACCGGCGTCAAGATCCCAAAAATTCCCAATAGGACGGCCGATAGGTTTACAACTATGGAAAAGGTTATGTTTGTTTTTATTGTTCGCATTACCGCCTTCGAAAGGCTTAAGACTGCGCACACTTTGAACAAGTCTTTCCCCATAAGCGAAACCTGGGCAGCCTCTATTGCTGCGTCGCTTCCAAGGGCTGCCACGGCTATTGAGCAGTCGGCGTAGGCCAGGGCGGGGGCGTCGTTTACTCCGTCGCCAACCATGCATACGCGGCTTCCGGAATTTTGCGCCTCAATTACGGCTTTAGCCTTGTCTTCTGGCATGAGGTTTGGGCGGATATTTTTTATGCCGGCCAATTTTCCCACAGCTTCCGCCGAGGCGCGCGAGTCTCCCGTAAGCATGGAAGTTGAATATCCCATTGAGTTGAGGCGGCCGACGGTTTCTTTCGCGTCGCTTCTTAAAGTGTCCGAAAGCGATATCCCGCCTATCGCTTTGCCGTCCGCGCAAACCACAATAAAACTTTCCCCCGCCGCCGCGCTTTTTTCGCGCGCGGCTTGCAGGCATTCAAGGCCTTTTGATTGGGCGCAAGCGTGTTCCCATCTGCCTACGGTCACTTTCTTCCCGCACACACTGGTCGATACCCCCGCGCCCGCAATGGATGTTGTATGTTCTGTTTCAAGCAGGGCTGCGCCGCGCTCCTTCGCCGCCTTGCAAATCGCTTTGGCTATTGGGTGTTCGGAGTAATTTTCCGCGGATGCCGCAATCGACAATAGGGACAGCTCATCGCATTCAACGGGGTAAACTCCGCACACGGATATGGAACCTTCCGTCAATGTTCCCGTTTTGTCGAAGAATACCGTATCTGTCTTGGCAAGCCTTTCCAGCGTTTCGGCGCTCTTTATCAGAACCCCGTTTTTTGCCGCGTTTCCCAAGCCCGCCGCCACGGCCGTCGGGGTTGCCAATACAAACGCGCACGGGCAAAAAACCACAAGTATGGTCACGGCCCTAATCAGAGCGGCGGTGGGTTCTACCCCAAAAAATATTGTGGATATCAGGAAGGTTGCCGCTGCAAGCGCCACCGCGGAAGGCACAACATATCCCGCCCATTTATCCGCAACCTTTGATATCGGCGCCCTCTTGCCCTCGGCCTCTTCAACCAAATTTATCAATTTTGCTATTGCCGTGTCAGATGCGAGCTTTGTAGCCCTGACCTCAATGGCCTTCGACATGTTCCATGTTCCACCAAGCACTTCGTCTCCCGGAAATTTATCAACCGGTGTGTGTTCTCCTGTCATGTTGGATTGGTCTATCGATGTGTCTCCGCTTGCGATAACGCCGTCTATCGGAACCATGTCGTTCGGGCGGACAACAAGGGTATCGCCTATTTTTATATCCGATGCGTCTATTTCCTCAATTCCTCCGGGAACTTTTCTTCTGGCTTTGCGCGGCGCCAAACTTACAAGGCGTTCTATTCCCGCGCGGCTTCTCTTAACTGTGAGTTTTTCAAGCCACTCCCCAAGCCCCATTAAAAACGCTATTTCCCCCGCCGCAAATACGTAGCTTTCCGGCGAATAATATTTGCCGTGCGCCTGGAAAAATTCCAATACCTGCAGGCCCAGCGCCGCGCTTATTGCAACGCTTACCAACATGGGCGACGTTATTTTTCCCTCTTTTCTGAATGCGCTCCATGCCTCCAAATATATTGGCGTTGCGCATATAAACACCGCAATCCACGACGGGTCTGTCAACGGAAAATATGGGATTTTCTCCGCAAAAAACGACGCCGCAAACCCCGCCGCCAATGCTGCCGCTGCAATTATCAACCCAATTGCGTCCGCGTTTGAATTTTCTTTGCGGCAATGCCGTCCGCATGCGCAGCACTCCGCGCTCGGGGCACATCCTTGGTGCGCGCTTTCTCTTCCTAAGGCTGCCTCACTGGCTTTCCCCGCGTTTGGCGCAGAGGCGCTTCCGCAATTGCCGTTGCGCGCTTCGGGGCGTTTTTTTTCCGCTCCTAAACGCTTCGGTTCTTTATGAAAATGTTTTTCCTTCACGCAAAAACCTCGCTTTCTTCCAGCCTTCGGAAATTTTCCGAACCTCTGCCTGAGGTGTCGTTATCCGGCGCGCTCAGCGCGCCTTCTTCAAATATTCTACAAGTTGATCCACCAATTTATCGTCCTTCTTTGTGAGCGCTTGAGCTATGCACCCCTTCAAATGGTCTCCAAGTATCTGCGACCAAACCACGTGAAGCGCGCCCATTACGGCCGATATCTGCCTTAAAACCTCCATGCACTCCCTGTTGGAATCAACCATTGCGCTTATTCCCCTAACTTGGCCCTCAATGCGCTTCATGCGCGCCTTAATCTTTGCATGTTCGCTCTCGTCTCCGCATAGTGCCATATTATTGCCTCCTTGAAAATGGGTTTGATTTTTATATACCTTATACCCGTATGGGGTATTGATGTCCGTGTCAAGCCATTTTTTTTAAAATACATTTTTAACACAAATTCCATTTGGATATTTGACGGGCAAGCCGTTCTCAAGCTTTGTTCTTTTTGCGAGAGTTCGCCATTGGCGTTTGTCAAAATTAAAATAGCGCCGGCGGTTTGACTTGTTTGCTTATTTCCGATGCGCGGTTTTCTCATTAAAATCTCGTTTGTTTCGGCAGTACGTTCGCGCTCAAAATTTATTGTGGGGGGAACTTTCATATTTGCCTTGCGCGCCGTCTGCCAATGCTCGCCAATAAGATTGGCGGCATTAGACCTATTTCAGGCCCCCATTGCCCGCGCCCGCCTTTGCCTCTTTATGTGCAGATTGTTTTTTTTGCAAAGTTGCCCTCTTTCCTTTTGGAGAATTTCCCAATCTTTTTTATTGTAGGCTGTCGCAATGCGTGCGAAGGCGCATCCTTATTTTAGGCGCTGAAATTTCGGATTAGCCCATGCCACGGGCTTCATGCGCGGGGTAAGGGAAAATATTTCCCCCTAAATTTTATTGCGGCATAGATGCCCGCAAAAATTTACCTTTGCCGCCGTTGTTTTTTTGTCATCAATCGGCAAATAACCGCCAAAGGCTCTTTTCAATGTGCTGTGCGCAAAAAAGGCTCCGCCTATTTTAACAAGAAGGGAAAGTAGTTTACCAACACCATCTCAACCCAAACCCTGTATTTCCCGTCTTGGCTAAGATAGCCATATTCCTCCTCCATGTCGGGCGGGTTTATAAGGCCAAGTTTTCTGTTGTATTTTTCTATTTTTAAATTTTGGCCGTTTATGAACTCTTCTGCCCCACTTTCAAAGGGAACCGGAACCGATTCCGCACTGTCAAGCCTGGCGAGGTGCATGTCAAGAAGCGAAAGCGGGTTAGATTTTAGCACCACTTTTTTTGCGTCGTAATTGTCCGGATACTCCAGCCCGAAGGGTAATTGAGAAGCTTCCGTATATATTGTCTTGCCGTTTTCAAGAATGCTTTCCGCCGACGACACGCACCTCCAAATGTCGCCGTACGGCACAAAGGCCACCACAAGCCTAACGCACGCGCCCACGTTTTGGAAAACTGTCGCATAAACCATGTCAAAATTGTCGCACGATGCCTTGAATGCGCCAATCTGGGAGAATCCCCTTTCCTGTAAAATCCTTTTGAGCTTTAGCAGGGGGGGTTCGGGGCGCCACGCGGAGTCGCACTTAACATACCTTCTTCCCTCGGAAAAATCCGCCATATTAAATACTGACAGCTGAATCCAATACAACACGCTAAGCGCAAAGAAATAAACCACCACAGACCCGATAAGCAAAAGCGCGCCGTGTCTGTCGGGCAAAATGTGTCGCAATAAGACAAAAATAGCCAGCGAGAAAAACGCGCAGCGTATCCATCTGCCTATAAAGCTCAGCCAGGCCGAAGGAATGGCCCTCCTGTTTGCCATTCCCAAGCCTATATTGAGCAGCATCAGGGCCGCAATTGCCACCACAATTGGATCTGTCCAAACCTTGTCCATGCCAAACCAGGCCCGCCGGCAGCGGGCCAATACATTTGCCAAGCGCGCCCAAGCGCGCGCCGCAGGGTCACCGGCCGACTATGAACGCAAAGGCATCACCACGCACAGGAAGTTGTCCAATGTCTTGAAAACTCCCGGACTCATCTCGTCCTTAAACTCAAAAAACACTTCGTCTTTCGATATGTTGCTGAGCGGGTCGCACAGGAAATTCGGGTTAAAGCCTATTTGCACCTCGGGCCCGGAATAGTCAACTTCTATCGGGTTTGTAATCTCTCCGTACTCCGCGCTTTGCCCCGATATTTCAAGGCAGTTTTCCAACATTCTTAGGCGCACCGAACTCTGCTTGTCGTTGGTAAGTTCCGCGGCAAGCTGCACCGTGTTGAGCATCAATTCTCTATCCACCTTAATGCGGTGTTCGGCCTCTTTGGGAATTACCTGCTTGTAATTTGGATAGCTTCCCTCGACAATTTTTGACACCAGATAAATCGACCCCACAAGGCCCTTTTCCGCCGATTCCTCATTTACCTCAATGTCGAATGCAACCTGCCTCTCGCTGAAGCTTATCTTTACATTTTTGCCCTGGGTCAACAATTTGGAGAGCTCTACAACCGTCTTTGCCGGTAGTATTATGCTGCCTTCGTCCTCCTGGTTTATTTCCATTTCGCGCGATATCAGGGCCAAGCGCCTGCCGTCCGTGGCAACAAGCGTCAGCTTGCCCTCAGCAAAGTTGAAAAACACGCTGTTTAAGATATAGCGGTTTTCATCGGTGCTCTTGGCATATGAGACGCACCTAAGCATATTCGACAACTCCTGCGGGCCAAGATTGTAGCTGTGCTGGTCCACAAAGCTTGGCAATGCCGGAAAATCTTCCGCCTTCAAGCCTATGAAACGCTTTACGTCGTTTGTTCCCGACCTTATGCGGGCAGTCTGCCCGTCGGAACTTTCCACGCTGACTTCCTGGTGCGACATCTTGGCTATCAAAGACGCAAGCTTTCTTGCCGGCAACGTTATTTCCCCTTCAGCCTCAACATCGGCCTTAATCGCGCACCTTATGCCGAGGTCCAAATTGGTTGTAGTCAACATCACCTTGTTGGCCTCGGCCTTTATGAGCACATTGCCCAGAACCGTCATCTGCGGCTTAGAGCTTACAATGTTTATGACCTGCCTAAGCCCGGTCAAAAAATATTCCTTGTTTATCTTAAACTTCATAGCGTCCCGTTCCCATAAAACCGCACCGTCCCAAGCCAAACCGGCTCGAAAAACGCGCAAATTTTGTTTTTCTACGTTTGGTTTTCTATTAAAAATGCGGAGAAAATCCAGCTTTTTTTAACGTTTCGCGCTCCTTGTTTATCTTCTTTTAGGAGTGCAAGTTGCGCGGAACTTGCGCGTGTGTTCTACTCTTGCCCGGGCAGAAATTCCATATCGGAAAGCTTGCCGTCTTCTATCTTTATTCTGCGGTAATAGCAGCCCCTTCGCGCATTGCCGTTCTTGTCCTTTGTGTGGCAAGAGCCTTTCCCAACCATCGTCACCTTGTAAACAACGGAGTTTTGCTCGCAGTTGACAAGTATGTCGTCAAGCTTCAGAAAATCTCCGCTTGTTTTGCCTTTTATCCAAAGTTCGTTTCTCGACGTGCTCCAGAAAGTTGCCATGCCTTCTTTTGCGGCGGTTTCAAGCGCCAACCGGTTGGCGTAGCCCACTATTAAAACCTCGCCCGTTTGGGAGCATTGGGCTATTGCCGGAATGACGTCTTCCCCGCAAGACGCTATTTTTCTCAACTTTGAAAAGTCTATGTTAAGCTTAAGTCCCTCTTCTATTTCCTTACTCATTGCGCCCATAATGCCTTTTAATTTTGCCTTTTCAACAACTTTTACGCGCGTGGGCAATTTTTATTGTTGCGCGCTGTGTGTGCGGGTTTAAGAATTCCGCCTGTTTATGTTTAGGCGCTTGATAAACTTTTTTTCCGGGTATTCGGGCGGAGTTGGAGGCCCCGCCCAGCGGCCGAGGCGCGTTCGCAGAGAGTTTGGGTGGTACGAAGTGCCTGACCAGCTTTGGAAGACTGTCTGCAAGCTTATCTACATAGCATTGGCGCTGTTCGCATTTTGGTTTGTGCGCGAATGCTGGCTGTCTTGGAACATATTCTCCTAAGGCGAAATTGGCGCAAAACCGCCGTTTTTAGGAGGGAAACGCCCGCTCCGGATTCACCGCGTTCTGGGCGGATATAATTGCAAAATTTCCCCCTTGTGCGTCTTGGGCAAATAGGCTCGCCTATTTGCCATTAACGGCGTCGTGCTTGTATGAAGAGTATGCCGAGGCCAATATCAGAACCATGCCTATAAGTCCGGTGACTACCTCGGGAATTTCGGTTATTGTTGACAAAAGCATTATTGCCGCAAGCGCGCCTATTGCCCAGTAGGCCCCGTGCGTTATATAGACCAATTTTTGAAGCGTTTTTCTCTCCACAAGCATTATTGTCAGGGATCTTACAAAGAACGCGCCCACCGCCAAGCCTATGGCTATGATAACCACGTCCTTAGTCAACGCGAAAGCCCCAAGCACGCCGTCAAGCGAAAAAGACGCGTCTATCAGCTCAAGGTAGATAAACGCGGCCAATCCTGCATGTTTGATTGCAAACACATTCTCATGTTCAGCCATGCGTTCAAGTTTCAGGCTTATTCCGTGTATCAACAGGTGCAGAAGTATGCCCACCGTGCCCGAGAACATGGATACAATTCTTTCTTCTGAAGGCAGAAATACTTGTATTAACAGCAGGGCAAGAAATGTCAGAATGGTTGGGGCAAACGGAATTTTTCCAATATTTAGGAGGGGTTTTTCCGCGGCGGGAATCCAGTGTAGTTGCTTTTTTGAGTCCAGCATGAACTCAAAAAACAGCATCATCAAAAATGTGCCGCCAAACGATGATATCCCAACGTGCGATTGAGCCAAATGTTCCGCATAGGAGTCCGGATTATCCAGAGCCAATTTCAATACCTCGAAGGCAGATATTCCGGAGAACACCGACACTATTGCTATCGGAAACACAAAGCGCATGCCGAATACCGCTATGGCTATGCCCCACGTAAGGAACCTGCGCCTCCAAACGGGGGTCATCTTTTCAAGCTTTGTGGCGTTGATAACCGCGTTGTCGAAAGACAGGCTTACCTCAAGCACGCATATGACAAACGCATAAAAGAGAAAAGTGAACCCGGCGCCGTTATGTGCGGCTTCTCCGCGCCAGAAAGCCAATGACATTCCCAATATCAATATGCCAAACGACCACTCAAAATATTTCAACATAAGTTTCCCCTTTGCGTTCTTACAATTTTCCCATTTTGAAGAATTCAAAAGAGTCGGATAATTTTATCAAGAAGAAATTTCCGCGGGATATATTTATATTATGATGTATTTGCGGTAATTCCCAAAAATACACGTTCCCGAATGTTTACCGGGTATGAACCAGAGTACAAAAAGCGACTCAACGGGTAAAATAATTAAAATACTGTTTACTCACCTTGGGAAGACGAATCCCAATGAAGAGGGCGCTGGGAGTAATAGTTTTTGCCGCTCTTAAGGCGCGCAACGTAACTTTCTCTAAAAGCGGGAAGAGCATCTTTATTTCTGTGCGGCTGGGAAAGTTTTTTAAGTTCAGCAAGCTCTGCTCTGCGGTTTTCGCGCTCTTCCTCAGACATATCGGTTGCGGCGCAAACGCGCTCATATTCGGCGTTGCGCCACTCGAAAAAGTCGCGCTCCTCAACCGTATCGTATCCGCCTTCCAACATTGTGCCTTGCATAGTTGCAAAAATTCCGCACAAGTCAAGCATTTAGAAACGGAGGGCTATTATGCTTAAAATAGACGTAAAGTTCTCCGGCGACACGCTCTATTTAACGGTGGAGGAATCCCAATGAAGAGGGCGCTGGGAGTAATAGCTTTTGCCGCTCTTAAGGCGGGCAACGTAGCGTTCCATGACATACGGAATAGTGTCGGGATGCCTGTGCGGCATGGAAAGCTTTTGCAAATCCGCAAGTTCCTGACTGCGGTTTTCGCGCTCTTCCTCAGACATATCGGTTGCGGCAGACACGCGCTCCCATTCGGCATTATTCCACTCGAAAAAGTCGCGCTCCTCAACCGTATCGTATCCGCCTTCCAACATTGTGCCTTGCATAATTATAAAAATTCCGCGCAAGTCAAGCGTTTAGAAACGGAGGGCCATTATGCTTAAAATAGACGTAAAGTTCTCCGGCGACACGCTCTATTTAACGGTGGAGGAATCCCAATGAAGAGGGCGCTGGGAG
>CASEFZ010000089.1 GCA_949287395.1 uncultured Verrucomicrobiota bacterium
GGCATTGGAATATCCGATGCCGAAACATTTCCAGATATGTTTTTTAGCGTTATTGCATAAGATGTTGTGCTCCCCGGGCGTATATGAGCCGGCGAGAATCCTTCGGACTCAACTTCGGCTCCCGGAGTGAAAGCGTAGGCGGACAATCCACCCAAAAGTGCAAGTATTGTAAAAAACTTTTTCATTTACCAGTCCTTGTAAGATTTTTCTTCGTATCGGCGTTTCTGCTCTCCGAATCCGGAAAGCGGAAGGCTTTTTTCGTCGTCTTTAAGTGCGTCAAGTAGCTCGCGCGCTTCGCGGCGGCTCATGGCGCCCACAGCCTTTCTTAAATCGTCCTTGTTGGTTTCTTCTCCCTGTTCTGCCGCGGCGACGGGCTTTTTGTCCATTTCGCCCCGTTCGGCGGGCGCCGCAGCTTGTTCTTGGCGCTCCTTATCCTTGTCGGCCTCCTCTTTTGAGCCTTCCGGGCGGCTGTTTACAGCCTGTTCTTCCTTGTCATTGGGGCGTTCTGGGTTTTCACCGTCACGTTGCGGCTGGGCGTTTTGCTTATCCTTATCGGCATTTTCATCTTTATTAGAAGAAGATTTATCCTGCTTATTCTGCTGGTTCTGCTGATTCTGTTGGTTCTGCTGATCCTGCTGATTTTGTTGATTCTGCTGGTTCTGTTGATCCTGCTGATTCTGCTGATTCTGTTGGTTCTGCTGATTCTGTTGGTTCTGCTGATTCTGTTGGTTCTGCTGATTCTGTTGGTTCTGCTGGTTCTGTTGGTTCTGCTGATCCTGCTGATTTTGTTGATTCTGTTGGTTCTGCTGGTTCTGTTGATTCTGCTGGTTCTGTTGGTTCTGCTGGTTCTGTTGGTTCTGCTGATCCTGCTGGTTCTGCTGATTCTGTTGGTTCTGCTGATTCTGCTGATTCTGCTGATTTTGCTGATTCTGCTGATTCTGCTGATTCTGGTCGTCTCTTAAAAGTTTTTTCAGTTCTTCTTTTAAAAAGGCCAATTTTTTTAGGGCAAGTTTGGCATTTCCGTTTTCATCTTTAAAAGACTTAATGGAATCTTCTATGGTTTTAACTTCAGAATTTATATTTTTCTGCGCTATGCTTGCCTTGCCCAAATTTGTTTTTGCCTTTTCGTAATTTGGAGAAAGGGAAAGGGCGTTTTTGAAATTTTTTATCGATTTTTCCAGCATGCCGCTTGCCTGGAGAATTGGCTCCAAACCCTCTTCGGCCTTTTTGAGGGATTCCCCGGAAAGTTTTTCAACGCTTTCGCACATCGATATATCCTGCTTAAGCTTTTCCTGAAACTGTTTGTTTCTAAGCGGGCTTTTTTCAAGTGCGGCCTTTTTTTGCTCCTCGGTTTTTAGGTCGGAATTTTTGAGTATCTTTTCCTCTTCCGCCAATAGGGGAAGGCCTTGTTCCAAAGTTTTTGACCCGTTTGCAATCGCCTGTTGGGCTTGCGCTAAAACGTTTCTCTCCAGGCCGGAAAATTCCGACGCGGGGCTTGCCTTGGAAAAACTTTGCCTTGCTATGGCATAATCGGTGTTGGCTGCGTTGTAAAAGGCCTTTGCGTGCAAATCCATTTCTTCGTCCATCTTTATGGCGTCGATGAATTTTTCCTTTGCGGCGGAATATTCGCCTTTCTCGTAGGCCTTCACCCCTTCGTTAAACGAATCGCGCTCCGTGGCAGATTCCTGCGCCGCCTCGAGCCTCTGGCCCAGCGGGGTCAGAAGAAAAGCCCCAAGCGCCAATACCGCAAGCCTTCCGGCGCCTCCAGAGAAAAATTTTCTTGTTCCCACCAGAGATTCCAACGCTATTAAAATTATCGCTATCGCCAGCGGAATCTGAAAACGCTCTATGGCGAGCTGTTTCATCTTCGCGGAGATTTCGTGTTGGGGAATTTTTTTGAGGCCTTCCTCGTAAATTGCGTCCATGCCGTTTGCGGTAAGGGGCTCGTAAAAGCCGCCTGTGGCCTCGGCTATTTTTGTGAGCGTTTGTTCGTTGAGCTTGCTTGTCACGGTGTTGCCGAATTCATCCTTGACATAGGTCAGCCTGCCGGCGGAGTCCCGCACAGGAATGGGGTCTCCCTTTACGCCCCCCACGCCAAGCGCGTATATTACCACCCCGCGCTTTGCGCATTCTTCGGCCTTTTTTAAGGCCGAAGATTCAAGCTCCTCCCCGTCGCTTATTAGAACTATTATCTTCTTGTTTGTTGTGTCTGCAAAGGCCGATTCCGCCTCGGAAATAGCCGCCGCTATATTGGTGCCGCCTCGCTTTATGATCTCCGTATCCAGGGCGTCGAGGGATATTTTAAACGCATCGTAATCGAGCGTAAGCGGGCACTGCAAAAAGGCCTGCCCGCTAAAAGCCACTATGCCTATTTTATCGCCTTTCAGCACGTTTACCAAGTCCATTACGGCAAGCTTCGAGCGCTCAAGCCTGTTAGGGCTGACATCCTCGGCAAGCATGCTTCTCGACGTGTCTATGGCGAAAATTATGTCGATTCCGCGAGTCTTTGTTTCCTCCCATTTGTATCCCCATTGCGGACGGGCCATTGCTATGAATACCAGAACCACCCCAAACAGGAACAGCGCCCTTTTGACAAAATACTTCACGGGGCTGAAATTGCATGAGAGCTTTGGCAGCAGGCGCGCCGACGCGAATTCCGACAACAGCCTTTTCCTGCTGGCGCCGGATATGCGGTAGACTATCAGAATAAGCACGGCGGCCGCAAGCCCCGCATAGAGCCATTCCGGTGAATGAAAGTTCATGGTAAAGTCCTCAAGCGTGTGTTGACCAGTGCGAGTTTTAGGGCCAAAACGGCAAGTCCCGCAGCCGCAAACCACTGGAAAAGTTCCTCGTAGGTGGTAAAGTTTCTCAGCTTTACCTTGGTTTTTTCAAGCGCGTCTATCTGGTTGTATATGTCCTCAAGTTGCGCGAGGTTTTGGGCGGTATAAAATTTTCCGCCGGTAATATCGGCGATTTTTTTGAGGGTTTCCTCGTCTATTTGGCTGCGGATCTCGCCTCCGTAAACGGGATTGCCGTTACGGTCCCGGATAATGTTTTGGTTTTCGTCCAGTCTTGCCGCCGCCACAACACCCTGGCGACCCGCCGCTATGGTGTATATCTTGACATCGTAGCTGGCCGCGGCTTCGGCGGCCGCTATGGGCGATATCTGCCCGGAATTGTTTTCGCCGTCGGTCAGCAATATTATCACCCTCGACTTCGCATTCTTAATATTCCTGAGCCTGTTCACTCCCATGCCTATCGCCGAACCTATGGCCGTTCTGTTCGGGTCTATAACCCCTATCTCAAGCCGGTCTATGTTTTTTATGAGCCAGTCGTGGTTGAGCGTTATTGGCGAAACCATGAACGGGTTTGCCGCAAATGCAACTATCCCAATTCTGTCGTTGGGGCGCTTGTTGATGAATTGGCTTATTACCTCCTTCACGGCGTCCAGCCTGGTGCGCAGCTTTGTGCGCGTCGAAAAGTCCAGAGCCGACATAGAGCCCGACACGTCCACCGCCAAAACTATGTCTATGCCGCTTTCCTCGCGCTCGCTGTAGCCCATCCCGAGGCGCGGGCGCGCAAGCGCCAGTATTAAAAACCCGAGCGCCGCAACCGTCAGAAAAAAGCGCCAAAAGCCCACCCTTGAACGGCTCTTCTTCGCAGCCTCTTTCGCTATCGCAACGCTCGAAAAAATAATTGATCCGCCTTTGCCGACGGCGCCCCTCAGCAGTATCAGAACGGGCAGCAGCAGCAAAAGCCACAAAATTTCAGGATTGGCAAACTCAAAATACATCACTTTCCTCCGTCGGGATTTCCCGCGTTAGATTCGCCGGCTTTGGCGGTTTTTGCAGAGCCGCCTTCCGGCGCGCCTGCGTCCGGCCGCTTAGCCGGGTTCATCTTCTTGTTGTCGTCCTCCACAAAGTTGCGGGCCTCGTTTATGAGGGTTAACCTCTCGTCCTCTTTGAATGCGTGCATCGCAAACTTCGCCATGTCGGACAGCCTTAATATTCCCGCAAGCTGTTCGCGCTGGGCAAGATCGAAAGTTTTAGACTCCGAAGCAAGGCGCAAAAACTCTTCTGTTGTCCTCTCCGGGGCAGGGATCTTGTGCACAGACTCTATGTACTCGCGCACGCACAGGCTTACCCTCTCCGCGTATTCTTTCGCCCCAAGCATGCCCCCCCTCTCTTGCGCGAACTTTAGCTGCGCCATCGCTATTTCAAATGGCGTAGGTTCGGCCCTCTTTTTGCGCCTGAACACAAAATAGGCCGCAATTGCCACGCATGCGAGCGCACCGGCCAAATATCCCCAGTTCTTTTCAAGAAAAGTTTTCCCGATTTCTCCCTCTATGCCTTCCAGTTCGGGCATCATCGACAAATTCGGGTTGGGTGCCCTTTGCGCTTTCGCATCCGCTGCTGGGGCACCTTTCGCATCCGCTGCGGGCGCCTTTGAAGCATCGGCCCCCTGCGCTTGTGCGGGCGTAGCCGCCGGAAGGGCGGGGCCTGCGGGCAGGCTGTCGGCGCGAAGGCAGACTGCCCACGCCGCAAGCGCCAAAATTGCAACTATCCTCCAACAAAAACTCATCTGCGCTGCCTCTTTTGGAAAAATTTTCTCAAGGCCGTTATGAACGGCTTGTCGGTAAACACCTCAAGGAGGTCTATCTTTGAACTCGCAAGCGCCCTCTTAAATTTTGAAAGCCGCTCCGAATTGGCCTTGGCATAGGCCTCGCGCACGGCAAGGCTGGATGTGTTTAAAGTGACAACCTCTCCGGTCTCGCTGTCTTCAAGTATTATCTCCCCAAGCTTGGGAAGTGTCACCTCGCGCCTGTCCGAAAGCCCGAAACATACAAGATCGTGCCGCCTGTTAGTTATGTCCAAGGCCTTGAACATTTCGTCCGAGCCCTTCTCATCCGGGTTGGGAAGAAGCCCGTTTGGGCCTTGGAGAAAGTCGCTTATAAGCACAACTATGGCCTTCCTTTTGAGTGTTCTGTTAACCTCCTCAAGAGTGGCGGCTATGTTGGTGCCGCGCTTTTTCGGCTCAAACATGAGTATGTCTCGGATTATCCTAAGAATGTGCTTGCGCCCCTTCCTGGGCGGTATGTACAGCTCCACTCCTTCAGTAAAGAGCGCCATGCCAACTTTATCGTTGTTTCTGGCCGCCGAAAATGCCAGCGTGCTGGCAAGCTCTGCGGCAAGCTCGCGCTTGGATGTGTCGGCGCTACCAAATTCGCCGCTCGCGGACAAGTCCACAACAAGCATCATAGTCAACTCGCGCTCCTCGCGGTATTTCTTTACGTGGGCCTTGCCCGTTCGCGCGGTGACATTCCAATCTATGCTGCGAATCTCGTCTCCCGGAAGATATTCTCTTGCTTCCTCGAAGTCTATTCCGCGCCCCTTGAACAAGCTGTGGTAGGCCCCGGCAAGAGCGTCGCTAACCTGCCTGTTGGTGCGTATTTCTATTTGGCGCACCTTCTTGAGCATCTCCGTAATCTTGTCGGACATTTGAAAAAACCTCCCGAATTTTACGCAACTTGCCCGGCGGCATTAGGGAACTGCCACTTTGTTGAGCACCTTGGCTATTATGGCTTCGCTATCGACGCCTTCGGCCTCGGCCTCGTAGCTGACTATTATTCTGTGGCGCAAAATGTCCGGGGCTAAATCTTTTATATCCTGCGGAATCACATAGCCGCGCCCCTCCATGAAGGCGTGTGCCTTCGCGGCCAGGGCCAATGCTATGGTCGCCCTGGGGCTGGCTCCAAACTGTATCATGTTGCCAAGCTCTGCAAGCGAGTACTTTTCCGGCTGGCGCGTGGCAAAGACTATGTCTACAATGTAGTCTTTTATCTTGTCGTCCATGTAGATTTCGTCCACAACCTTGCGCGCCGACATTATCTTCTCGGGTGTGACAACGGTGTTGACGTCTTCAACCGTGGAAGTCTTTGCCATTAAATCCAATATAAGGCGCTCTTCCTTCTTTTCTGGATAGTCTATCTTGAGCTTGAACATGAAACGGTCAACCTGCGCCTCGGGAAGCTGGTAGGTGCCCTCCTGGTCTATCGGGTTTTGGGTCGCAAGCACAAGGAAAGGCTCGGGTAGGGGGTATGTTTCGCCGCCTATGGTCACTTGGCGCTCCTGCATAGCCTCAAGCAGGGCGCTTTGCACCTTTGCGGGCGCCCTGTTTATTTCGTCGGCAAGTATTATATTTGCAAATATGGGACCCTTCTGCGTGACAAACTCACCTTTTTGCTGGTTGAATATCAGCGTGCCCACTATATCGGCTGGAAGCAGGTCGGGGGTGAATTGTATGCGGTTAAACTTCGCGTCCATGGAAGCCGCCATGGTCTTTACGGCAAGGGTCTTGGCCAATCCGGGAACGCCCTCCAAAAGCACGTGCCCGTTGGCCAATATGCCGGTCAACAGCCTGTCGACAAGGTATTTCTGCCCAACTATAACCTTGCCAATCTCCATCTTCAACAGATTTGTCCAATCTGAGTTGGCCCTAACTTTTTCGTTTATTTCGCTTAGATTTGCGCTCATACACTGCTCGTATATTCGTTGTTAAACACTTTAAAAAAAGCCCGCTCGGCGCGGGACTGCGGTAGCAACACTAAAACGCTCCAAAACAGAACGCGTTTTCCCACCTTTGACACCTGCCGCACCGGTATTGTTCCCCGGGCCAAAAAATGGGGCGCCGACAATTATCTATCGGCGCCCCCCGTGGCGGATTAAATTAAAGTTTTGGGAGAGCCGCCGGTATCTCCACCGCGTGCGGATTGTTGCGCTTTATGCGCTCAAGCCTGTGGCGGCGGCGGATTTTCCTCACCAGCTTGACAATGAGCTCGTCTATGGATTTATACATGTCGTCGCTCTCTACGCTAACTATCATATCAGGCCCCTGGATCTCTATGTGCCCCTTCGCGGAAAATTCGTTCGATTTCGACTTGTTTGGCTTGTATGCTAAGTCTACCTTAAGCCTTATAATCCGGTCGTCCAGGGTGAACAGCTTGCTCATTTTGGTCTCGACACTCTTCTTGAGAGAATCTGTCAGTTCCAAGTCTTGTCCGGATATGATTATGTCGTTCATGTTTTCCTTTCCTTTTTGTTTTAGGCTTGCCCGGATTCTTCCCGAGGCACGCCTGTTAAAAAATATTGCCTTCGCATCGTCTTCCGATAGCTTAGACAAACGCCCTTAAAAAATGTTCAAAGAGCAATCTTTGCCGCGCGACGTTTTTTGCAGGCGCTTTACGGCTGCCAACTCCGCTCCAACGCGTCAGACAGGCTAAATTGTCCGTCTCGAAAATGCAAGCTAATAACACTCAAACACCGCTTATGAGCACCGAAATTTCAGCAAAAGTTAAAAATTTTCTAAAGGATTTCGACGCCGTTGTCATTACCGGCGCCTCTTCCGGAATAGGAGAGGGCATCATGAAGTGCGTGGCGGGCGCCTGCGGCGTAAAGATATTTGCCGTTTCGAGATCTGAACCGGAGCTCGGCGGAATAAACGCCGAATTTATACGCGCAGATCTTGCTGTTGCCGAACAAGTTCAGTCTGCGTGCGAAACCGTTTTAAAAAAGGCGCATTCCATTTCAAAATTCCCAAAAATCCTTCTTGTAAACAATGCGGGCTTCGGCGGGTATGGGCCTTTCCCCGAACCCTCCTTGGAACATAACCTGCGCATGATTGATTTAAACGTGCGCGCCCTCACCGCCCTTTGCGGAGCTTTCCTTCCAATGATGGCGCCCGGCAGCGCCATTGTCAACATATCAAGCACCGCCGCTTGGCAGCCTTGCCCGCAACTTGCCACCTATGCGGCCACAAAGGCCTATGTGTTCAGTTTTAGCCTGGGCATATCGTCCGAACTAAAGGAGCGCGGCATACGTTGCCTTTGCGTTTGTCCTGGCCCAACTTCGAGCAACTTTTTTAAGGCCGCCGGCTTTGATTCGCCGCCGCTGCCGGGAAATTTTGGGCATAAACCTTCAGACGTGGCCTCTGCCACGCTCTCGGCTCTTGCTTCAGGAAAGAAATTTGTTGTTGTGGGCGCCTTAAACAAGTTTCAGACGCTTCTTGCAAAAATCTTACCCGTAAACCTTGTGCTTGGCGTTTCTGCGGCGGTTCTAAAAAGAGTGCGTTCGACAAAGCCATAACGCTGTATGACCAAGTTTTTTTGGAAGCTTGGACATTGGGGCATTTGGTGTTTGCCAACCCTTTCATCTGTTTATACTGGTGCTTTGGAGAGCACGCGGTTTACGGAAAGCGTCCCTGAAACGCGGCGTTTGCGCAAAAAAATCCGCAGCGCATCGCGCGTTGCGGAGTGTATCTTTGCCCCGCGGACCTTTGCTTTATTCGCCTTGCGCCGCAATCAATTCTGCAATTTGCACCGCATTGAGGGCGGCACCCTTCCAGAGCTGGTCGCCCACAACCCAAAAGGCAAGGCCGTTGTCAAACACGTTGTCCAGCCTTATTCTGCCGACGCCGCACTTGACCTTCTTTTGATAGAACAGCGGCATTGGATATTCCTTCTTGGAGGGATCGTCCATAAGCTCGGCTCCCTCAAAGGCCTTTATGGCCTGGCGCGCCTTTTCCACCGAGACCGGCCTGTCGAATTCCGCGTTTATCGACACGCTGTGCGCGCGCATTACCGGAACGCGCACGCATGTGGTGGAATTTTTCAGATTCGGCAAGCCCATTATCTTGCGCGACTCGTTCAGCATCTTCATCTCCTCCTTGGTGTATCCCGTATCGAGGAACGAGTCTACATGCGGCAACACATTAAAGGCTATCTGGTAGGGATAGACCTTCGCTTCTATGGGCCTGCCGGCGGCAAAGTCGCAAACTTGGTTTTTGAGTTCCTCCATTGCCGCAACGCCCGTTCCGGACACCGCCTGGTAGGTAGACGCAAAGAACCTCTTAAGCCCAAACTCTTTGTGGAGCGGATAAAGCGCCATCAGAGATATCGCCGTTGTGCAATTCGGGTTGGCTATGATGTTCTTGTGCCCCTTCAAGGCCTCGGCGTTCACCTCCGGAACTATGAGCGGAACGTCTTCGTCCATTCTGAATGCGGAACTGTTGTCTATGGCTATGCACCCGCGCTTTGCGGCTTCGGGGACAAGCGCCAGGGAAACGCTACCGCCGGCCGAAAATATTGCTATGTCCAGCTTGTCAAAACTTTCCGGCAGGGCCTGCTCCACCACGAAAGTTTCGCCGTGGCTTTTTATTTCCTTGCCAGCGGAACGCGACGATGCCAAAAGTGTCAGTGATTGCATCGGGAAGTTCCTATCAAAGAGTAGGTCTATCAGTTCCCGTCCCACGGCGCCGGTTGCGCCCACTATTCCCACTTTATATTTTTTGCTCATGGATGATCTCCTAAAAAAAATTTTGGAAAAGTGTAATGGAGAAAAAATAAGTCCCACGCAACACTTAATTTTTGTTTCCATAGGGCTTCAAAAACTTTACCTGTTCGATTCGGAAAAATTGGCCGCGGTTTTTGACGTATCAACCTCGCGGAAACCGCCGTCGTGCAAGAGGGACTCTTTGGGCACTCCAACGGGGCTGCACAAGATAGATGGAAAAATAGGGGACGGACTGCCCACAGACACCGTGTTCAGAGCAAGAAAACCCGTGGGGCGCCTGGGTGAAATGCCCGAAGACGAACTTTCCAAAAATTTAATAACCTCCCGCATACTCCGCCTGAGGGGGCTTGAAGACGGTGTGAATTCCGGGGGAGACGTTGATACGTACTCGAGGTATGTCTATATACACGGGACCAATCAGGAGGACAAAATAGGTTCTCCAAACAGCCACGGGTGCGTCCTTTTGCGCTGTTGCGATGCAAAGCGGCTTTTTGATATTGCCCGCGACGGCGATATTGTCTTAATATCCGCACAGTGATGGAAAGCATTTTGGTAGTAGACGACGAGAAGCACACCCGCGACGGCCTTGTGTCAATGTTGGCCGAATCCTACGACGTGTTTGCGGCCGCAAATGCCGACGAGGCCGTAAGCATGCTTGAGGCGGAGCATTTCGACGCGGTTGTCACCGATTTGCGCATGGCGGGGAAATCCGGCATGGGCGTCATAGACAAGGTGATTTCGATGCGCGACAGGCCCGTGTGCATAATGCTTACCGCTTACGGAAGCGTTGAGACCGCAGTGGAGGCCATGAAGCGCGGCGCGGACGATTTTCTTCCGAAGCCCGTAGACATCAACAAGCTTGAGCAAATTCTTGCGGCGGCCCTCGCGAAGCGGCGCGCGCGCCTTGATGAGGCAAAGAGGCAGTCGGAGAGCATGGGCAAAAAAGTGGACGCCTCCGCAAAAAAGATAGGCGCAAAGGCGATATCTTCGCAGTCGGGGCACATAATTGCCAAGAGTTTGAAGATGCGCGCCGTCATAGAGAGGGCGGCCCAGGTGGCGGCGTCGAGGGCTACGGTATTGTTGAGCGGGGAAACCGGAACCGGCAAGGAGTTGATTGCGCATTTTATACACGATTCTTCCCCGCGGGCAAAGGGTCCCTTTGTTCCCGTCCATTGCGCGGCCATACCGTCGAATCTTTTGGAAAGCGAGTTGTTTGGCTACGAGCGCGGAGCCTTTACCGGCGCGGTTCAGAGGAGAATAGGCAGGTTTGAGGCGGCCGACGGCGGAACCATATTTCTCGACGAGATAGGGGAAATTGACCACACAACGCAGGTTAAGCTACTGCGCTTTTTGGAGACGCATTCTTTTGAGCGCTTGGGGGGAAGCCAGACAATATCGGTGGACGTGCGCGTTGTGTGCGCCACAAACAGGGTGCTGTCCGATATGGTCGCAAACGGGAGTTTTAGGGAGGATTTGTATTACAGGTTAAATGTGGTGGAGATAAATATACCTCCGCTTCGCGAGCACAAAGAGGATATTCCTCCTTTAATAGAGTCGTATTTGGCATACTATGCCGGAGAAAATTCGGCCGCGACTCCTGCGGTTTCGGAGGCGGCAATGAAAATTCTCGAAAATTACCCGTGGCGCGGCAATATACGCGAGCTTCGCAATTTTTGCGAAAATGCGGTTGTGATGGGAAACGGAGCGGCCATAACTCCGTCGAATTTGCCTGCGCAGTTTTTGAGGCCCATTGATTCGGATATAAGGAATTCTGAACTAAAAGACTCTCAATTTTCAAAAAAGGCCAATGAGATTGACCTCATAAAGCGGGCTCTCGACGCCTGCGGCGGAAATAAGAGCAAGGCCGCCGAAAAGCTTGGGATATCGCGCAGGACTTTGCACAGGAAGCTTCTGCAGATAGACGAAGGCGCCGGCGACTGACATTTCCCGGCCCGTCCGCGGCTCTTATGGGCGGGCTTGGCGCGAGGTTAACGCATGCGCGCGGTGTGCCGCGCTTGTATATTTGGCGCCTCCGAGAGCGGGAAGCGCGCCTACTTCTGGCGTTTTTTTGGGGCGCTTTGCTTTGAAGAATTCCTTATATTGGCGAAAATCAGCTGTTGGGCAAAGCCTGCGTTGCCGGCAAACTTTCGGGCGGCAAATTCCCTTATTGCGTCGGGAGAATTGGGCGTGGAGTACAATTTGGTCATGGCCTGGCGAATCCATGTGTCCACGGGAAATGCCTGAAAGCGGGCGGCGCCGAACAGAAGTATGCAGTCGGCTATTTTTTCTCCCACGCCGCGCAGGGAGAGCAGATATTTTTTTGCCTCGCGGTAAGGCATGTCCCTGAGAGATTCCGCCTCGAATTTGTCGAGCACTATTTTTTGCGCGGCCCTCTTTAGGTAGTCTGCCCTAAAGCCGAGTTTGCAAGCCGATATTTCCTCTATGGGCGCGGCCGCTATTGCGTCGAAAGTCGGCAGGGCAAATACTCCGTCGGCTATCTTCTCGCCGAGTCTTTGGGAGAGAAGCTCCACGCACTGCTTTATTTGCACTATGCGCTTGCTGGAGCTGCATATAAACGAGACCACGGCCTCGGAAGCCGGCTGCCTAAGTATCCGCAAAGTGGGATAGGCCTCAAGAGCGCGGCATAGATGTGGGTCTTGAAGCAAATTAAGCTTACCGCGCAGGGCGGAATAGTCTCTTGTGCAATCGAAATAGTTTTTTATGGCGGCCGTGTATTTTTTTGAATCCGCCCCCCGAGGGAAAGAAACCTCCACGGTGCCGTTCTTGGCGAGCCTTGCCCGCACCGCATAACGCCCGAACACCCCGAAATATTCCGGCCCGGAACTTCCATCGCCCACGCGGCCGCCTTGGAAAGGTGGGGCAGGGGCGATTTCAGGCAAAGGCATTGCGGCCAAACCGGAAATTTTCAAGGGGAATTTTCCGACTTCCCCATGCGCGGGAGCATTATGCTTGTTTGAAATCTTGTGCCACCTGAAGGCCTGACCGCCGTCGAGCGTTTCCGCGAAGTCTGGCGGCGTAAAAAACAGCCCGGACAACTTTTTGAAGTCCGCCCAGTCTATATTTTCCCACTTGGGCAAGGCCATCGCAAGTAGCGCTCGGAATGTTATGAGCCCTTCTTGACGGCGGGCGCTTCTATCTTTTCAACTTCCGGCTCTTTTGCCGGAGTTTGGGAATTGGCGCCCTTCCCACCGGTTGCAGGAATTGCGCTATTAATTTCCGGAAGGGCCTCTCCTTTCATTAGATTGGGGTTCCCCAGCTTTTTGCCGCTCGGGTCTCTAAGCGACCACAACCAAGATTGCTTTTGTGTCAGTATCTTTCCCGAGGGAGACTTCACCGTTATCTTCCACGCATTTACCCGCGCTTTCGAGTCAGGCCAATCTGCGCCGGTTATGCCAAGCTTTATCTCCCTCCAAACATTGTGGGTTTCGGGTACTGAAAACACAAATAAACGCGGGTGGGCGCTGTCGGAAGAATCAACCCACAATTCTATCTGCGAAGCCAGGGAAATATCGTCGGGGCCGTAGTTGAACATCACAAAAAAATACATTCCCGCGCGCTTATTGGGCATCGAACGGAGCGTAAGCTGCCCATAGGTATATTCGTCTCCGGTAAATATTTCCCCTATGGTTCTGGTTTGCGCATCCGTCAGATAGCGGAATCTTACGTAGGAAATAACCGGTTCTTCCTTGTAGTCCACGCCGATTACGGAACCTTCCGGCGCGCTGCCCTCCGGATTTTTGGCGGCGTTTTCAGAGTCCGTCGACGCGCACGACGCACACGCAAGCGCAACCGCGGCGCACAAGGGCGCACAAAGCATTTTAAGAGAATGAGTCATCGCCTTTGAAGCATTGCCATTTTAAATATTTTCGTCAAGTATTTATGCCCTTGGCGAACTTCCTGAAGGCCTATGCCAACGCTGAAAGGAAAAGTTTTTTTGCCGGTCGCGTATGGGGGCAAAGCTTTAATATTTTTTCGGCGGAAGCAGATTTTCACCGCCGCCGTTGGAACAGGCGCCCTTCTGCGATGTTGAATTAAAAAAAATTTTGCTTCTCGGCCAGGAAATGCAAAGTTTCTTGTCGTTTGCCATGTGGAAAAAATATTGGTTTTTGGCGGGTCTACGCAAATGCAGCTTTGCTGGTCGTCCCTTCATTGCTTCAAAACGTTTTTGCGCAAAAAAGGGGCGCGCCGAATTGCTCAGGCGCGCCCCTTAAGGTTAATTATCTGCGCATGTTAGACCAGGCCGTTCAGCATGCCGTAAAAATACATGGGCTTTAAAAGATACACTTTCATCAGCCATGCAACGTATTGTTCCTTAGACATGTCGAACAGCAAGGGGAGGGGGAAAGTGTTTTTCTGCTTCTTGCTGTAGTCAAACTCGCACATAAGGACATGCCCGTAATCGGTGATTATGGGGCACGCGGCGTAGCCGTCGTAGATTTGCTGCGGCTGCTTGCCCTCCATAATTGAGACCAAGTTTGCAACCGCTATGGGAACCTGTTTGCGTATGGCGGCCGAAGTCTTGCTTGTGGGAAGATTGCTGGCGTCGCCAAAAGATATTATGTTGGGATACTTTTTGCTGACGAGCGTGCCTTTGTCGACATCCACCCAGCCCTCCTTCGCATGGGAGCCGTTTGTCGCCGAAAGCCCCGACTCCCTAACGAATTTTGGCGTCCCCATGGGGGGAAGAAAATGCAAAAATTCATAGTCCTCCTTGAAGTCCGAAACTTTCGCGCTGCCGTCGGCGGATTTTTCAGTCTTGCGGAAATGAACCTTCTTTGCGGCGGTGTCAACCCCGACAATCCTCGTATTCAGGTTGATGGGCACATTGCGCTCGGCGTAGATTTCCAGCAGGCGCGGGGTGTAGTAGGGAACGTCGTAAAGCTCCGGCGAAGCCGTGTAAAAGTTAAAGCTAAGCCTTTCCCTGGTGCCGTTTTTGCGGGCTAAATGCTCGGTCAGAAGGGTTATTTTCTTTGGCGCCCCCCCGCACTTATGTTTGGTGTAAGTGTCGGTGAATATTCCTTTGCCGCCGTTCTTTACAAATTTTTTAATGGCATCCCAAGTCTTTATGGCGCCCTCGTGCTCATATATGCAATGGGCGTTCCCGGTGCCGAGGGCTTTTGGGTCTATGCCCTCTATTAAGTCCCAATCGTAAACGAGGCCGGGCGTAAGCACAAGGAAGTCGTAGGAAATCTTCTCGCCCTTGGATGTTGTCACAATTCTTTTGTCGGCATCAAGGGCGACAACGCTGTCCTTAACCCATTTTGCGCCCGACGGGATACAGTCGGCCTGGCTCTTGTAAACTTCGTCGGGAGAATAGACGCCCGAGGCTATCAGAGTGAAGCCGGGCTGGTAGAAATGCTTGTCGGAAGGGTCTATTATTGTGATGTCCGGCTCCTTTAGAATCATCATCAGTCTCGCAGCCGCGCTTATACCCGCCGCGCCGCCGCCTATGACCACAATTTTTGCCTTGGCGCCGCTGGAACGATAGCCAGTGTACCTCACACCCCCATACGCGGCCAAGCCGACCAATCCCGCCGCCGCGGCACCCTTCAAAAAGGCGCGGCGCCCTATTTTCCCGCCCCGCATGTTAAATTCAGAATTTTCTGCTCCCATCATTCTTCTTATATTGGCAAAACTGTCTTTCCGGTAAATAAAAAAACACGCGCATGCGAAAAAATAGCTTTTTTTGTTGCCTTAAAGGGGATTTTTTACATTAGACTAACACGAATGCGACGGTTAAAGGTCAGTAGGGTGGCGGCGTTGGTGGCCGCGTTTTTTTGCGCTTCGGCACTGTATCCGTCGGACGGCGCGCTGCTAGATTTTTTGGTCAGGCGCGGAGTTGTCTCAAGAAGGGAGGCGGATGCCCTGAAAAAAGATTCGTGCGTTGTTGTGCCGGCCTCTCCGGATACGAGGAAGCTTAGGATAGGCGGGAGAATGCAACTGCAGTACGAATGGTCCAATACGCGGCTTATGGCGGGGGCGGGTTCTCCTAAAGACGGGAACGGAACGTCGAACTTTCTGTTGAGAAGGGTTTTTGTGGAGGCTTTTGCCGATCTCGGGTCGGGGTGGGAGGTCGCGGCCGGTTTGGATTTGGCAAGAACGCGCCTGAACAGCTATTTTGTCGATACCTATGTTTCCAAGAAATTCGACGGGGAGTATCTTGCGGGCAAGCTGTGCCTTGGCTACATGAAGCCGGGCTTTTGCTATGAGGACATGCTTTCGTCGTTTTCACTAAACGCCATAGAGCGCTCGGCCGCCACAAGCTATTTTACGCTTTCGCCGAACGGGCGGCGCCTGGGCATAGGCAACAGGTATGCGGGCGTGCGGTGGAACGGAAAGGTAAACCAGGTCAAGGGGCTTACGTATACTCTTGCGGTGACAAACTCTTTCCAGTTGTCGCCCGTGCACGAGGACGATTTGAGCTACAACTGGACAAGCAACCATCTGGCCTATTGGGCAAGCGTCCACCACGAGTTTAAGGGTGAAAGCTGGAAAGTTAAGTACGGCGTTTACACCATGTATTCGTCAACCGCGAATGAGCAGATGGGAAAAGCGCCGGCGGCGGCGGTGTATTCCATAAATCCGTACATAGCCGGGAACGTCGGGCCGTTGCACTTTTGGACGGAGTATTTGGCGAGTGTCGTTTCCGACGGCAGGGCTACTCCCGGCGGCGGCTGGGCGCAGGCGAGCCCTTACGGTGTAAATTTCAGCCTTGAATACATGTTCGACATAGGCGTGCAGGGCAAGCTTGCGCCAACCTTCCGCTATTCGTGGACAGATACCGACGGCAGGGGCATGGAAATTTCGGACGCCGTCAGGAACGCCGGCAACGTGGGCGGGTTGTACAATACCGCAAACGACTTTTATTTCGGGCTGAACTGGTACATAATGGGGGACGATTTGAAAGTGCAGATAGGCTATGGCTACACCCAGTTTTCGGGGTGGGCCGGGGCCGATTCGGCCAATGCGGGTTCGCACGTGGGAGAGGCACATTCGGCAAGGGTGCAGATGCAGATGAAGTTTTAGTGGGGCGCTGTTGCCGTCGGCTGCCTTTATTGCTTGAAAAATACGCCAATTTATTAGACTATATGGATATGAAAATGATATTTAAATGCGCGGCGTGTTTTGCTGCTTCGCTTTTTCTGGCCGGCTTGTCGGGGGCCGAAGAGGTGTTGAGAATAGGGCATTTCCCGAATGTGACGCACGCGCAGGGAATGGTTGCGCACCAGCTTTCCCGCCAGGGGAAGGGCTGGTTTGAAGAGCGCTTGGGCAAGGACGTAAAGATAGAGTGGATGGTCTTTAATGCCGGTCCGAGCGCCATGGAGGCCATGCTTGCGGGGGCGGTAGACATAACTTACGTTGGGCCGAATCCGGCGTTGAATGCGTTTTCAAAATCGCGCGGGCGCGACATAAGGATACTTTCGGGCTCGGCGGACGGGGCGGCAGCTTTGGTGTTTAATCCCGATTTAAAGATAGACAAGCCGGGGGATTTTAAGGGCAAGAAAATAGGCACTCCGCAGCTTGGCAACACGCAGGATGTCGCGTGCAGGGCTTGGCTGATAAAGAATGGAATGAAAGTTTCGCTGTCTGGCGGCGACGCGTATGTAATACCCACGGCCAATCCGGACCAGCTGCCTTTGTTTAAGTCGGGCAAGCTTGATGCGGTATGGACGGTTGAGCCTTGGGTGACGCGCCTTGAGAAGGACGCCAACGCGAAGGTGTTTTTAGAGCAAAAGGACGCTGTCACTACCGTGTTGGTGACCAACGTGAAGAACTTGGAGGGCAGGAGAGACCTGGTCAAAAAATTCTGGCAGGCGCACAGGGAGCTTACCGATTGGATAAAGGCCAATCCGGAAAAGGCGCAAGACTTGGTCCATAAGGAAATAGAGGATTTAACCGGCGGAAAGTGCGATAAGGCTATGGTTGTTGATTCTTGGAAGAGGCTGATTTTGACCAACGACGTCAATAAGGAGGGGTTGCAGGAATTTATGGATTACGCCTACGAATGCGGCTTCATAAAGCGCAAGACCGACATATCTAAAATTTTTGCGGATTTCAAATAATGGGTGTAAGCGAGGAACTTCAGAATGTAACGGCAAAGCTTGTCGTCGACAACGTCAGCAAGACCTTCAATTCCGCGAGGGGAAAGGTTGAGGCTTTGCGCGACGTCAGCTTGAGGGTGAACGAGGGGGAGTTTGTGTGCCTTGTGGGCCCGAGCGGCTGCGGGAAATCGACGCTTTTGAATCTTGTGGCTGGTTTGGAGAAGCCGGACAAGGGTGTCATACGCGTGGACGACAACATTGTTTCCGGGCCGGGGCGCGACAGAATGGTCATGTTTCAGGAGCACGCGCTTTTCCCGTGGCTGGACGTTTTCCACAATGTGCTTTTCGGGCTGAAGCTAAAG
>CASEFZ010000090.1 GCA_949287395.1 uncultured Verrucomicrobiota bacterium
ACGCATTTCCATCAAGCAACGCGCACTTGGAAAACTTGTTTACGGACTTTCGGCAAATATGCGCGCCTCTAGAACCCGACATTTACCGCGGCCGCCAGCACAACAATTACAATACAAGCCGACAGCCGCCCCGTTTTTACGTTAAAAATATGCAACTTTAGCTTTCTTAACACCGCATGGCAAACGTCATTTTGGTTGAATAAATATTTCTAGCCGAAATTCGTAAAACACGCGGCGCGCAAATGCTCCCGCGAACTTGCCCTTCCTGCGCGCGTTTATATAACAAAATGCAACATGGCTTTCCCCCACTACGCGCCGCCGTAGCTAAAATGCTTAAATTTTTAGGCTCACGCCGGAATAGTCCTTGAAATTTTTCCACGCCATTTGATACTCTGTGGAATTTATGGAACGCGCAAAAAAAGTTCTCGCCTTCGGGGAAATTGTTTGGGACATTTTTGAAAATGAAAAGACTCTCGGCGGAGCCCCCCTAAATTTTGCCTATTACTGTTCCAAGCTTGGCGCAAGCGCAAAAATACTCAGCGCCGTCGGAACCGACGCAAACGGGAACGCGGCATTGGAAATGGCGCAAAAAGCCGGTATAGACACTTCTCTTGTGGAAAGAATTGACGGCGCCGAAACCGGAAGGGTATTGGTTCGCCAAACAGGCGCAACCCACACGTTTGAGATATGTTCTCCGGCCGCTTGGGACTTGATTGAGCTATCCCCTGCGGCGAAAGAATTCGCCTCAAAAGCCGACGCTTTTTGTTTTGGGACGCTCGCCCAAAGGAACCGAATATCGGCGGGAACCCTAAAAAAAATTATATCCCTTCTGCCCGGCAGCTGCCTAAAAATTTTCGACGCAAACCTTCGGCAAAACTTTTTCACCAAAGACACCATAGAATTTTGCGCGGCTTCAGCAGACATGCTAAAATTAAACGACGACGAACTTGCCGTATTCAGGCGCATCTTCTCCATGGACGGATATTCGGACGCTCACACCTGCGAAAAACTCCTCCGCAAATTTGGGCTTGCCCGCATTCTTCTGACCCGCGGAAGCAAGGGATATTCCATATTCGACAAATCGGGCAAATCCATCAGCGCGGCAGCAAACCCCGTTGATCTTGTCGACAGCGTCGGCGCCGGAGACTCTTTTACCGCGGCGTTTACAATGTCGGTATTAAACGGAGAAGATTCGGCTGTAGCCGCCGCGAAGGCCCAAGGGCTCGCCGAAAAAGTGTGCTCCCGAAGGGGGGCGCTGTGCCTGTAGGCGCGCGCGCAAATATTCCAATGCGCCGCTACGCCCTCGGGTGGGCCGCCTTGTACTCTTGCTGAAGTTTCTTTACACCAAGGTGGGTATATATCTGCGTGGTGGACAAACTTGAGTGGCCCAACATTTCCTGCAAGGCCCGCAGATCTACATCGTGGTTTACCAGATGCGTGGCAAAGGAGTGCCGCAATTTATGGGGCGTAATATTTGCAGGCAAACCGGCAAACATTAAAAATTTCTTTAATTCGCGCTGGACATAGCGCGGGTACATTGGCTCTCCGCTTGGCAAAATGAAAACGAAACAATCAGGGTTGCCGTCGGAGACAAAATTTTGGCTCCATTTTTGAAGGACATCGTCGGCGCATTTTCCGTAGGGGCAAAAACGGACCTTCCCGCCCTTTCCCAATACGCGCACTATGCGCGCGCCTCTGTCTATGTCTCCCCACTTGATTTTGCAGAGCTCGCTAACGCGCAAACCCGCCCCGTACAGGAACTCAATAAACAGCGCCCCGCACAGCGCGCGGCGCAAATCCATTTTGCCGGATTCGGCAAGCAGCCACGGCGACTCCAACAATTTTGGGATCTGGCTCTCGCTCAAAAAAACCGGCAAATCCCTCTTTACTTTCGGCAGGCGCACGGTCGAAAACGGATCCGCATCAGAGCGCGAATTCATCATCTCGAACTTGTAGAAGGACCTTATCGCCGAAATCCTGTTGCGCAAAGTTGCCCCGCCGTACTTCGACGCCAGTTCCACCACATAGTTTTTCGCCAGCAGCTTTGGCACCGCAAGATATTTCCCGTTGAAAAATTCGTTTTCGTCAAGCCATGCGAACCAGTCGTCGAGCGCCTTTTTATAGTTGCGCTTCGTATAGGCCGAATACCTGCGCTGAGCCTCTATCCAATAAAAGAAAGGCTCTTCAAGCTCGGCATAAGCACTTTTGGAGTCTTCGGCCATAATCAGAAAAGCAAAGCCGCCAAATTGGCAAAATACGCGTCGACGGCCCCGGATAAAAACGCATAGTAAACGCCGCCGCCAAGAGCCAACCACGGCCCGAACGGAATTTCAAGGCCCGCCCCGGAATCTGCGCCATCGGCAAGCCCGCTCCCCTCCCCGCCGGAGAAAGAAGCCCCGCAGGACGCGGCCTTTTCGGCGCCGTCTCCTCTTTTTGAAGTGCCTGCGCCATTTTTGGGAAATGCCTTCTCGAACAAGATTAACGGAAGCAACAAAAGCGCCCCCAGCACGCTTCCGCCGAATACGCAAAAGACGGCGCCCTGCCAGCCGCAAAACGCACCTATGCACCCGGCCAGAATTACGTCGCCCTCGCCCATGGCCTCGCGCCCGAATATTGCGCTCCCCAAAAGTCTGAGCCAATACACCAGGCCCGCCCCTACAACCGCGCCTATGCAAGACAAACCCGCCCCGGAAAACGCGCGCGCCAGCCACGGCAAATTTTCCGAAACATCTTGCACGCCCGGAAACGCACCGGAGAGAAATACCCCCGCCGCAGTTCCGCCAATGGTTGCAAAATCCGGGAGAGTCATCGTGTCCAAGTCGAAGAACGCGCAAAAAATCATAAGGGCTGCAAACACCATTCCCACGCACGCTTTCTCTGCAGGTAGCAATATCCACAGGCCAAGAAACACAAGAGCCGTAATACCCTCCACAAGCGGGTAGCGGAACGATATTCTTCTACCGCAGCAGGCAGCCCTCCCGCGGAGCAGAAACCAGCTTAAAATTGGAATGTTGTTATAAAATTTTATTGGCCTGCCGCACGCGCAGTGCGACGGCGGGCTTACAATAGACTCTCCCGCCGCAATTCTGTAAACGCAAACATTCAAAAAGCTTCCCACGCACGCCCCGAAGAGAAAAAAGAACACGCACGGTATTTCGGGAAAAGCCGCCAATGTGTCCCAAAAAGTCATTTAGCCCTCCCTTCTTCGGTCGGCGTCCCAAGCAATGCCCCGCACATTGCCCGCCCCGCCAACTCTACGTCGCAGCCGGTCCATATCGAAAGCGATTTTGCCCCCTGCCACGCCAACATTCCCAGCCCCCCGCAGGCGCGCAGCCCGCGCGCAAGCGCCGCGCCCACAGAAGCGGTCTGCCTCCCGAACGCATAGGGCATGTCGAAAAACGCGCAGCTTTGGTCGACCTTTGAAAAATCCAGCACCGGTTTGTCGGCCAATCCCAACCCAACCGAGGTTGCGTTGACTATCACGCTTCCGGGGCGAATGGCAGAATAAAGCCTTTCGTTGTCAAGCGCGTACGCGCCGCATTCAAAACCCGCCGCATCAAGATCCCGGCGCAGCTTTTCAAGCCTGTCGCGGCTTCTGTTGGCAAGAACAATGCTTCTCGCCTTTGAGGCAAAGGCAATGTGGAAAGCCGCCCCGCGCGCCGCGCCGCCGGCGCCTATAATAACCACGTCGGCGCCGCCAAGCTTTGCACCAAGGCCCTCCGCGGCGGCCTTCTCCAGCCCGTATCCGTCGGTGTTAAAACCCTTCCAGCCCGATTCCGTAAATTGCAGCGTGTTGCACGCGCCCGCAAGGCGCGCAGATTCGTCGAATTGGGAGACAAAGGGCAGCACAACCTCTTTGTGCGGTATGGTTAAATTTAGCCCCATAAACCCCCTGTCGCCGAAAATCTTGAGCGCCCCGCCGAGATTCTCCGGCGCCACCTCAAATGCAAAGTATTCCGAACCCGCAAAACGCTCCGCATGCGCGCACCCAAGCTTTGGAAGCGCCGCAAGCGCCGCGTTCTGAATCAGCGGGCTCTTGGAATGGCCTATGGGCTTGCCCAACACCGCAAACATCGGCGCGGAAGCGTCCGCGCCAAAGCGCGCGCGCCATCCGGGATTCAATATATCGTCAACCTTCAATACGGAATGCGTCATTGGCGGCTACCAAATAAAAAGCTCCCAACCCTTATCAGCGTGCTTCCTTCCGCAATGGCGCGCTCTAAATCGGCGCTCATGCCCATGGAAAGCTCGCTTAAAGGCACGGAGAATTTTTCGCTTAAACAATCCCTTATTTTCCGCAAATTCCCGAAACACCTGCTTGCCACGTCCAAGTCGGAATCCAGGGGCGCTATGGTCATCAGTCCCTCCACGGAAAGATTTGCGCAGTTGAGGGCGGCCTCTAAAAGCCCCGCAGCAGCTTCGGCGTCCACCCCGAACTTGGCAGGGTCATTGCCGGCGTTTACCTGCAAAAGTATCCTTTGCACCTTCCCCATAGACCGGGCGCAGGCATCGAGCTTTAAAAGCAAATGCTCAGAATCCACGCTCTCTATCCTGTTGAAATTCTCCACCGCGCGCAAGGCCTTGTTGCTCTGAAGATGGCCTATAAGCTCCCATTCAATCTTTCCGCCAAAAAGCGGCATCTTTTCAAGAGCCTCCTGTACCCTGTTCTCACCAACAGCTGTAAAACCGCGCCTGAAGGCGTACTCTACAACCTCCGCCGGATGCGTCTTTGTCACAGGAAGAATTTTTATTTCCGACGCGTCCCGGCCGCACGCGTCGGCCGCGGCGCGCACGCGCCGCTCGAGGGCGTCGCAGTTGGCGCAAAACTCTTCGTAGCTCAACATTATTTCTGCCCCTTGTTTGCGCGCGAGGCCGCCAACAGGCGCGTTCCGAATTTCCACAACGGTCCGGTGGGATTGGCCGCACTCGATAAAACGTCGTCCAAACCGTTGACAAACCTGTCAACCTCTTTGTCGGCAATTATGAAGGGCGGCAGTATCTTTATGGCGTCCAAGCCGTGGCTGGCAACCTGCGTAAGCACCCTGTGCTTGTCCATCATAGACGTGACAATCATCTGCGTAAACAGGGCGTCGTTGGCAAGCTTTAGGGCCTTCCATGCGGCCTTTTGCATCAGGCCCGACGGCTCCTTAAACTCAACCGCAATCATCAAGCCCTTGCCGCGGACCTCTTTGATGTAAGAGTGCTTCTGTTTTAGGGCCTCAAGGCGGTCCACAAGAATTTTGCCCATCTTGGCGCAGTTTTCAACAAGGTGCTCGCTCTCCAAAACGTGGATTGCCGCCAAGCCGCAAACCATGGCAAGGTTGTTTCTGCCAAAAGTTGTAGAATGCACAACGCACCTGTCAAGCGTCGAAAACGAGCTCTGGTGGATCTCCCTTGTGGTCACAAAGGCCGCGCACGGAACATAGCCGCCGCTCAAGGCCTTTGCCATGGTGACAATGTCGGGATCCAAATTCCAGTGCTGGTAGGCGAACATTTTTCCCGTCCTGCCCAAGCCGGTTTGGACCTCGTCCATTATCAGAAGCGTTCCGTACTTGCGGCAGAGCTCCTGGGCGGCGGGGAAGTAGTCGTCGGAAGGATAGTTTACGCCCTTGCCCTGCACGGGCTCGGCTATAAACGCGGCAACGTCCCCCTTCTTAAGCTCCTCCTCAAGGGCGTTTAGGTCGTTGAAGGGAATCTTCGACATGCCCGGAAGAAACGGCCCATATCCATCTTGGAAGTGCGGCGACACCGTGAGAGAAAGCGAGCCGTACGACAACCCGTGGTAGCCGCTGCTGAGCGACAAAACGCGCGGGCGCTTGGTGTGTGCGCGCGCAAATTTTATTGCGCCCTCGTTCGCCTCGGTTCCCGAATTGCAAAAGAACACCGCCGTGCACCTGTTGTCCAAAAGTTTCACAATGCGCTCGGCAAGCAGCCCGCTAAGTTCGGCGCAGTCGAGCTGCACCATGTTTGGCAAGTCCATGTCTATGGCGTCTTTGATGGCCTTGGCTATGACAGGGTGGTTGCGGCCCATTCCGTAAACGCCGTATCCGGTAAGAAAGTCCAAGTAATCGTTCCCGTCGGCGTCGTATAGATAGGCGCCTTTGGCGCTCTTATAGCACTTGTCGAAACCTATCGTCTTTAGGACGGTTGCCAAAGTGCGGTTCATGTACTTTTCGTGGAGGCTGTAATTTTCGCCGAAACGCGATTGCAATATTTGCTTTATGTCAAATTCTTTCATTGCCTTAATCAAAAACGTCGACACATTAAACCCGACTTCAGATACTTCAACATTTTTATTTCAATGAGTTCCACAGCACACTATGTCGTAAACTTCGACCCTTTCGCCGTGCGCTTCCCCGAGGGCTTCTATCTCGAGGGCGTGCGCTGGTACGGGCTCTCCTACCTTGCCGGTTTTGCGATAGCCTACCTAATGCTTAGGTGGTATTCAAAATGCAAGCGAAGCCCCTTGTCCGAAGATGAGAACTCAAGCTTTATAACCTATCTGCTCTTCGGGGTGATACTTGGCGGGCGCATAGGATACATGCTGCTGTACGACTTCGGAACCCTCGTTAGCGACCCCCTCTCCCTATTCAGGATATGGAAGGGCGGCATGGCCAGCCACGGCGGATTCATAGGCGTGGTTTTGGCCACTTTAATTTTTGGGCGCGTACACAAAGTGGCGTTTTTTACGCTTTCGGACATCATAGTCACAATATGCACGCCCGGCATATTTCTTGGAAGGCTGGCAAACTTCATAAACGGGGAGCTTTGGGGGAAGGTCTCCAACGTCGGCTGGGCCATGATTTTCCCGAATTCAGCGCCTCCCGGAACTCCATTGTCGGAAATAGCCCCAAGGCATCCTTCCCAGCTTTACGAAGGCGCGCTAGAGGGCCTTGCACTTTTCCTGTTTTTACAATGGAGATTCTGGCGGTGCAATTTGCCAAAGGGGCAAGTATCGGGCGAATTCTTGGTCCTCTACGGATGCGTAAGAATATTCTGCGAGGTATTCCGCCAGCCCGACGCGGGGGTATCGCTTATATTTGGGATGAGCAGGGGAACTTTTTACTCTATATTTGCGATTCTTGCGGGCGCGGCGATAATATTTGCCGCGCGGCGTGCGGCTGCGCGCAAAAAGGGCAGCTAAAGCATCTTGCCGCGCCAAAAAACCGTACCCCCCACTTCTATGTTGACAGGAATGCTTCCTGCCGATTCAATGTTGCCGAATGTGAATATCCGTTCCGTTAGGGGGAGAATCTTATAGGAGGATTTTAATGAATATGAAAAACACCACCACAATATTCGCGGCCGCATTTGCGCTCGCGTTGTCGTGCGCCGGTGCTGGCGCGCAAGACTCAAACTTGCAGGAACTGTTCGACAGCGCCGCCCAAACTCCGGACAAGAAACTTGTCTTGAAAGACAAGATATACTTTTTGGACGAGCCGTTAAAGCTGGACAATAAGCACAGCGGCCTTCAGGTTTCCGCAAACCGCAGGGCCATAATTTCCGGCGGCAAGCGCGTGCGCGGATGGTTGAAAGAGGGGCGCGTGTTCAAGGCGAAGGTTGACACGCCCTTCCCCATATTCTCGCTCTTTGTAAACGGCAAGCGCGCAACAATGGCAACAGACACCGGCAAGGAGGGCTACTATAAAGCCATAGGCAAAAACACCGTAGCTCTTCCGGGGGAAGACGCCGATATGCTTGTCTACAACTCAATGACGGTTAACAGCAAGGACGTTGAAAACCTTGCCAAAATGAAGCCGGAGGATTTAAAACGCGTATATCTTGACTTCTTTCTTGCCTGGTATTCTCCGCGTTACAGGATTGAAAGCATAACCCCGAACGAAGACGGCAAAACGTCCGTTGTGCGCTTTAAAAACACCATGCAGCCAAGCAAAGCGCGGCATTTGGCGGCCAAAGGTCCATCCAAGAAATACCCGACTGTGTTCCGTTTTGGAGACAAGGCCAAATTTCATATTTTGAATGCCAAGTACGCACTTGACGAACCCGGCGAGTTCTGGTTCGACCAGGACACAAACTACCTGTATTACTACCCGCGCCGCGGCGAAACCGCCATGAATTTGGACGCGTGGTACCCCGTTGTGGGAAGCATTCTGGAGGCAAAGGGGGCGTCTTCGGTAAATCCCATAAAGGGGTTGTCGTTTAAGAATATCGCCTTCATGTACGGCAGGCAGATTCCCGACTATCCGAAAGACAACACGTGGCGCGCAACAACCCAGGCTGGGGCGTTCATACCCGGTTTTGTGTCCTTCAAGAATGTGGACGGCCTTCTTCTTGACGGCTGCCGCATATCCAATTGCGACACATACGCCCTCGAAATAGGCGAAGGCGTTTGGAACAGCGTCGTACGCAACTGCGAAATTTACGACGCCGGCGTCGGGGGAATAAAGGTTGGCAAGCCCTTCAGCCCCACGGGGAGAAAGAAGGGTGAAACCTCGTGCATAGAGCCGGTAAACAACAACACCATCCCACACATTGCCGGGAAAATAACCGTCGAAAACAACATCGTCTACAATTATGGGCGCTGGAACAAGGCAGGATGCGGGATAATTGTATTCAACAGCGGAAACAACATTGTGCGCCACAACACGATTTTTGACGGCTACTACACGGGCATAAGCGTTGGCTGGTGCTGGGGCTTCCACAAAACCTTCTCGCAAAACAACAAGATTTGCGACAACAAGATATTCCACATCGGACACGGCGTAATGGACGACATGGGCGGCATATACACCCTCGGCAACGCCGAAGGCTCGGTGATATCCGGCAACGAAATTTACGACATCCACCGCGTCAAGTACGGCGCATGGGGCATATATAACGACGAAGGCAGCACGGGATACATCATAGAGAACAACTACGTCCACGACACCGAGGAGGACTCGTATTTCCAGCACTACGGCCTCAACAACACCGTCCGCAACAACGTGTTTGTTGACCCGCAAAACCACGCCATAGGCGTTGGCAGGCGCTCAAAGGAATACCCGGACGAGCTCGTGTTTGAGAGGAACATTGTCGTCTACAAGTCTCCCACGGTGCTTTTGAGAAACGATGTCCCCTACGAGCGCAGAACCGCGAAGTTCAACAAGAATATGTACTTCAACCGCGCCGGCGAAGTTCTTGTTGGGAAGATTCCATTCAAAAAGTGGCAGAAAGATTTCGGACAGGATGTCGACTCCATAATAGCCGACCCAAAGCTTGACGGATACACCCCCACAAACGAGCTTTATAAAAAGATTGGCTTTGTCCCATTCTCGGTGGAAACTGCGGGTGTCGAGGGTGCAATGAAAGAGAGGTTTGAAAGGGTAATAAAAAATTATCCCTTTGTGACTCCATCGCCCTATAAATGATTCCCTCTTATGCGCTTTTGCGCCGCAAAAATGCGCGGAACAGAAGCGCAGGTATTCCCGATAAAAGGAGAAGTTTTTTTCTTTTGCAACGCGCCCCTTGAGATTCTTGGGGCGCATTTTTTTTACAAAATTATAGGCGCAACCCAGGGCATCTTATGCAATCTGCCAATATGCTAAACGCGGAGACAAAACCTACATTGGTGGGAATCCCCGGAAACTTGACGGCAATTATTCCTTTCAATTCCACGGCAAACGCGGAGGCGCTTATCTATTCGCCGCAGGGTGCCTAATAAAATCTATAATCCGGATTATTTCCAATAATACCGACATTTGCGCGATTGCCGATATATTATTGCTTTAGCACTTCTCTTAGAAACCTTGCAAATGCCTGCAGCACTTTTTTTTGCGCCTTACAAACAGGCAGTATTTTCTATCGAATATCCGGTTTCTTTGAGGATTCCTTGCGCAAGGCACCTTGCGCGAGAGTTTTTCCTGGACCTAAAAAACTACTCCGGACTTTGGCATTTAAAAGGCACCTATGAAATTCCTATATTGGAATTCCCTTCAAATTAAAACGCGCGTTTGCAAGCCAAGCCGTGCCGCGGGCCAATATATAGACAAACCGCTCAAAAAATCTTGCGCCTGCCAAAGGCGCGCCGCCCGAAATTATTTAGACACTCATATCCCAAATAAATTCCGGACGCAATATGCGGCGCTAAAAAAATCCCCGCACAAAAATGCCTCCGGCCAAAACACCGGAGGCAAAATTGAACCGCCAATTTGCGCCACAATAAACGCCCAAAAACAACCTTGCGGAAGGAAATTCCCGCTTAGTTTACACCCGTTTTTTGCACAAGCCAGGGAGGAATATTTATTAGAGCTTCGCCCTGCGCCTGCGCCATGCCGCAACCCCAAAAGCTATTGCCCCGAAAGCCGCGGCAAACTCCGCAGGCTCCGGAACAGCCGTATAGTAAACGTACAGACCGTCGTCGTAGAGCTCAAACTTGGCTAGATACTCTTCGCCATAGTTATTCGCAACAAAGTCATCGGCAGTCAACTCGCCGGGGGCGGAGTCCCAGGCAATTATCCTTGCGCCCGACTTGCCGTCGGCTTCGTAGTCAACCAGCCACGACAGATCGCCCGTAAGGTTGAATGTTATTTTTCCGGCCCCATCTTCGCGGGTTATGGTGCCGCCCACAAAAGTCTCCCAGGTCACGACAGTCTCATCTCCGGTGGAATCGGACACCTTGCCGTAATACGTGGTAAGGTCTATAGAATCCATGGCGTCCGCGCCGTCCATGCGCAGGGTTATTTTCCCGCCCGAATACTTTATGTTCGTAAATCTAAAAGATCCATATCCGGAACCCGAAGCCGAGGCAAATTCGCCGCCGGAAATTTCCAAATCACCGTGCGAATACGTAGTGCGCGTTGAGCCTCCTTGCTCGGTCACATAGGTCACCGTGATTGTCGATTTCTTATTGCGCTGATGGACGTAATTTTCCGCGTTTTGGTTGAACGCCAACTTCAGCGAACCGCTCAGAACAGTCACTCCTCCCTGGAAACACAGCGAGTTCCCCGTGAACTCCTGTGACGCCGTACCGTTCATAACCAAAGCCATTTTCCCATGCTGGGAGAGCCAATAGGTGTTCTTTTCCTGCATTGCCCCCACAGACGAATAATCCTGCGAATTTGTAAATATAAAGTAGGATACCGTATCCGCAACCGTTGAAATGTCTCCAGGAGCCTCGCGCATTATGCCGGCATTTCCGCTGGCCCCACTAAGCTGAATATAGGTGTTGCGCGAATCCGCCATCGAATGAGCCGACACGCCGTTGCTATTGCTGCGCAGGACCCCCTCCACAATCATGTCAGGATTGGCCACACCCTCTTCAAAAGGCTTAGAGGCCGTAGCTATACCAGGCTGCAAATAAAGACTGGAAGCTCCAGCGAGAGAGCTGCCCACAATATCGCCTTTTATGACGACCTTCTTGTCCTTAAACCTTATATTGTTTCTGCCGACAACCACATTTCCGCCTACGGTCAAAACATTCAATCCGTCGACAAATGCCATCTGGGCGTTTTCCGCACGAACGAGATCTCCCAATATTGTAAGGCTGCCTCCATAGCTGTTGCTAGTTATGGTTGCCGAATTTAGCCAGTCTTTGCCCGTGAGAGTGAGAGAGCCTATTGTGACGTCGGAATCCAACACGATGGTCACAATTCCCGCTCCGGTTTCGTCGCCCAATAAAAAGGAGTCCGACTCCGAATAGGAACCCTTGATGTAATCCGACGGATTGGCGCTGTCATACCAATATCCGGGAGTCTCGGAAGTTCCCAAAGCCGCACTCCACCGCACGTTTCTCCCCTTGGAGAAGTCGTAAACCCATTCAGTGGCAAACGCCGATGCGGCGAAGGCAAATGCCGCAAAAAAGATCGAAATACGCCCCATTGACACAAACTCTTTCATAGTAAACCTCTTTTCAGACATGGGGAATTCAATTCCGCATTTCCCAAAAGTCAAGAAATTTACGCAAAAAAAGGAACGGCCTTCCCGGCCGTTCCCTCAAACTCATTTAGGCTTAATTTTCGCAACTACATCATTCCGCCCATTCCGCCCATGCCGTCCATGCCTGCGGGCGCCGCCGCAGACTTCTCCTCGGGCTTGTCGGCAATCATGCATTCGGTGGTAAGCAACAGGCCAGCAATGCTGGCGGCATTC
The DNA here is from genome assembly GCA_949287395.1 of uncultured Verrucomicrobiota bacterium. GTDB lineage: Bacteria > Verrucomicrobiota > Verrucomicrobiia > Opitutales > Intestinicryptomonadaceae > Merdousia. Next base: position 12,088 of record CASEFZ010000090.1, read on the forward strand.
TGAAGGGCCGAACGCGTAACCTTAGTTGGGTCCACAACACCGGCCTTGAGGAGGTCTTCAAACTTGCCCGTAGCCACGTTGTATCCCATTGCACCCTTGGACTTCAAGACTTCCTGGACAACCAATGCGCCCTCTTCGCCCGCATTCGCGCACAACTGGCGCAAAGGCGCCTCTATTGCGCGGCGCACAATCTGAACGCCTATTTCTTCGTCGCCTTCAAGCTGCAAAGCGTCTATCGCCTTCGCGGTGCGCAGCAGCGCAACGCTTCCGCCGGCGCTTATACCTTCTTCAACAGCGGCTCTCGTGGCGTGCAGTGCGTCGTCAACGCGCGCCTTCTTTTCCTTCATCTCGGGCTCGGTTGCTGCGCCGATATTTATCACCGCAACGCCGCCTGCGAGTTTCGCCAAGCGTTCCTGCAATTTTTCGCGGTCGTAGTCGGAAGTGGTCTCCTCTATGGCCTTGCGCAACTGCTTTACGCGGCCCTGTATGTCTGCCGACTTTCCAGCGCCTTCCACTATGGTAGTGTTCTCCTTGGAAACCGTCACGCGCTTCGCCTTGCCGAGGTCGGCCAACTCAAGGTTTTCAAGCTTGATGCCCAAATCTTCCGTTATGCAGCGGCCGTTCGTAAGAATTGCTATGTCTTCCAACATCGCCTTGCGCCTGTCGCCAAAGCCCGGCGCCTTAACTGCGCAAATGTTGAGCGTTCCGCGCAACTTGTTGACAACCAACGCCGCAAGGGCTTCACCCTCAACGTCCTCAGCTATCACAAGCAAGGGCTTGCCCGTCTTGGCAACCGCCTGCAATATCGGGAGCAACTCAGAAAGGTTGGATATTTTCTTCTCGTGAATGAGAATGTATGCGTCTTGCAACACGCACTCCATGGTCTCGGTGTTGGTGACAAAGTAGGGCGACAAATACCCCTTGTCGAACTGCATGCCTTCTACAACCTCGAGAGTCGTGTCTATGCCCTTGGCCTCCTCAACGGTTATTGTGCCGTCCTTGCCAACCTTGTCCATGGCGTCGGCAATGATGTCGCCAATTTCCTTGTCCCAGTTGGCCGAAACCGTCGCAACCTGGCGGATTTCCTCGCGGTCCTTAACGGGCTTGGAGTTCTTCTTCAGTTCCGCAACGGCAGCCTCAACCGCTTTGTCTATGCCGCGTTTGAGGAATATCGGGTTGGAACCCGCCGCTACGTTGCGCAAACCTTCGCGGTAAATAGCCTCGGCCAAAACCGTTGCGGTTGTCGTGCCGTCGCCGGCATTATCGGAAGTCTTGTTGGCAACCTCCTTAATCATCTGGGCGCCCATGTTTTCAAAAGCGTCCTCAAGGTCTATCTCCTTGGCAACAGTCACGCCGTCCTTGGTAATAAGGGGCGCGCCGTATTTCTTGTCTATGACAACATTCCTGCCCTTGGGGCCGAGTGTCGCCTTGACAGCTTTCGCCAAAATCGTGGCGCCATTGAGAATCTTCTTACGCGCCGCTTCGTCAAATATAATCTGCTTAGCCATTTTCTTTCTTCCTTCTTAAAATCTACTTCAAAATTGCGACAATATCGTCCTCGCGCAAAAGCACAAACTTCTCATCGCCTATGGTGACTTCCGTGCCGCCGTACTTGGATATGAGAACCTTGTCTCCAACTTTTACCTCGAACGGTATGCGCTTGCCCGCGTTGTCAAGCTTTCCGCTCCCAATCGCAACAACTTCCGCCTCCTGCGATTTTTCCTTCGCGGCGTCGGGTATGATAATACCGCCCTTTATTTGTTCCTTTTCCTCGCTCTGCTTTACAAGCACCCTGTCACCGAGGGGTTGAATCTTTGTCTTTGCCATTTTTTTCCTATTTTTATGTTCGTGTTATAACGATTAAATTAAAAAAACGAACCCGCCCGCCGCCCCGGAAGCTCCCTTAGAAAGCGCCTCCGGAACGCGCAGGCAAGCCCAATTAAACCTACTGCTTGGGTTTGTCGTCGTCGACAACCTCAAAGTCTGCGTCCACAACATCGTCCTTTTTGGGAGCCGCGCCGCCCGCTTGCGAAGCACCGCCCATATCGGGTTGCTCCGCGCCGCCCTGGGCGGCCCCAGTAGCCTGCTGCGCAGCCGCCTGGAAGTGCTGCGCATTGGCTTCCAAAGCCTTTGTCAGCTTCTCGGAGGCGGACTTCAGCTCGTCCTTGGTGGCGCCACCCTTGCCAAGCACGTCCTTGGCAGCCCTTACCTCGGCCTCAAGCGAACTCTTCACATCTGAAGGCAACTTGTCGGCGGCTTCAGACATATGCTTCTCAACACCGTAAATGATGTTGTCAAGCTCGTTCCTGGCCTCGACAGTCTCTTTGTTGATGGCGTCTTCGGCGGCATGCAATTCAGCCTCCTTGCGCAAACGCTCAACCTCCTCCTTGCTAAGGCCGCTGCTGTTGGTTATGGTTATTTTCTGCTCTTTGCCCGTGCCCTTGTCTTTGGCACTGACATTTAGTATGCCGTTGGCGTCAATGTCACAAGTGACCTCAATCTGGGGCATGCCGCGTGGCGCCGGCGCTATGCCGTCCAAACGGAAATTGCCTATCAGCTTATTGTCTTTAGCCATCGGACGCTCTCCCTGCAACACCTTGATGTCCACAGCGGTCTGGTTGTCCGAGTAAGTCGAGAATATCTGGGAAGCCTTCTTCGGTATGGTGGTGTTCCTCTCTATCATCGGAGTTGAAACACCGCCAGCCGTCTCTATGGAAAGCGTCAAAGGCGTCACGTCAAGAAGCAGAACATCGCGCACGTCTCCCTGCAAAACCCCGCCCTGTATCGCCGCGCCGCGCGCAACAACCTCGTCGGGATTTACGCCCTGGTGGGCCTTCTTGCCGGCCAATTTGTCGGCCGTCTCCACAACCTTCGGCATACGCGTCATGCCGCCAACCAATACAAGCTCGTCTATATCCTCGCGCTTTAGCCCCGCATCGCGCAAACACGCATCAAACGGCGCAACTGTGCGCTCTATCAAGTTGTCGGTCAGCTGCTCAAGCTTTGCGCGCGTCAGCTTCACATTCAAGTGCTTCGGCCCGGACGCATCAGCCGTTATGAACGGCAAGTTTATGTCCGTCTCCTGCGCCGACGAAAGCGCTATCTTGGCCTTCTCAGACTCCTCTTTCAAACGCTGCAAAGCCATTGGGTCATTTCTGAGATCTATGCCGGTATCTTTCTTGAAACCGTCTATAAGCCAGTTCATAACAGCCGTGTCCCAGTTGTCTCCGCCAAGCTGCGTGTCGCCGTTGGTGGCCTTAACTTCGAAAACGCCGTCGCCTATCTCAAGAATTGAAATATCGTAGGTTCCGCCTCCAAGGTCGTAAACGGCAATGGTTTCGTCGTTCTTTTTGTCCAAACCATACGCCAGCGAAGCAGCTGTAGGCTCGTTTATTATTCGCCTTACATTCAAGCCCGCTATTGTACCGGCATCTTTTGTAGCCTGGCGCTGAGCATCATTAAAGTAAGCCGGAACCGTTATGACGGCCTCGCTAATCTTTTCGCCCAAATAGGCCTCGGCATCGCTTTTTAACTGCTGCAATACCATTGCCGAAATCTGCTCTGGCGAGAACCTCTCAGTCTTGTCTCCAACCTGACATTCTATCTGGACTGACCCATTCGCGCCCTCCACCACTTTGTAGGGAAGGTCTTTTATAACGTCCTGCACCTCCGAAAATTTGCGGCCAATAAGTCTCTTAGCCGAAAATATCGTGTTCTGCGGATTTGTTATAGCCTGGCGCTTCGCCGCCTGACCAACAAGCCTCTCACCGGATTTCGTAAATGCAACTATGGACGGTGTAGTTCTTCCACCCTCCCTGTTAGGAATAACGGTGCTTTCGCCGCCTTCCATTACTGCCATACAGGAATTTGTCGTTCCTAAGTCTATGCCTAATATTTTACTCATGATGCCTCTTTATTAGCATTCTTCGTGCCAATTTGACGAATTTCATCATATATTGTTGATAATTAATTTGTTGAATTTAAAAATTTCCACCCAAACCTAAGTTGCCCCGCAATCTACATTCCTCAATGCGACATTTTGACACACAGCAGCTTACTAATTGTCCCACTGTGCCCAAGAAACGCCTCAATATTTCCAGAGGTTTATATGTAATCACGAATGAAAAGCCCCGCAAGCCGCGGTAGATTCATATCCGTGCGGACAGGCCTATAAGCGTCTATTTTCCCTCCGCATTGCCGCGGAAATACCCATAAAGAAAAGAGACGAAATCTCCCGGCGCCCCGTCACAGCGCACAAAGAACGCGCACGAATATGCGCGCACAACCAGCGCGCAAAAAAACGGCGGTCAATAGCCGACCGCCGCTCTCCATAGATAAAACCCGCCGCTGACTTAGCGCACCCTTCTGCGGTACGCCGCAAGAGCAAGCGCCAACAGGCCGGCCAACGCCGCTACAGTCGACGGCTCGGGAACGGCAACATACTTCACATACAATCCGTCTCCAGCCGCTGTAAAGTCGGCCAAATATTCCAAACCGTCCTCTCCGGTGTATCTGTTCGCGGTAAATCCGTCGTCGCCTATCGAGCT
>CASEFZ010000091.1 GCA_949287395.1 uncultured Verrucomicrobiota bacterium
AATTATGCAGCAAGAAATAAACTCCGCGCTTGCCGCACAAAATTTTTGCGAAATAAAGCGGCCTAAGCAGTAAAGCAAAACTCCTTTTCCAACATGCCAAAGAGACGGAATTTTCCGCATTTTCCGGGCACGCACTTTCCCCTAAAGATCTCCCGCAAAGCACAAATCGGCGGCACGGAATGGGACGCCCTAAGAGCAATCTAACCGAAACGCTGAAATTGCCATCAAAAAAAGTGCCCTTGCGCAGACAAAAACGCCGCTTACACACCCAAAGCCGCTCACAATCAAAAGCGCGCCATGCAACTTAAAAAAATTGCAAGGCGCGCAAAAACACGTCGGCCCTACCCGAGAATTTTCTCCGCCGCGTCTATGTCCTTAAAGGCCATAACCATCACCGGATTGTCGTTTGACGGACGCGTCAAAGCGTACATATACTCCACATTCAATCCGAAATCGGCGGCCTTTTTCAAAACGGAAAGAAGCGCGCCAGGTTTATCCTCAACTTCGACCGCAAGAACATCGACAACTTTTGAAAAGAATCCGGCCCTTTTCAGGGCCTCGGCGGCGGCGTCGGTTTTGTCCACAATCGCGCGCATTATGCCGTATTCTTTCGTCTCCGCTATGGTTATGGTGCACAGGTTTATATCCGCCTCAGCCAAAGTTTGGCAAACCTTGCGCAAATGACCGGGCGTGTTTTCAAGAAATACCGACAACTGTTGTATTCTCATGGGCTTTCCTTATATTTTGCGGTAGTCGAACACCCGCTTTGCCTTGCCCTCCGAACGCTCTATCTTGTTGGGCTCAACTATGCGGATTTCTATTCGTATACCAACTATGTTCATTACCGAAGTCTGGATTTTCTTCCTGATAGCCTCGAGCTGCGGAAGCGAATCTACAAAATACTTTTCAAGCAGCTCAACCTCCACCGTTATTTTGTCGAGATCCTTTTCCCGTTCAAGTATAATGCGGTAGTGCGGCGAACATTCCTCTACGCGCGCCAACCCGGCCTCAATCTGCGACGGGAACACATTTACGCCCCTGCTTATAAACATGTCGTCGCTGCGGCGCTCTATCCTCTTTATTCTGCGAATGGTGCGCCCGCACTCGCACGGTTCATTTATTATGGCGGTTATGTCGTGCGTGCGGTAGCGCAGAATTGGCATTGCGCGCTTGCCAAGCGTGGTTATTACCAGCTCGCCCTCCTCTCCGTCGGGCAGGGGTTCGCCCGTTTTCGGGTCTATTATTTCCGGATAAAAATTGTCCTCAAGTATGTGGATTCCACAATGCGCCTTGCATTCGCCGCCAACCCCCGGCCCCGTTATCTCCGAAAGACCGTAAATATCGAAAGCCTCTATGTTCGTGTGCTCCTGCATGAACGCGCGCATTCTTTCCGACCACGGCTCCGCGCCAAATACGCCTATCCTCAATGGGAACTCCTTCATGTTTACGCCGCGCTTTATAGCCTCGTCAACAAGGTGTATGAAATAGCTTGGGGTGCAGCATACCACAGTGGCCCCAAAATCGCGCATAATCATCAGCTGGCGCTCGGTGTTTCCGCCCGACGCCGGAATTACCGTGCAACCCAGCTCTTCCGCCCCGCCGTGGAGCCCAAGACCCCCAGTAAATAGGCCGTACCCGAACGATATCTGCGCTATGTCGGCCCGCGTGACCCCGTTCATGAGCAAACAACGCATCACCGACGTGCTCCAAAGATCCATATCTTCCTTGGTGTATCCCACCACTATGGGTTTTCCGGTCGTGCCGCTGGAGGCGTGAAGCCTTACAATGTCCTTCATCTCCACGGCAAAAAGCCCGTAGGGATAGGTGTCGCGCAAATCGGACTTTTCCGTAAATGGCAATTTATAAATGTCGTCAACCGACTTTATATCCTCCGGCTTCACCCCCAGCTTGTCCATGCGCTCCCTGTGAAGCGGCACGTTTTCATACGCGAGTTTTGCCACCGCGGCAAGCCTTTGCGACTGTATTCTTCTGAGATTTTCGCGCGGCAAAAAGTCCATGCCGCTTGCCGGGTGAAAAGTCCCGTTAATATCGTTCCACTTCTGCGTCATATAAATTACCTTCCAGCCCTGCCTATTAAAAACGCCTTTTCGTTTGCCTCGCGCAGTTTTTCCGGGAAAAACTTGTCTATTACTTTCAGCCACGCATCCGCGGCGATTTCGTCGAATTTCCTGCTGAGCGCTCCAAGCATTGCAACATTTATAGATTTTTTGCTCGGCAGCGCAGACACGTCAAAATCAGACGGCGATATGACCACCCCGTCCGGAGCCAAAGACACCTTGTGGCAGTCGGACCATTCCGGCTCAAGAGACAGCAAAATGTCAACCTTTCCCTCCGGTATCATGGGGCTTAATACACACTTCCCTATGCGCACATCGCTCGAGACCGACCCCCCGCGCTGCGACATTCCGTGGACCTCCGCCTTCTTAACATCGTATCCAAGCTCAAAGAACAGCTCTCCTATAATCAGCGTGGCCTTGAGCACGCCCATGCCTCCGAGCCCCGCAACCCTTATGTTTACAGAATCTCTCATACTTTTACGCCTTTTTCAACTTTGCCAGATTAGCCGCCGCCAAAAGGCAGGGTTGCCTTAGCACAATCAGAGTTGTCTCGTTTGCGGCAAGCTTACCGCGCAGATACTCCTTAAACTTATCGCCGTCGCGCACCGGATTAAACACCTCCACATTCTTGACGCCTATGGCCCGCGCAACTTCCTCTATCGAAACCTTGTATGCTGGCGTTACGTGGTCCAACTTGCGCCCCGTTCCGGGGTGCTCCTGCTGGCCTGTCATAGCCGTTGTGGAATTGTCCAAAACTATGACAACATGCCCCGTCGACGGAGTGTTGTACACCATCTGCAAAAGCCCCGTCAAACCGCTGTGCATGAATGTGCTGTCGCCTATCACACTCACAACTTTGCGGGCCTCGGCCTCCGGCAAAACCTTTCTTAGCCCAAGCCCCACATTTATTGAGGCACCCATGCAAATCTGTATGTCCATTCCGCTTATGGGCTTCATCGCCGCAAGCGTATAGCAGCCTATGTCGCCCGCAACAATGCACCCCAATTCCACTATTGGCGCAAAACTGACCCTGTGCGGACATCCGTCGCAAAGCTGCGGAGGCTTGGCCTTCAAGGCGGGCACCTCAAATTTCAGGTTTCCATCAAGCTGGG
>CASEFZ010000092.1 GCA_949287395.1 uncultured Verrucomicrobiota bacterium
TTTCCAATCTGACAAAAAAAAGCGGGCAAAAGCCCACTCCTTCCGAGAGTTCCACTAATTCAAGATAAACAGTATCTTGATGCCTTTATTCAAGTCAAGACTTTTTCTTTTGTTCCTCCCGGAAAAATCTCATTTTCCGCCGACAGTTCCCATCGGCCTGAAAGTGCGTTGGCCTTTATAAAAAAAGCCGCCCTCAAAAGAAGGCGGCCTAAATTTATACGGAACTTATCTCCTTCTTCTGTGCGCCGCAAAGGCGAGGGCTAAGACGCCCATGAGGGCCGCCACAGTTGAGGGTTCCGGAACTGCAACATACTTTACGTACAGGCCGTCCGCTTCGGAAGTGAAATCCGCCACGTATTCCAGGCCGTCCTCGCCAGCGTAGCTGTTGGCCGCAAACGAGTCCGCGCCGACAGTCCCCGCCGCCCACGCTATGACCTTAACCCCCTTGCCGCCGTTCTCCTCGCTGTCTATAAGCCACGCCAAATTGTCGCCAAAATCAAAGGACACTTTGCCGTCGAAACCGTCCACAAGCTGCACCGTCCCGGAGAGCCTCAACGAATCAAACGCTTCTGCCGAATCCAGGGCCAATTCAATTGTCCCCCCCGAATACACCAAATCCGTAAACAGGAAAGTTCCGCCAGCCGTGTTGGAGCTGCCAAACCTGCCGCCCTCCATTGTCAGATTCCCGTGGTTTACCCCCGAGGTCTCTTTGAAGTTTATTAGCAACGTTCCGCTCATAACAGTCACTCCGCCCTCTATTTTAAGCGAAGACCCCGAAAATTTCTGAACCAGGCTGCCGTCGGAACTGTTCATAAAGACCGCCATCTTTATCGGATTTGTACCATTATTGACAATGCTTGTGACATTCCCAGACATATCCGCAATTCCGCCGTCAATTGTGGACGCCCCTCCCGTAATCATGATATTGATGGTCGTAAAATCTTCCGCAGAGGTGTCGCGGCTAACAAAACCTATATTCACCGATTGGTTTATGGCCCCGAATTTATTGTAGAGGTGCCCGTTTTCCTGCCCGGCGTAAGCGTAAAAGTCGAATTTAGTCTGCGAGGACAGATAGCCCTTTACGTCTATGCCCGGATTGTCCCAAGCGGCCGCGTCGTATTCGGCCGTGGACGTGCCCACCCTGAATTGGGAAATCTTTCCGGTTATGTTTCCCGAAACTTTAAGGCTCTGCACAATGCCCGTAGTTGCCTCTCCGAAACAAAAACCTGCGTTTGGGTCGGTTCCGTCTTGGATTATGTTGATGTTTCCAAATTCCCAGTTTCCGCCTATAATTCTGCTTCCCCATTGCTGGGCGGATTGGTTCCACTCGAAAGTTCCTATCTTTACGGAGGTGCCGTTGGCGGCGTCTATCCTTATCCTCGAGAAGCTCTCAACGGAGAATTTGCCCAGTGTAAGCCCTCCGGCCCCAACAAGATTGGCCTGCGACAGACTTGCCGTGGAAACGAATTTTAGGTCTACGGTGTCGTCAAACTCAAAATCCGGCATGGAATAATCGGAGGCTATTTGCGCCCGAATCTCGTCAAATGTCACAGAGGCGAGGTCCGTCGTATAAACATATTCTTCCGCGAATGCCGCACCGGCCAACAAGGCTGCGGAAATTACGGATATGCCTTTAGTTGTATTTGCCTTAAACATACAGTGTTCCAGCAGGCTTATTTAACGCATCATGCAAAACGCTAAGCCGCCGGTCGGAAATGTCAAGGGATTTATTTTAATACAGCTCTCCCTTTGACTCCGCGTGTGGGTGTGGCTCTATCTGGCGCCTACTGCTCTCACAGAACCAGCGCGCCCGCCTGTGCGAATCCAATTGCGCTCCGAATGCTGCCAAAATTGTTGGCGAATTGCCGCCTATTTAAATGCGCCGGTAGGCGAAAGGTTTATATCGAGGCTTTGTTCCTTTTTCCCGACGCTATCCGGAGTTGTATCTCCGAAAGATTTCTTGTATTTTTCAACCTCTTCTTTTGATAGAGGGGAGATTGTGGTTTCCACTTTCTTGGCGTTTGAGGAATTTACTACGGAAAAGGGCAGATTGACGTGTTCGGCCATCCAGATAACCTCGTCTGGCGTCTTTGCGTCCAGCTTCTTGTAGAGTTGCTGTGCGGGAATTTTATCTTTTTGGGCCTGGAATATAAGCTTGGCTATCGCCTCGGAGAATTTTGTCTGCATCTCTATGGGGAGGGAAACCACTATGCGCCCCACGCTTCTGTTAAAGGTGTCCTGGTTTGTCCCGTCTATTATTTTAGAGTACTTTCTAATGTGCGGGGTAAGTTTCCTGGATGCCGCTATGATTTCTTCGGCAGTTTTCCCATGGATTACATCGTAGAGTTTTTTTTGGTTGTCCTCCGATTTGTCTTCGGCAACCATCACGCTTATGGTTGCCATGGCCGCGGCAAACATTTGCTGGTCTTGGTCGTCTAACGACATTAGAACCTCTGCGAAAGTATCGTGCAGCCTCTGCTGGGTAGATGCGTCTATCTTCTTGGTGTTGAGCGCGTCGGTAGCCTTTAGCAGGGAGGTTGTCTTTGGCGGTTGCGCACTTTGCCAGGCGGGCTTATCTTGCGATGGCAGGCTATTGGCCGTCAAATCCGCACACGACAAAGCCGTCGCTACTGCGGCGCAAATAAGATTCCTGTTCAAGATCGCAAACATGGGTAGGGTTCTAAATGCGGTTGACGGGCGCTTCAAGCATAATTTTTGTGTATGCATGCGCAAACAGCAATGTATATCGTCGCTTTCTTGATATTTTGAAGTTTGTGCAATAGTGGGAAGACGGCCTAGTGGTAAGCTTCGTGATGGTAAAAAAATGCTTGATTTATGTTAGGGAATGGTACATTTTCCGTTAAAAATGGAATTGTTATCTCCGTGCGAGCGGTTTATTCAGTTCCGTTTTAAACCAAAAACAAAACTACAAATATGAAGAAAACAATTATAGGCTTATTGGTTGCAGGCGCCGCTTTCGCGGTGAGTGCACAAGAAAAGGCCCTCCTCGAAACTCTCGTTAAGAAGGGCATGCTTACCCAGCAGGAAGCCGCGCAGATTGCGAAGGATTCCGTGTCGGTATCGCCTGCGGCGAAGTCGACCAAGTCCATCAAGATCTTCGGAGGTGGCCAGGGCTGGTATACGTGGAGCCAGGGCAGTGTTCGTCAGCCTTCCGCGCATCCGTCTCTCTCTCAGACCAGCGGTTTCACGCTTCAGTATGTGAAACTCGGTGTTGAAGCCGACGTTGGCGCCGGTTGGAGCGGTACAATAATAACGGACTTCGGCGACGGAATAAAGGGCACCAACTACTTGGACACTGTTGTCGCTTCCAAGAAGATTGACCTCGACTACATCAATGGTCGCCTCGATCTCGGTCTCCGCAAGGTGAATATGGGTTATGAGCAGAATATGTGCGACTTTGGCCAGTTGGCCATAGATCGTTCGGTTGCCACCTACTTCTTTACTCGCGCAGACGGTAACGACGGGGTTTTGAAGAACTTTGGTAGCCGCACGGTTGGCGTATTCTGGGATGGAAATATCACCCAGGTTCCTGGCATGTATTACAGCGCGGCCATGACTTCTTCCGTTTCTGAAGGCTCGGAGAATGTTTTGACGGCTTCCAACAGCCTCAGCTTCTGGGCTGCTTTGGGATACAAGAAGGTTGCCGAAATCAACGGGGAGTCTATCTCCTATGACGTTGGCATCAACTTTGGTTATGCTCCCCAGGGTTCTGTTGCCGACAATGGCAGGACTGGCAGCATATGGGGTATCAATCCCTACGCTTCCATCAACTGGCGCGGTTTGACCTTCATAGGTGAATTCTTCTTCCAGCAGGTTGAGCAGTACTCTGCGGGTTCCGACGGCACTTGCCGTTCCCCGATGGGTGCTAATGCCACTGTTGCCTACAAGATGGATGTTGGCGAATGGGGCGCTATTGAGCCCGTTGCCCGTTTCTCCTTTGTTGCTTCGAACGGACTCGGTGTAAGGAGTGCTTCTGAGTTGGCTTCTGGTTCCGACCTCGGCCTTCTTTCCTACGACAACGCCGCTACGATTTTCGTTGGCGTGAACTGGTACCCGACCTCTGCGGTCAAGACCTCTATAGGTTATGAGTATGGCTATCTCTATGATAACGCCACTCAGGGTTCCGCTACCAATGCAGGCGAATCCGTACGCGCTTACAGCAACTGCGTGCGCGCTCAGGTTCAGGTGTTGTTCTAATTGGATTATATCTTAAAAAATGGGCCGCGGGGTTTTCCCCCGCGGTCTTTTTTTTCTTAAAAAAACTCATTAGGATGAGTTTTTATTTATATTTTTATAAATTGACTGCGGATAGTTGGGTGTTAATAATTGCGGCATGAAAGCTGTAAGTTTGGCGGTTGTTTTGTCTTTAGTTGGCATTTGCGCTTCCCTTGCCGATTCTGGCGCGGTGGCAGATTTGTCTTTCGGGGACGTAAAGGCTGTGGGTGAGGGCTCTTGGAATGGGGGCAAAAAGATAGATTTTAAATTTAACGGTAGAAGCGCGCTGCTGGTTGTTCCGCAAAATCCGCGCTCCGATGCCGCTTGGGTTTGGAGGCCGGCCTTTTTTGGGGCGTTCCCAAATGTGGATAAGATGCTTTTAGAAAACGGATTTTATCTGGCCTAGTGCGATTTTACCCACGATTATGCAAATCCGGCGGCGGTTGCGTTGGGCAGGAAGTTTTACGACTACATGGTAAAAACCTACAAGTTAAACCCAAAAGTGACCCTTGAGGGGCTAAGCAGGGGCGGGGCGTATTCGATAAACTATGCCAAGGCTAATCCAGGTACCGTAGCGTGTCTATATTTGGATGCGCCCGTTTGCAATTTTGCTTCGTGGCCGTCTCCCAAGAGCGGCATGTGGAAAGATTTGTGCGCAAAGTGGGGCATGGAGAAAATCGACAATCCGGAGGCTTTTGAGGGGAATCCGTTTAATAATATAGAGCCAATCGCGAAGTCCAAAATACCCATTCTTGTGGTTGCCGGAGATTCCGATAAGACAGTTCCGCACACCGCAAATTGCATGCCTTTGATAGAGCGTTATAAGGCCCTGGGTGGAAAGGTTAAGCTGATATTGAAGCCCGGTTGCGACCACCATCCGCACGGCCTCAAAGACCCGACCCCAACTTTGGAGTTCATAAGGGCGGTGTACGATTCTATGGGTAAGTGAAATCTCCCTCTCTTTTGCGTTTCTTAAGAAAATCTTAATCTAAGGCGCGCCCGTTTGCTTCGGGCGCTTTTTATTTGCGCCCAAAACTGTGAGCATCTAATATGCGCATGCTTTAAAAGCGCAAATTTAGCGGGGAAACGCAGCCGAAAGCGGCGCGGCAGACGTTGTGTGCATGGCGCGTAGAGTGTAAATTTTAAAAGAGAGATATTTGCCGGTCGTCGCTGTCTGTGTCTTGTCTGGCTGGCGTTTTAGTTGGCCGGGAATTGATATTTTTTGTCGGGTTGCCGGCGGAGTCATTGCCTTCGGAAGGCCCTGCGGACAAAAGCGTTCCCTTGACTGGTTCCGGCGCGGAAGAGTCTGTGCCAAGCATTTCTAAGAACTCCTTTTCAGCTATAATTTTTACGCCGAATTTTTTTGCCGCCGACAGCTTGTTTTCAGACGGGTCTTGCGCTGCTACGAGGTAGTCGGTTTTAGATGAGACACTTGAGGCCGACTTTCCGCCGAGGCTTTCAATTTCCGCCTG
>CASEFZ010000093.1 GCA_949287395.1 uncultured Verrucomicrobiota bacterium
AATTGGGCAGGACGGCAAACCCATTACAGATCCGGCCGCCATGAAGGCGTTTATGAAAAACGCCGCGGAGGTGGCGGGCGGCCTGCGCGCCGAATACATGAAAAGCAGAATGCAGGCGGCGGCCGGGGCAATGAAGGCGCAGGCGGCGGTTAAAGAGGCTGTGCAGTCGGTAAACGCGCAGCCGGGGCAGTCAAAGTAGCAGAGGCGCTTCAAAGGTTTCACCGCCGCGGCAGCGGCTCTTAAATGCGGAATTTTACACGGAGTTTTACATGTCGGAAATCAACAAAAAGCCTTCCGGGGCCGATGGGCCAACGGACGAAGGACAGATAAAGGGCTCGTCTCTGTCAGACGTATTCATCAATAGGCCGGTGATGACTGTTTTGTTGTCGTTGGCGGCGGCGTTTTTCGGGATATACGCATACAAGTCCATGGCGGTAAACGACCTTCCCGGGGTGGACTATCCGGTCATTCAGGTTTCGGTTAGCTATCCCGGCGCGGACCCGAGCATTATGGCGGCAAATATAGCTTCTCCGCTGGAACAGCAGTTTATGCAAATTCCGGGCATAGAGATGATAACCAGCCGCAACAGTTTTGGGGCAAGCTCTCTGGTTTTGCAGTTTTCGCTAAAAAAGAGCATATCGGCCGCCGCAACCGACGTGCAAAGCGCCATACAGCGCGCCATGGGCAACCTTCCTGCCGATTTGCCTTCGCCGCCCTCATTTACGCAGGACAATCCGAACGATATGCCCATATACGTCATAACCGCGCTGAGCAAGGGTATGACTCTGGGCGAACTGTACGACTACGCCTTCACCCAGGTTGCCCAGCAGATGAACATGGTTGAGGGGGTGTCGAAGGTTGACATATACGCCTCTCCACGCGCGGTCAGGCTGGAGGTGGACACCCAAAAATTGTTCAATTTGGGCTACACCATGACCAATTTGAAAAACGCCCTTGCGCGTTCCACAAACATGACAGGCGCTGGCAATTTGGACGGCCCAACAACCCAGTTTGTGCTCTTGCCCGACACGCAGCTTTCCACTGCCGCCGATTACGAAAACTTGGTTGTGGGCTACAAAGACGGCTCTCCCATATTTTTGCGCGATATTGCCCAGGCTGTGGATTCAATACAGTACGACACTTTGAACGCGTCGTTCTGGACGCGCACCGGCTCTGCCGATTCGGAAAACGCGGCGTCCATTGCCATGGGCATAAGGAAGCGCGCCGACGGAAACGCAGTCACGACGGTTGCGGGCTTGAAGGCCATGATGGAAAAATTGAGCAAAGAGCTGCCTTCAAGCATAGAGCTGTTTGAATTTTACGACAGGTCCACTCTTGTAATAGACAACATAGACGATGTAAAAGAGACGCTTTTGATAGCGTTTGTGCTGGTGGTGTTTGTGATATTCCTGTTTTTGGGGAGGTTTAGGGACACGCTCATTCCGACGGTGGCGCTGCCGTTTTCAATTTTGCTGACATTTATATTCATGTATGCGTTCGGGTTTTCGATTAACAATCTTTCGCTTATGGGGTTGACCATGGGAATAGGTTTCCTTGTCGACGACGCGATAGTGTTTTTGGAAAATACGGTCAGGCGCATGGAGGATTTCGGCGAGAGCCCGAGGCTGGCGACGCTGAAGTCGGCGAGGGAAATATCGTTTACGATATTGAGTATGACGCTGTCGCTGGCGGCGGTGTTCATACCTCTGATTTTTATGAGCGGGCTGACGGGGCGCGTGTTTAAGGAGTTCTCGGTGACGATAGTTATGGCGACTCTCATGTCAGGCCTTGT
The DNA here is from genome assembly GCA_949287395.1 of uncultured Verrucomicrobiota bacterium. GTDB lineage: Bacteria > Verrucomicrobiota > Verrucomicrobiia > Opitutales > Intestinicryptomonadaceae > Merdousia. Next base: position 1,793 of record CASEFZ010000093.1, read on the forward strand.
AAGCCTTTCCGTCACGCCGATGATGTGCGCAAGAGTTTTGCAGGCGCGCACTAAAGACGCCTCTGAAAGGACTCTTGTCGAAAAGATATCTCACGGGCTGGAGGCGATGTTTTTGAGGTTCTATTCCCCAACCTTGAGGTGGATGCTGCGCCAAAACGTTTTAACCTTTGCGATAATAGCGCTTTGCCTGTACGGGACATACTTTTTCGGAACGCGCCTTCCCCAGATATTTTTCCCGATAGGCGACAGCGGATTCATGCAAGGGGTTTTTATAACAAATACAAAAACTTCAAGCTACGAGATAGGCGATATACAAAAGGACATAGAGCTGGTGTTCCGGGGAAATTCGGCGGTGAAAAACTACATATTGGTTTCCGGGGTTTCGGCCTTCATAAACCAAAACATGGGGTTTGGTTTTGTGGTGCTTGAAGACAAGAACAAGCGCCCGCCGATAGAGGAGGTTGCAAGCCAACTCAACGCGGGCATTTCAAGGATACCCGGGGTGGTTTCGGCCTTCCAGGCGCAGCCGGTTCTAAAGATATCGACGGGCGCCACAAGCACCCAGCAGGGCAAATATGCGTTCGCGCTGACTTCCATGAACCAGGAAGACCTCTACGCCGCTGCGGATAAATTTATGGCGGCCCTTTCCGCGCGCAGAACCGACCTGTTTTCCAACTTGCAAAGCGATCTGTATTTGGACAATCCGCAGATTATCCTTAAGCCCTACAGGGATAAGGCTGCAATGTTGGGGACATCCCCGAGCGTCTATTCTGACGTGTTTAAGGATTCGTTTGCGAAGTTTTATTTCTATTTGATAAAGTCGCCCTTCCAGCAATATTGGACGATAATGGAGGCGAAGAAGTCTCAAAGCGCGTTTTCAAGGAATTTGGACTTGCTAAATTTCGGGACAGATTCGCTGATAACTGGAGGAATGCCCGTGACGACTCTCGCTGGCGGAGGGACGGCATCGGTAAACCAGGCCTATACGCTGTCGAATTTGATACCCTTCAGGGCGGTGTCCACGGCTGAGAAGGTGCTGTCGCCGGTTACGGTAAACCACATAAACAATTTTCCGTCGGTGACCATTTATTTCGACTTGTATCCCGGGGTTGCGATAGGGGACGTGACGAAGGTGGTTTCTTCGATAGCCAAGCAAACATTGCCGCAGAATGTGACGGGGCAGTTCATAGGCGAGGCCGTCACTTTCAGGGAAACAATGAACAGCCTGATTCGCCTGATATTTGTGGCGATATTTGTAATGTACGTAATTTTGGGCGTTCTGTACGAGAGCTACATACACCCGGTGACGGTTTTGATGGCTTTGCCTATAGCGGTTGTGGGCGGCTTGGGCAGCCTGTGGCTGTTTGGCATGGAGCTTTCAATATATTCGGCAATAGGCATATTCATGCTGATGGGCATAGTTAAGAAAAACGGCATTATGGTGGTGGACTTCGCAATAATGAGGGAAGAATCTGGGGCTTCACCAAAAGACGCCGTGCACGAGGCCTGCATGGAGCGCTTTAGGCCAATTATTATGACCACTTTTGCGGCGCTTATGGGAATGCTGCCCATAGCCTTGGGTTGGGGCAAGGCCGACGCTGAAAGCAGGATACCTCTCGGGGTGGTTGTGGTAGGCGGGTTGCTGTTCTCACAGGTGGTGACGCTGTACATAATACCGGTGGTTTATTTGTGGATGGATGCGCTTCAGACGAAGGTCTTGGACAAAATTCCTTTCTTTGCGCGCGGCCATATAGGAAATTCTGGAAATTAGGCGTTTTTTTCATTATGAAAGAGAGAGCGTTGATGTTTTTGTCGGTTGTTGCCGCCGCGGCGTGCGGCGGGTGCTTTTCGGTGGACGACGCGGTTGCTGAAAAGCCGACGGTGTATTGGAAAGCCCCAAAAAGCGCAATTCCCGAGGCTGAGATCAGCCCGGAGCAGATAAAGACCGATAAGATTGAGGAGCCGTCAAAAGCCGATGATGGAAAACCCGCTTCTTCCTCGGCGGAGGCTTCAAAGGCGGCTGGTGCGTCAAAGGTTGAGCTCTCTGCGGCGGAGAAGCTGGAGCTTGGTAGGGTTCTGAATATTGCCGACATTGTTGATATAGCCCTTGAAAACAACACGCAAACGCGGGTGTATTGGTTCCAGTCGAAGGCATATGCCGCAAATGTCGGGAAGGCGTATTCGGGGTACTATCCGCAAGTGTCGGTTGGCGCAGAGGTTTACCGCAGCAGAATAAAGCCAAGCCTGCCCTATATCCCAAGCATAGGGCACTACTACGAGACGGGTTTTGGGCCGTCTGCAGAGATTACTTGGCTGCTGTACGACTTTGGAAAAAGGGAGGCGCAGGTAAGGTCGGCCAAGGAGGCGCTGCGCGCGGCAAATTTCGACTACAACCAAGTTATTCAAGACGTCGTATTAAACGTAAATATGGCTTATTACGGTCTTTGCGCCGCCATGGGCAGCGTGCGGGCCGCCGAGATGAATGTCAAAGATGCAAAGACTTCTTATGAAGCCGCCGATGCGCGACTCTCCGACGGGGTTGGGAAGCGCCAAGACATGTTGAACGCACTTGCAAGCTATAAGAACGCGGAGTATTCCTACCAAAAGGCGGTGTCTGAAGTTGAGACCGCCCGTGCAAATTTGGCCACGGCCATGGGCGTGCGCGTCAGCGAGAACTTGAAGATAGAGGAAAATCTTGTTTTGCCGAAGTCTCCGGCGACGGCGGAGTTGGTTGACAAGCTGATTGCCAAGGCGTTGCGTTCAAGACAGGGCGTGCTGGCGGCCTATGCGCAGTTGGGCAAGGCGGCCGCCGATACCGAAACTGCAAAGAGAAACTTTTTGCCGCAGATAGGCGCCTATGGACAGGCTTCCTATGCCGAATATGGACACTCGTCAAGGGGTAGCCAGCAGCAGTATACAGTTGGATTGCAGTTGTCTTGGAGTGTGTTTGAGGGCTTTGCAAGAAAGTATGACTTAATATCCGCAAAGGCGCAGGAACGCGCGCAGGCGCAGAATTTAAAGGCCGCCCAAATTAGCGTAATTTCCGATATTTGGAGCACTTACCACGCCTACAAGAGTGCCCTGAAACAGGTTGAAAGTATGGACGCTGCTGTTGAAGCCAACGAGCAGGCCTATGAAGCCACGCGCATAGGCTACGAAAATAGCGTAAATACCATAACCGACTTGCTAAACGCCCAAAATAGTTTGTCTACGGCCAGGGAAGAGCAGGTGCAGGCTAATGCGAATCTTGCAACGTCTGTGGCAAAGCTGGCGCATGCGGCGGGAATGCTGACGTCGAAGATTCCTTCGGATTCTGATTTGGAGTCCATACCTCAGGCAAGCGCCAAGAATAATTAGGCCGAAGGCACGCGGTAGGCTTTGGCTCGATTTAGTTTTATTTAATTTGGATTTCGGCGTCTATGATTGCGTAAAAAAAGAGCGTTTCTATGGCGCTTAAGTTGGCTTTTGAAATGTCGATATTGTTGGTTGAAAACGCCGCAACGGCGTACATGAGAAGGAAAAAATATTGCTTGACACCAAGATACAGCGGCAATAGACATCGTGGCACTACACAGGAGGTTTTATGCACAGGGCGATTGTGGGATTGTTTGCTATATTGTTTGCGGGTGTGGCGTTTGCGGAGTCGTACACTCTTGAATCTGTAAGGAGAGATTTGGGAACGGGAGATTTTAAAGGATTTAATCCGTCGAATGAAGATAATAAATTTACCGTCACTCCCGAAATTCCCGCCGGCGGCATAACATCAGCCGACGATGTCACGCTGGAGTGGTTTTCCGATATTGACGGTGTCAATATAGACGTAAACAGGTTTGAGTACATATCGAGCGGGCGTTGGAACAACGGTTTCTCCTTCAAGAACAACGTTGTCATAAAAGCGCGCGAGATAATTTTTAAGTCGCATTGGGACAACAAGACTTTAGGAACCATAACTTACGACCCCAACAATACCGATGTGCGCAACGCCAACGTGCTGAACATCTACAGCTCTTCGGTGACACTTATGGGCAATTTGGACAATACTTCGGCAACTTTTTATATAGGGCAGGGCTATGCTTCGGGAAATTGCTCGCTGACATTGTCGGGGTACGACGAAAATACTTCGGCCTCTTACAATCTGGGAAATTTGTACATTTACTACGATAGCAATGCGACTTCAAATAATACTTTTACTGTGAACAGTGGCGCCAACGTCAGCGTTGACGGGATTTATTTTTCGCCTTCAAATACTGGAGATGGAAAGGTTGCCACGGTTAATTTAAACGGCGGGGTGCTTGAAACAAGGAATGGCCTGTATGTACAAAGCGACGGCGACGTAATTGTTTTTAACCATGCCGACGGTGTGCTGAAAGCTATTTCCGACAAGGGCTTTTCCATGAACGGCAAGACGGCTTCGGTGACGTATAATTTAGGTTCTGAGGCCAAGTTTAATGTGGCTGCCGGTAAGACCTTTACGATGGAGGACGGCATAAAGATGCAGGCTGTTTCCGGGCAGAAGGCCGGCATAAAGCTTATAGGCGGCGGAACGCTGAAGTTGCAGTGCGATGTGTCGGCAATAAACGGCACGGTGAGTGTGGTTGAGGACAGCACTCTCAATTTGGGCAGTTCGTGGGTATCGAATGCGGAGGTTGTGAGCGTTGAGGCGGGAAGTTCTGTTGTCACAGAAGGGGTGATAGAGCTAAACGGCGGTTCCCAGATAGTGTTGGGAATAGCAAGCGCGACGGATTTTGCGAAGATAGAAGGCGCGTCGATAACGTCTGATGACGGTTCGTTTGGGAGTTTGGTGTTTGATGTAGACTCGGCGGCGTTTGGCGAGGGGAATTCGCTTACGTTGGATTTGGCGAATTTGGTTGACGCTGGGGTTGTCGACTGGAGCAAGTTTGACATAACTGCCGTAGGATACGATGTCAGTTTGAACGGTTCGCAGGTGACGATAGCGGTGCCGGAACCCGCCGAATATGCTGTATTCTTTGGGGCTTTGGCGTTGTTTGCGGCTTTGTACAGGCGCGCTAAGAGGATGTAAATTTTGGCGTTATCAAAAAAGCCCGGGTCTGTGTTTGGCTCGGGCTTTTTTATGCTTGATAAATAGAAGCTTGACGCATGGGGGTTGTTTTTCTTATATTGACAGTGCATTTGCGGATGCGATGTTGAAGATTAGGGTACACGTCGCGCGGGGTGGTATATGTATATTGTTTTTTAGGGGGGATTGATGGACAGAAGGGATTTTATAAGTGCCATGGCGAGGGCCGGAGCCGGGTTTGCCGCGCTTTCCGTTGCGGGGTGTGCTTCGGCGGGGGCTTCTGACAAAAACGCGGCGAAGTCATCTTCGCAGGCCCGAAAGTTCAAGATGAAGTTTGCGCCGCGCTCTGGCTTGTTCAGGAATGTCGCGCGGGGCGGAGGCGAACTTGGCAGAATGCGCTGGCTTAAGGAGCATGGGTTCACGGCTCTCGAGGGGGCTTTTTTTATACAGCCGATGGTGAAATATTCGTCAAAGGATATAGACAAGCAGCTTTCCATAGGCGAATTTGCGGCCCAAGTGGGGCTTGAAATGGGCGGTTGCAGCGCCATGAACGAGAAAGATTCTCCGCTTATGAGCGGAGAGTGTTTTAAGTTTAGCGACGGTAAAACCATTCGAGGAAGGTCGGCTATTCGTGATTTATTGATTGAGCAAATGGAGGCAACTTTTGCCGTTTTGCGCCGGCTTGGCAGCAGGGCCTTTATTATAGGTGCCGGTACTAAAGATGCAAATTTGCCGCCGGAAAAACAGTATGAGAACGTTGTGGAAAACATGCGGTTCTGTGCAACTCACTGTGCCAGAAACGGATTTACTGCATTGATAGAGCCGCTAAATTTGAAAAGCCATCCGAATATTTATTTTGATAACGCCACTTTGGGGGCAAAGGTTGCCGAAGATGTGGGAAGCCCAAATTGCAAGATATTGTTTGATATATTTCACGAGCATATGCAGACGGGAACGCTGAAATCTTTGGAAGACGAGAAGGTATGGCGCCAAATTGGGGCGTTCCATTTTTCGGATTCTCCCAGCCGGAAAGAACCGTTTACGGGAGAGATTGACTACAGGTGGCTGATGGCGCTTTTGAAGCGGAAAAAGTGGGACGGGATAATAGGGCTTGAGCACGGCCAGAGCGTGAAGGGCAAAGAGGGAGATTTGAAGGTTTTGGAGGCGTATCGGAAGCTTGACGATATGGTTTAATTTGTAATTAAAGTAATAACTGACGGGAGTAGAGATGGATAGACGTGAAGCAATAAAGTCGGCTGCGGCGCTTGGGGCGTTGGCAGCTTTGCCGAGATATTCATGGGCCGAGGGCAAGAAATCGCAACTGAAGGTTGGCTTGATTGGCTGCAGCGGGCGCGGATTGGGCGCGGTAGGCGACATGCTTGCGGCGGCGAACGGCGCGGTCAAATTTGTGGCGATAGCGGACTTGTTCCCTGATAGGCTCGATGTG
>CASEFZ010000094.1 GCA_949287395.1 uncultured Verrucomicrobiota bacterium
AAAAAATATCCCCCCGATAGGAAGGATGAGGGCTTCAGGATGACCAATTCGGGCGAGGAACTTAGGCGTATGCTCTTGTGGGGATATGCCTGGATAACCACGCGCGATAAATCCTTCCCTGAGCGCGCAAGGGCGGAAATAGAGCAGCTTGCAAAATTCGAGGATTGGAACCCGAAACATTTTCTCGATACCGCCACGATGGCCGCGGCGTTTGCGGTGGCGTATGACTGGTTTTACGATGCCTTTGACGGCGGCACAAAAAAACTCATAGCGTCGGAAATAGAGAAAAAAGGCCTGCTTGCGATACCTAAAAGGGCGGGCTGGATGTACGGGAAAAAAGTCAACAACAGGCGCCAAGTTTGCTCGGGGGGAATACTGTGGGGGGCGCTGTCCATATACGAGGAGAATCCCGAACGTTGCGGCAGGGTTATATTGGACAGGCTCGGGTGCATACAGAAAGGGACACTGGATTGCTTCTCGGCGAAGGGCAGTTATCTTGAGGGTCTTGGATATTGGAATTACGGGGCAGGTTTCCACGCAAGGTTCCTTGGGGCGTTGGAAAGCGCGTTCGGGACTGACTTGGGCTTTTGCAAGGCCTACCCGAGGTTTCTTGAGAGCGCAAAATTTATAGGCCACATGGTGGGTCCCAGCGGAAAGACGTTCAACTATTCAGATTCTGGGGAAAAGCCGGGCAAACTGCCCCTTATGCTTTATTTCGCCCGCAAGACGGGAGACGGCTCGCTAATGTTTTCGCGGTATAAAGACTTTCCCAGGCGGAACTTTTACAAAGACGTTTCGTGCCTTGAATATTTTATACTTTCGCCCGGGGAAGTTCCGCCCGAAAAAAAACCGGAACAAAATTTTTGGATAGATGCCGATTCCGACGTTCCGCTGTTTTTGGGGCGTACCGGTTGGGACGACGGGGCATTGTATCTTGGGGTAAAGGGCGGGAAGGCAACCTCGAGCCATGCGCATATGGACGGCGGGAGTTTTGTATTCGACGCGTTGGGAGAGCGCTGGATTTATGACCTCGGGCTCCAAAACTACTATTCGCTTGAAAAGCTCGGGATGCGCATATGGGATTTCCGCCAAAACAGCGACAGGTGGAAAGTGTTTCGCTACAACAACCTTGCCCACAATATTCCTGCAGTGGACGGTTCCCATATTAATGTGGATGGATTCGCCAAGATTGTGCGCGCCTATTCCGACAAAAACGCTTTTGGGGCGGATCTCGATCTGACGGAATTGTACACTCCGAAACTGAAATCCGCCACAAGGAAAATGCGCGTTGTTGATTCGGAAAAATTGGAGGTGCGTGACATCTTGGAAAACGGCCCGGAGAGATCAAAGGTGCGCTGGAATGCGTGCACATACGACACTTCCAGAGTTGTCAATAAGCGCGAAATAGAGGTTGTATCGCCGAAAGGGGCAAAAATGCTCATCAGGCTGGTTTCCCCGAAAAATTTTGAGGCCAAAATTGTTTCGGCAAAGTCTGAAAACGCCTGGGATGCCGAAAATCCCGGCAGGGCTTTTGCGGGGTTTGAGGGGTGTTTGGAGCCGTCGCAGCGGGCGGAAATTGTGGTGGAAATGATCCCTAAGGAGGCTGCGGAATTTAAACAAAACGGGGGAAATAAATGAAAAAGATAAGTTTAATTGCGGCGGTTTTTGCCGCGAGCGTTTCTATTGCCTGCGCGGCGGACAGTCTGGATTTCTCAAAGATTGCGCCGCACCCGCGGCTGTTTATGAAGGCGGGCGCGGAGGGCACAATAAAGCAGAATATCTCCACGCGCCCAGGGCTTAAGGCGCTAAACGACGCCATATTGAATTCAGCCAAGGCAATGCTTAAAAAGCCGCCTTTGGAGCGCAACCAGATTGGAATGCGCATTTTGCACACAAGCAGGGACATGGTGCAGAGAATGGCCTTTTGGGGCTACGCATGGCGCATGACCGGCGATAAGGCCTACCCTGAGCGCGCCGAGAAGGAAATACGCAAGGTGGCGGAGTTTAAGGATTGGAATCCTAGCCACTTTCTCGACACCGCCGAAATGGCCTTTGCTTTCGCGATTGCCTACGACTGGTTTTACGACGCCTTTGATGCCGAAACCAAAAAACTCATAGCCGGGGAAATAGAGCGGAAGGCCCTGAAAGAGCTCTACGCCAGAAAATATTTTTGGCGCGCCTCCAGGCATGTAAGCAACTGGAACCAGGTTTGCAATTCGGGCATGCTGTGCGCGGCGCTCGCAATTTACGAGACCAATCCGGAGCTTTGCGGCAAGGTTGTGCGCGAGGCCGCAAGCGACGTCGAGAGGGGCCTGAGAGACTGCTATTCAAAGGACGGCGCGTATGTCGAAGGCTACGGATATTGGACCTATGGGACAAGCTATCAGGTCTATTTGCAACAGGCGCTTGTCAGCGCGCTTGGGACCGACGCGGGCCTTTACGAGAAATATCCCGCCCTTTTGAAAAGCGCAAAATACATGACCGCAATGCTGGGCCCCAGCGGCATGGCCTTCAATTATTACGACTCGTGGTTAGGAAAAGGGGGAAATCCGCTACTGCTGTTTTTTGCAAAAAAAACAAACGATCCGTCCCTGCTGTATGACGAGAAGAAATTTTACGAGCCTGGAAAAGTTCGCTCGGGCGGATTTCAAGGATTATTTTCGCTCATATACGCGTCGGACACAGATTTTGATTCCGTGAAGGCGCCCAAGGAAAAGGTTTATTCTTTTCTCGACGGGGAAAGCCCCGTCATTTTGGCGCGCACCGGCTGGGAAAAGGAAGACTTGTTTTTCGGAATAAAGGGCGGCAAGGCTTCCACAAACCACGGGCACATGGACGCGTCGAGCTTTGTATTCGACGCGCTTGGCGAGCGTTGGGCTTTCGATTTGGGCGCCCAGGACCACAATTCCCTTGAACGGCTTAAGATGAATATCTGGGGCTATTCCCCAACGAGCGACAGGTGGAAGGTGTGGCGCTACACAAACTATGTGCACAACATGCTTACGGTAAATTCAAGCCTAATAAACCCGTACGCATTCTTGCGTTTGGAGCCGCCGAGGGTTTCCGGAAACAGGGTGTCGGCAAGCCTGGATACGGGGGCGTTGTACGCCCCGGCTTTCAAAAAGAGCGCCCGCACGGTTTCCTTGGAAGACGGGAAGTTTTTGCGCGTTGAGGACACTGTGGAAAATGCTGGCAAGGACTCGGAAATCAGGTGGACAATGTGCACCCATAAAGACGCGCGCGTGCTGGACTCAAAAACGATAAAGATCACCGCTCCAAGCGGGAAGACGCTTTTGGCTAAGCTGGTTTCGCCGTCGAATTTCAAGGCGGAAATCTTGTCGGCGGACAGCGGAAATTCGTGGGACACTAAAAATCCCGACAACAGCTTGGCAACTTTTTCGGGAAAGTTTGCGCCCTTCCAAAAGGGAAAAATAGTTGTGGAGCTAATCCCCCAAAAGTGACGGGCCCGCGCGCATTCAATAGTGCTTCGGCTAAATGCCGAAAAACTCCCTTGAATTTAGCAGGGAAATTTTAGCCATGTCTTCGGCGGAAATGGAAAAAATTTCCGCGGCCGCCCTTACCACAAGCGGCAGGAGCGACGGTTCGTTTGTCTTGCCCCTGTGCGGCATGGGGGCAAGGTATGGGCAGTCGGTTTCAAACATGACCCTTTCAAGCCCCTGCGCCAGCATGGCCCGGCGCATCTGCTCAGCGGATTTGTAAGTTATTATGCCCGTAAAAGAGGCGCGCGCGCCAAGGGCGTTAAGGCGTTTGACCTGCTCCGCAGAGCCGCTGAAACAGTGGAAGACGACGTTTGAAAAATCCACCCCAACTGAGGAGATGTCTTCAATGCAATCGCCAAGGCTGTCCCTTGCATGGACGCAGACTTTGCAGTTCAGGTCTTTTGCAAATTCAAGTTGGCGGCGGAAAAGCTGGCGTTGGGCGGAAACAATTTTTTCAGAGGCTTCGGAATCGCCCGGAAGGCGGTAATAGTCAAGGCCTATTTCCCCGATTGCAACGGGGGGCTTGCTGTCGGAAAAGTAAGAGCTTAAGGCCTCGGCAAAATGCAGCGAGCTTTCGTCGATGTCGGACGGGTGTATCCCAACCTGCCAGTATATGTTTTCTGGAAACTTGTCGGAAAGCGTCCTGTATAGCGGCCAATCCGAAGGGTTTGTGGAGCACGCCACAATGCGCCCTACTCCGGAGGAGAAGGCTCTTTCAAGAACGCTTTCGAGAGAGCCGTTCTTTGAAAAATAGTCGAGGTGCGCGTGGGTGTCTGCAAATTCCATGGTTGGGAAAGATAGTTTGGCGGGCTTTGGGCTCAACAAAAAAAGTGCTTTGCCCGCGCGGGTGGGAAAGCCGTTTTTTTATTGGAGAAATCTGCGCATGTTTGCATAGCTTGCGCCATCGGAAAATGGGAACCCTTGCTTGCAGGCGTCCTCCGCCCAAAAATTGCTTAAAAAGCCGCCGCGGAAATATCCGCTGATTTTGGGACAAATTTTTCCGTTCCCGGCGGTGGAGCAAGATAAAAACTTGCCAATTTTTGCAAATGTGGCAATAAGGGCAAGATAATCGCGCAGACGCCTCCGCGCGTTCGGACAGGCGGGGCGGGAATATTTTTTTACGACGATGAACGAAACTAATTCAGCCGCAGACAACTCGCACGACCTCTACGCCGTGCGCAAGGGAAAGCTTGACAGAATGCGCGCGGGCGGGTTTGACCCGTTCCGCGCCGAATGGAAGCAGACGCACACAAGCAAGGAGGCCGTCGAGTCTTTCGACCCCAACACGCCCGAAGGCGAAAATTCCCAGCACGAGGTAAGCGTTGCCGGGCGCATACTGGTTTACAGGCTGATGGGCAAGGCCAGTTTCCTGAAAATATTGGACCGCGACGGCATAATACAGTTGTACGTCTCGCGCGACGCCCTTCCCGAGGGCGTGTATAACGACGATTTTAAAAAGAACATAGACATAGGCGACATCATAGGCGCGCGCGGAAAACTTTTCAAAACCAAGACGGGCGAAATTACCGTGCGCGTTTCCGAGTACAAGATGCTTTCCAAGAGTCTGCGCCCGCTCCCCGAGAAGTGGCACGGGCTTACGGACGACGAGCAGAGGTACAGGCAGCGCTACCTTGACCTGATTGTAAACCAGGATTCCCGCAAGAGGTTTTTCCTGCGCAGCAGGATAGTCAGGCAGATACGCGAATTTTTGTGGGAGCGTGGTTTTGTGGAGGTTGAGACGCCGTGCCTGAACGCCATTGCCGGCGGCGCGGCGGCGCGCCCGTTTATTACGCACTTCAACGCCTTGGACTGCACGTTCTATTTGCGCATAGCCTTGGAGCTCTACCTGAAGCGCATGCTTGTTGGAGGTTTTGACAGAGTGTTCGAGATGAGCCGCGTTTTCAGAAACGAGGGCTTGGACAGAAAGCACAACCCTGAATTCACAATGCTTGAGGTTTACCAGGCGTACAGCGACTACCGCGGCATGATGGAGATGATACGCTCCATGATTTTAAGCATATGCAAGAACATTCTTGGCACAACCACGATTGAGCGCGCCGACGGCGGAACGATAGAGCTTGGCGGAGAGTGGCGCGAGGTCACCTATTCCGAGCTTGTAAAGCAGGCCATAGGCCACGAACACTGGTTTGAATATTCGCGCGACGAAAAAATGCGCGTGTACGAGAAGTTTATATCCGACAATTCCTTGAAAATAAGCGTGGATCCGAAGCTGGAGGACCACGAAATAACCGACGACGTCTACGGAAAGCTTGTTGAGCCTAACTTGATTCAGCCAACTTTTGTCACGCAGATACCGCGCCAATTGTGCCCGCTTGCCAAGCTAAACAAGGACAATCCCAATGTGTTGGACGTGTTCGAGCTTTGCATAAACGGGCAGGAGATAGCGCCCGCATACAGCGAGCAAAACGATCCGTTTATCCAGCGAGAGATGTTCGAGGCGCAGGTGGGAGAGGAAAAGCAGAATTTGGACGAGGACTTTTTGACGGCTCTCGAATACGGCATGCCCCCTGCCGGCGGCATGGGCGTTGGCATAGACAGGCTTGTGATACTTTTAACGGGCGCCGCGAACATAAGGGACACGATATTGTTTCCGTCGCTCAAGCCCGACACCGGCAGGGCCGAGGCTTCGGGGTCGAATAAAGACGCGGGGTAGGCGCGGCCTTGTCCGGCGCGCGGCGGAACACTATGAAGTGGTGGCTGTACATAGCTTTTAAACAGCTTTTCCCGAGCGGAAAGGTGGTGTCTTTTTTTGCGGTTGTGTCGGTTCTTGGCGTGGCGCTTGGAATATTGGGGCTGTTTGGCACGCAGAGCGTAATGAACGGCTTCCACGCACAGATAGCGGAAAAATTGAGGGATACGACGGGCGATGTTCTCATACGCAACAGGGGGCGCCCGATAGAGAACGCGCGGGAGTTGAAGTTGAGGCTTAAAAAGCTTGGCGGGGTCTCGGAGGTTGAGCTTATGGCGGGCGGGCCGGTAATGATGCTCTTTGAAAATGTTCCGTCGTTTCCGGCGCTGAGAAGCTATGATACGGTATCGGGGGAATGCGCGTTGCCGATAAGGGAAAAGTCGTTTATAAGAATGGGGTCGGTGGACGACCTCGACGACGACTCTGTAATAGTGGGGCAGCGCCTTGGGGCTTCGATGGGCATAAGCGTTGGGGACAGCGTGGAGGTATTTTCCCCCGTCATGCTTGACAAACTAAAAAACGACGAAGTTCCCATGCCGGTGCGCCTGAAAGTTGTGGGATTGCTGGCAACGGACTATTCTGAGGTGGACTCAAACGTGGCGCTTGTCTCTCTTCGCAGAATGCAGGATTTATACGGCTTGGGCGGGGGAGTGCATTCGATAATTCTCCGCTTGGGCGAAGGTGTTGACTGCTCGGACTGGGTTGAAAAGGTGGGCAAGAACGCCGTGGAGCGCCCGCTTACGGTGTCGACGTGGCTCGACAGCAACGAGGCTTTCTTGCGGATAATAAAGATGGAAAAGGTTATGATGTCGCTGATAATAGTGCTGATAATAATAGTGGCGTCGTTTTCCATTTGCATATCGCTGTACACCTCGGTGTTGAGGAAGACGCGCGAGATTGGATTGTTTGGGGCGATGGGCGCAAGGCCTGTGCAAATAGCGATGATGTATTGCCTGCAGGGCTTTATGATAGGTGTGTTTGGCTCGCTGTGCGGTTTAGGGCTGACGTGGCTGATACTGCATTTCAGGGAGCCAATAGTGGAATTTGTGGTGGGCAGGGAGTCTCTTATAGAATTTTACCACTTTGCCCATTTACCGGTTAAATACGAACTTGGAGACGCGTTGAGGGCGTGCGCGTTTGCAATTGTGCTGTGCACGGCGGCGGGGTTTTTGCCCGCGGTGCGCGCGGCGCGCCTGAAGGCTTCGGAGGCTATGCGCAATGAATAGCGGTGCAAATCTTGAGGGAGCGGCCGGCGGGGCGATCCTCGAGGCGGTTGGGGTGGGAAAATTTTTCCGCTCTCCGAACGGCGATAAAATTGAGGTGCTCAAAGGCTTGTCCATGCGAATTGCCCGCGGTGAGAGCGTGAGCCTGCGCGGCGAGAGCGGCGCGGGAAAGACCACCCTGATGAATGTGCTTTCGGGGCTCGAGTCACCAAGCGCGGGAAAAATATTTTGGAACGCCGAGAGGGTTGACAACCTCTCGAACGGGAAGCAGGCCGCGCTGAGAAGCGGCTTTATGGGCTTTGTATTCCAGAATTACTGCCTTGTCCCGGAGCTTAACGCCTTGCAGAATGTGGAGCTTGCCGCGCGCATTTGCGGCAAGTTTGGGAAAGCCGCGCGCGCCCGCGCAAAAGAGCTTCTGGAAGCTGTCGGGCTTGGGCACAGGGCGGGGCATTTGCCCTCGCAGTTGTCGGGAGGGGAAAAGCAGAGAGTGGCGGTTGCAAGGGCACTGGTAAACGCGCCGAGGATAATTTTAGCGGACGAGCCCACGGGAAATTTGGACGAATCAACAGCGGAGTCGGTGATGGACATGCTGCTGTCGCTGTGTTCGCGGGAGGGGGCTTCGCTGCTCTTGATAACGCACAATCCGGATTTTGCCAAGCGCACTTCAAGGGCACTTACGCTTTCGCACGGCGTGGTGGAATAAATTGCGCATTTACGTCCCTTTTGGGGGTGCGCGTTTTGTGGTTGCGGGCGGTTTTGCGACCTGCCAAAAGTTTGAAAAAACGAAAGGGCGTTTTTTGTGGCGGTCTTTTTTGCGTTTTTAAATCTATTTTTGCCGCATTTTTTTGCGGTATTTTTTACTGCCCGCATCCCGTATTGGCCCGTTTCTCTTTTAGCTGAAATGCCATTGCGCGTGGGAAGGCGCAACTTTAAGCCGCGCGGTAAGAAGTTTTTTAAAAAATTAAAAAAATACAAAAATTTTGCGCGTAATATATTTTATTAAAAAATTATGTTTGGCATGGAAACGCCCGCCCATTGACTGCCTAATGCTTTTTTAGCGCGGAACTTTGCCTTGGGACAAATTGGCCGCGTATGCTTCTTACGCCCATGGGTTTTTCAGAGATTATTGCCTCAAAACAGAATTCGGCATACTCTTTCAACGGCTGGCGAAAGGAGGTTATGGTGGGTATGTAATTTGACGAGGCGGGGAGATCGTCGAAACCAACCACGGCAATGTCCTTGCCCGCCGCGACTCCCCCTTCCGAAAGTGCCGATATCACGCCCATGGCGAAAGTGTCGTTGGCGCACACAACGGCGTCGGGAAGTTTGCCCTTTTGCAAAATGGATTTGCCTATTGCCTTGCCGGTACAAAATTCGCCGCCGGCGCCGTTGTCCCGCTCAAAAGACACCTCTATGTCGAATTTTTCGGCGGCCTTTTGAAAGGCCAATTTGCGCTGCTGGTATATCTCAATGGGCTTGTAGGCAAAGCATACGCTCTTGGCGCAAACATCCGAGGCCAAGTGGGAAAGAATTTTATCCATGGCGTCGTCTTCGTCGACGGATACCGACAGCCACAGGCGCTTGTCTTCGGCGCCGTGCCCTATTCTGGCAACTGGCTTGTTTTTGAAGTCGTCAATCCAGTCAAGGTCGCAATAACTGCCCAAAACTATGACGCCGTCAACAGAGTGTTTGTACAGGGGAATCAAATTTGAGCGTTCGGGAATCCTCTCCGGAAAACCGACGAGCAGAAGCGAATACTTGTTGTCGTGCGCAAGCTTCTGAAATTCGGTAAGAAGGGCGGTAAAGTACGGGTTTTTAAAGTCGTAAACGACAATCCCTATGGTTTGCGTTTTCTTGCCCTTAAGCATCAGTGCGGCTGGAGAGGGAACATAGTTCATTTCCTCCGCAAGCTTTAGAATGCTGTCTATTCTGCGCTGGCTGACACCTATCCTGTGCGCCTGCCCGGAAAGCACCCTCGATACGAGCGACGTTGACACCCCAAGCTTTAGGGCTATGTCTTTTTGCGTGGATTTCATCTAAAAAATTGACAACCGTTCCCGCGGCGTTAGGATATTTGACTTGACTATACTCAAACGTTTGAGAGGATTCGGGTCAATGAAAAAATTTATCCACGAGGATTTTCTTTTACAGAACGAATATTCGCGCAAGTTGTACCACGAGTACGCGGAGAAACAGCCGCTGATAGATTTCCACTGCCATCTTGACCCCAAGGAGGTTGCCGAGGACAAGAAGTGGGAAAATATAACCCAGATATGGCTGGGCGGCGACCATTATAAATGGCGCGCCATGAGGAGCGACGGCATAGACGAGAAGTACTGTACCGGAGACGCCCCCGACAGGGAGAAATTTCAAAAATTTGCCGAAGCGCTTGCGCACATGTTGCGCAACCCGATGTACCATTGGTGCCACCTTGAGCTGGCGCGCTATTTCGGCATAGACGACAAACTTTTAAACGGCAATACCGCCGAGGAAATATGGAACAGGGCAAATGAGCGCCTTTCAAGCCTTTCAGCGCGCGAGTTGATGAGGAAAAGCAATGTTGAGACCGTCTGCACCACAGACGACCCAACGTCCGATTTGTGCTGGCACAAAAAGATATCGCAGGAGGGCTTTGAGGTGAAGGTTTTGCCAACCTTCAGGCCCGACAAGGCTTTTGCTATAGAAGACCACAAGACCTACACGGAATATTTGGGCAAGCTTGAGAAGGCCGCCGGAATGGAGATACGCTCTTACGACGATCTGCTCACTGCGATAAAGCGCAGGCACGACTACTTCCATTCTTTGGGCTGCAGGATTTCCGACTACGGCCTTGGAACTGTGCACTATAAAAACGCCTTTTATTACGAGCTTGAGGACACGTTTAAAAAGGTGACCTCAAGCAGCGAGATGATAGACGACGACGAAATACACGCGTTTAAATCGGCGCTGCTGCTCGAGTGCGCGGCAATGGACTACGACGCGGGCTGGACGCGCCAGCTGCACATAGGGCCCATGCGCAACAACAATTCCAGAATGTTCGATAAGCTTGGCCCTGACACGGGTTTCGACTCGATAGGTGAGTCCAACTACGCGCTTTCGCTTTCAAAGCATTTGGACAGGCTCGATTCAATAGGCAAGCTTGGGCGCACCATAATATACAACATAAACCCCAAGGACAACGAGATGCTTGGCTCTATGTTGGGCAACTTCCAAAACAGCGACTGCCCCGGAAAGATACAGCTTGGGGCCGGCTGGTGGTTCTTGGACAATATCGACGGCATAAGCAGAAATTTGGAGGCCGTTTCAAATCTGTCTTTGCTGTACAGGTGCGTAGGCATGCTTACGGATTCGCGTTCCTTCCTGTCGTATGCGCGCCACGAGTATTACAGGCGCATACTTTGCAACATTCTTGGGACGGAGATGGAGAAGGGCCTGCTGCCGGACGATTTCGACCTTGTGGGCGAACTTGTCGAGAGGGTGTCTTACAAAAACGCCAAGGAGTATTTTTGCTTTTAGCGGCCGCGGCGCGTGCGGGTGGCGGAGCGCGCGAAACGGTGCGGAGCTGAGTGCGGTTTAACAACAAAACAAAGGATAAACGGTGGTAAAGATAGGAGTCATAGGGCTTGGGCCAATAGGTTCGATGCACGCTGATAATTTGTTGTCCGGGAAGATCCCGGGAGCGCGCCTGGAGTGCGTTTGCGAACAAAAACCCGTCACAGACCCAAAGTATGGCGGTATAAAAATTTACCCGGATGTGGACGATATGCTCAGACAGGCGGATATTGACGCCGCGATAGTGTCCACGCCGTCTTTTACACACTTTCCTTTGGCGCAGAAGGTTCTTGCCGCCGGAAAGCACGTATTGGTTGAAAAGCCTATAGCCCTTTGTACGGCCGATGCCGCGGCTTTGGAGGACATAGCCAAGAAATCGGGCAAAGTTTGCGCCGTTATGCTCAACCAGAGAACAACCCCGCTTTACGCGCGCATAAGGGAGCTTATAAAGGGCGGAAGCTTGGGAAAGGTAAACAGGTTTTCGTGGACGATGACAAATTGGTACCGCCCGGACATATATTTCACGTCCAGCCCGTGGCGCGGCACTTGGAAGGGAGAGGCCGGGGGAGCGCTGATAAACCAGTCGATCCACAACATCGACATAATAGCGTGGGTGTTCGGCCTGCCGAAATCTTTGCGGGCGTGGTGCGAGTATGGGAAGTACCACAATATAGAGGTTGAAGACGAAGTTTCGTGCCACATGCAATATGGCGGCGGCCTGAGTGCCACGTTTGCGACATCGACTGGCGAGCATCCCGGCGAAAACAGGCTTGTGATAGCCTGCGACAGGGGCTTTCTTGTTGCCGCCGGCGGGGAGCTTTCGATAACTCGCTACAAGGACGGCTCTATTTCCGAATATACGGCAAATACAAAGTACATGTTCGGCTCTCCCGAGACGGAGGTTACGGTGGAGAAGTTTGACGGTGTCGGGCCGCAGCATGTTGGGGTTGTGTCCAACTTTGTGGGCGCGATAGAGGGAAAGTGCGCGCTTGAATACGGGCCGGAGCAGGGAATGCTTTCTTTGCAGATAGCAAACGCGATGCTTCTGTCGTCTTGGAATAATGCTGACGTTTCGCTGCCGATTTGCGACGCCGAGTACAAGGCAAAGCTTGAGGAAAAGATGGCCGGAAGCGTGCTGAGGCAGAACCCCAAGACGGATTTCATAGTGGATTTCCAGAAATCCTTCAGGTAGGGGCGGGCGATGTCGAAGCACAGTACAGGTTACGATTACGTTCCCGACGGCGGCGCCTGCAAGGTCATCGGCGAGGGCGATTTATTTTTTGCGGTTGCGGGCTTGGACCACGGGCACATATATGCGCAGACTCAGGGCCTGATAAACGCAGGGGCGGAGTGCAAGTTTGTGTACGACCCCGATGCCGCAAAAATCGTGGAGTTCAAGAAGAGGTTTCCTGGGGTGAAGGTTGCGGGAAGTTTGGACGAGATTTTGTCGGACTGCCAGGTGAAGCTTGTTGCCAATGCGGGAATACCGGCGCGGCGCTTCGATATGGGAGAGGCGGCCTTAAATGCCGGCAAGCACTTTTTTGTGGACAAGCCCCCGTTTACGTCGCTTCAGCAGCTTGCAAAGGCGCGCGATTTGACTGCCAAGACCGGCTTGAAGTATATGCCCTACTATGCGGAGCGTATTCACAACGAGGCCGCCGAAAAGGCCAATGAGCTTATAAAAAGCGGGCGCATAGGCAGGGTTGTGCAGGTCACGATTTTGGCGCCGCACAGGCTTTCCAAGGCGGCGCGCCCGGGGTGGTTTTTTAAAAAGGCGGAGTATGGCGGAATTTTGTGCGATATAGGCTCGCACCAATTCGAGCAGTTTTTGGAATTTTCGGGCGCGGAGGGCGGAACTGTAGAATATGCGCGCGTTGACAACATAAACAACCCGGACAATCCCGAGTTGGAGGATTTCGGAGAGGCGGTTGTGCGGCTTGACAACGGTGCCTCCGGCTTTTGCCGCGTGGACTGGTTTACGCCGGACGGCCTTCCCGTGTGGGGAGACGGGCGAACCGTCATAATGGGAACGGAAGGGTACATAGAGATACGCAAGTATATAGACTATTCGCGGGAGGGTAATCCGTCGCAGGTTCTCTATGTGACCGACGGGCGCGGAATTGAGCGCATAGACTGTTTGGGAATGGGCTTCCCGTTTTTCGGAAAATTCGTGCTGGATATATTGAACGGAACGGAAAATGCAATGACGCAAGAGCACGCTTTTGCCGCGGCGGAGCTGTCGCTTTTGGCGCAGGAGAAGGCCGATGCGGCGAGGGCCGGCAGGTAAGGTATTTCGGGGCGCACTTCCGACAGGGGAGGCGCGGCGCCCCTTTGGGGTAAACAGCTAAAACAAGGTTTAAATAGGAAAAACTTATGGCAGAAATATTGGACAATCCGCAGCTGGAGGCGCAGCGCAAAGAAATAGTGGAGGCGAGAAGGAAAGGCGTTTTGCCTCTTTTGGGAGTGTTTACAAAATTTTCCGGGCCCGGCTGGATGCAGAGCGCGACAACATTGGGCGGCGGTTCTCTGGCGTCGGCCTTGTATTTGGGCGTGTTGGGCGGATTCGGGTTCATGTGGCTGCAGCCCTTTGCGATGATATTGGGCATAATTATGCTGAGCGCAATTTCCTATGTGACGCTGTCGATATCAAGCAGGCCGATGGTTGCCATAAATAAGCAGATAAGCCCGATTCTCGGCTATGGCTGGGCAATAGGGTCTATGTTGTCGTGCTTCGTGTTTGCTATGCCGCAATTTGCGTTGGGGGTGGCGGCAGTCACCCAGAACATAACCACTGTCGGAGAGGTCTCAAAGACTACAGAGGTTATAATAACGGCGGTTTTATTTGCAATTGCCATGACCATGGTTGCCATGTATGCGGTCGGCGGAAGCTGGGTGAAAATTTTTGAACGCATAATAAAACTCTCTGTGGCGGCAATAGTGGTCTGCTTCTTTGGCGTGGTGATAAGCTTGACCTTGGGCGGGGAAATAGACTGGAAGCGCGTTTGGGAGGGCTTTATCCCGAACTTTTCGGTGCTTTCTGAGCCGTCGGACGATTTTATGGAATATTTAAACCGCCTTGGTGCAGAGGGAAAACAGTTCTGGTCTGCAATGATAGTTGACCAGCAACGCTCTGTTGTTATCAGCGCGGCGGCAATGGCCATAGGGATAAACATGACATTCCTGTTCCCCTATTCGATGCTTAAAAAGGGCTGGAATAAGGATTTCAGAGGGTTGGCGATATTCGATTTGGCCACGGGGCTGTTTGTTCCATTTTTTGTGGCTACTTCGTGCATAGTGGTGGCTTCGGCCTCGCAGTTCCACGCAAAGCCCGCCGAAGGGTTGGCGATATCGAGGGTTGAGAACGGGGCGCTTGTGTATGCGGTTGTCGACGGCAAACAGGTTGTGCCGGCGCGCAATTTGGTGAAACCCTATGTGGCGCTGCTTGACGAGCGCGTCTCGAAAGTTATGGGCGCGGAAAAATTTGCCGCACTCACCGAGGTTCAAAAAGACGCCGCGCGCAACGGGCTTTCCAGCCAGGAGAAGGAAATGGCCGCCATGCTTGTTAAGCGCGACGCCTCGAATTTGTCGGAGACATTGGTACCCCTTGTTGGCGACGAGGTTGCCAGGTACATATTTGGCTTCGGGGTGCTGGGAATGGCGATGAACGCAATATTGATGAACATGCTCATTTGCGGGTTGTGCTTTGCAGAAATATTGGGCAAGAAGGGGGCGAAGTGGAACTTGATTGGGTCGTCTCTGATAGTGGTCAGCGCGGTGATATCGCGGTTCTGCGCGGGCGCGCGCATGTGGCTTGTCATATACGCGGGCGTGATGGCGATGGTGTTGCTGCCGATAGCGTACGGGGCGTTCCTGGTGATAATGAACAGCGCCAGAATAATGAAGCAATCGCAGCCGCGCGGAATCAAGCGCGTTGTGTGGAACGTGCTGATGTCGTGTTCGGTGGCGGCAAGCTGCGTGGCAAGCCTTTGGGTTTTGTGGTCGAGTTTGGGCATATGGGGCCCGGTGGCCTTTGCGGCTTTCCTGCTGCTTGTTGTGGCAAGCTATTTTGTGATGGCGGCGCGCAGAAAGGCTTAATTTTTTAACTTGGAATGAAAATGAAAAATCTTTTTGACATAAGCGGAAAGGTGATTGTTGTCACTGGGGCAACCGGCGTATTGGCTGGTGCCACGGCGCGTTATCTGGCGGGTTGCGGGGCGAAGGTAGCCTTTTTGGGGCGCAACAAGCAGAAGCTTGGCGAGGCGGAAAAGTTTGCCGCCGAGAACGGGTTGGACGTGCTTGCGGTGGAGTGCGACGTTTTGGACAGGGGCTCTCTTGAAAAGGCGCGCGACACTGTGGTTGAAAAATGGGGCGACGTTGAAGTTTTGGTCAACGGCGCCGGCGGAAACCAGCCGGGTGCGGTTATAGGCCCGGATGCGTCGTTTTTCGATTTGGACGTGTCGGCGTGGAGCAGCGTCTTAGACCTAAACCTGCGCGGAACGGTTTTGCCGACTCTCGTATTTTGCAAGGCTTTCGAGCGCACGAAGCGCGGATGCGTGGTAAATTTTTCGTCGATGACGGCGCAGTCGGCGGTCACGCGGGTATTTGGATATTCCAATGCTAAGGCGGGAATAGACAATCTCACAAAGTGGTTGGCGGTAGAGTTTGCCAAGAAGATAGGCGAGGGCGTGCGCGTCAACGCGGTTGCGCCTGGCTTCTTTATAAGCAGCCAGAATAGAACTTTGCTGACAAATCCAGACGGTTCGCTGACGGAGCGCGGAAAGGATATAGTAAAAAAGACGCCTTTTGGGCGCTTTGGCGATTGCGACGAAGTGTTTGGCACAGTGCATTACCTGTGTTCCGATGCGGCGAAATTTGTCACGGGAACGGTAATTGCCATCGACGGAGGGTTCTCGGCCTTTTCCGGGGTTTAATATAATTGGAGATTTTTTATGGAACCTTTAAGAGAGGGTTTTAGATGGTACGGCGACGCCGATCCAGTGCCGTTGTCGTATATAGCTCAAAGCGGGGCGAAGGGCGTTTTTACGTCGCTTCATCAAATTCCCTATGGGGAGGAGTGGTCGGTTGCGGATATAAAGGAGCACCAGGCCAAGCTGAGGCGCTTTAATTTGGATTGGGACGTTGTCGAATCGGTTCCGGTTTCCGAAGACATCAAGCTTCGCACCGGCGACTACAAGCGCCATATACAAAACTACAAGAACACCGTGCGCAATCTTGCCGAATGCGGCGTAAGAAAGATTGTGTACAACTTTATGCCAGTTTTGGACTGGATCCGAACCGACCTGCACTACAAGCTGCCCGACGGCTCCCAATGCCTGCGCTTTGACCCTGTACAATTTGCGGCCTTTGAAATTTATCTTTTGAAGAGGGAAGGGGCCGAGGCCAACTACCCGCCGCAGCAGCTCGCCCTTGCGAAGGAGTTTTTCGAGTCTCTTTCTCCCGATTCCGTTAAGGCTTTTGAGCGCTCCATAATAGACGTATTTCCCGGCTGCAAGATGGGGCTTCAGATAGAGGATGTCCGCAAGATGCTTGGGCGATATGACGGAATGGGGCCGCAAAAGCTTAAGGAAAATCTATTTTTGTTTTTGGAAGAGATTTGCCCGGTTGCCGAGGAGTGCTCAAGCATATTGGCAATACATCCTGACGACCCTCCGTTCGACGTTTTGGGGCTGCCGCGCATTGCATCGCGCTTGGAGGATTTTCAGCAGATGTTTGATGCGGTTCCCTCTCCGTCCAATACAATATGCTTTTGCACGGGTTCGCTAAGCGCCGGAAATAGGAACGATATCCCGAGGATGGCCGAGGCCCTTTCCGACAGAATATATGTTGCTCATTTGCGCAGTACCCAGACTGACCCTGACGGAAGCTTCTTTGAAGCGGGGCACCTTGAGGGCTCTGTGCTCATGGCCAAAGTTGTTTGGTTGCTCTTGAAGGCCCAAGACGCACTCTCCAAGCGCTGTGGCGAAAAGATAGTTTTTAGGCCCGACCACGGCCGCGATATGGCCGATGATTTATCGAAGCCGCCCACTCCCAACCCGGGCTATTCATACATAGGCAGAATGAAGGGCTTGGCCGAAATACGAGGGCTTGAGGCGGGTCTGATTGCGGCGAATGGAGGGCTGCTTAATCTCTAAGTTCTTCGGGGGGTCCAAGCCGGCAAACGCATTCTCAATAAATTTGACTCTCGCGCCGCGGACATTTTCACCGCGGCGCTTTTTGTTTGCGGCACTGCTCTAAGACGGAAATTGGCGCACTTTTGCGCGCGGTATGACAACCTTGCTGGGGTGTATTTTTTTGAGGTTTGCGCAATGTAACGCGCAGTGTGTTTGCATACGCTTGGCAGCACAATTTGTATTTCAGCCTGTGCGGTTTTTAATTTTTTCAAAGTCCGGCGCTCTCTTTTTTGCGCTCCTAAATTATGTCTCTTTTTGCCGGCAACAAAAAAGCGCCCAAAAACGGGCGCTTGCAAAAATAGCCTTTTTAATCGGTTTAGCCCCCAGTGAGGGTTTTGATTATTTGGATGATAGGCAGGAACAAAGCTATAACGATAGTTCCTACAACCACCGCAAGGAACACTATCATTATAGGCTCAATCACCGACGTTATAGCGCCGACAGAGTTGTCAACCTCTTCGTCGTAAGTGTCGGCTATCCTGTTCAACATTTCCGAGAGCTGGCCGGTTTCTTCGCCCACCTCAACCATGCTCGTCACCATTGCCGGGAATATCTTTTGCTGGTCGAGCGGCGCCGCAAGAGGTTCACCGTCTCTTACGCGGTCGTGCACGCGCGATAGGGCATCGGAAATCACCGTGTTTTTAATTGTTCCGCGCGTGATTGTAAGCGCCTCCAAAATCGGCACTCCCGAAGCAAGAAGCGTTCCGAATGTGCGCGTAAAGCGCGCCACCGTAGACTTCATCACAAGGTCCCCCAATTTTGGCAGATGCAACGCCAAGCGGTCTTTGGCAAGTATGCCAACTTTTGTCTTAAGTATGAACTTTATGGCAAAAACAACCGCAACCACTATCAGTATGGCGGCAATATACCTGTCTTTAATAAAGTTGGATATATCTATAATACTCTGCGTCAAGGCCGGCATCTTTGCGCTTCCAAGCATTTCCGAGAAAATCTTTTGGAACTGCGGAACTACGAATATCATCAAAATGACCACTATCGCCACCGCCACAAACATAATCACGAACGGGTAAACCATTGCGCTCTTAACCTTGTTTGTCGTCTTCATCAATTTTTCTTGGAATGTTGCCAGACGGTCAAGAACAACGTCCAACACGCCGCCCGCTTCGCCCGCGCGCGCCATGTTAACATAGAGCTTGTCGAATACCTTGGGATGCTGCGACAATCCGTCGGAGAATTTATTACCCGTGCGCACATTGTCCGAAATGTGCTCAAGTATGGCTTTAAAGTAGGGGTTCTTCTCCTGCCTCGATATGACCTCGAGCGCCCTTAAAAGCGGCAGACCCGCCTTCAAAAGCGTGGCCAGCTGGCGCGAAAATATCGTCACATTCGCGCTTGAGACCCCAGTTCCGAACAGGGGTTTTGAACCCTTCTTCGTCTTTCCGGTTCCGAAACCGCCCATCTCGGTAATTCTGACAACATTGACGCCCTTGTCTGCCAGTTCCCTCTTGGCCTTGCTTTCGCTCGGTGCGTCTATGACACCCGAAAATTCGCTTCCGTCAGAGTCGGTTGCGATGTACTTGTATTTTGCCATAATGCAGTAGCTCCTTTATTAAGTGTATTTCAAAACTTCGTCCACGGTTGTGGCGCCGTCAAATATCGCGCGCAAGCCGTCGTCGCGCAAAGTGCGCATTCCAAGCTCTATCGCCTTCTGTTTGAGAACAAGCGTAGGCGCCTTGGCCGTAATAAGGTCTCTGAGCGCGTCCGTCACCAAGAGCAGCTCGAATAGACCCTGTCTGCCGCGATACCCCAAACCGTTGCAATCGGCGCAACCCTTGCCGAAGAAGAATTGCTTGTCGGCAATTTCTACCGGATCCACCCCGAGCAATTCTATCATCTTCTGGTCGGGCTCGTAGGGCGTTCTGCAGGTGGGGCATATCCTTCTTACAAGTCGCTGCCCCAATACGCCCTCAAGAGAGGCCGCTATCAGGTAGGGCTCCAAGCCCATATCCATCAGACGCGTCACAGCACCCGGAGAGTCGTTCGTGTGAAGCGTCGCCAAAACAACGTGCCCGGTAAGCGATGCCTGCACCGCTATCTGCGCAGTTTCCAAGTCTCGTATTTCCCCCACCATTATCTTGTCGGGGTCTTGTCGCAGGAAGGCCCTCAAGCACCTTGCGAAGTCCAGCCCAACCTGGTGGTTTATCTGAACCTGCATTATGCCGTCGATTTCATATTCAACAGGATCCTCAGATGTAAGAATCTTTACGTCAACCGTGTTGACCTCGCGCAAGGCGGAGTAAAGCGTCGTGGTTTTTCCGGATCCAGTCGGCCCCGTCACAATAAATATGCCGTTAGGCATCCTGACAAGGCGCCTTATGTTGTCCTCAAGCTCCTGCGTCATGCTCAACTTGTCCAAGTCAAGGCTGACAACGGATTTGTCAAGAACACGCAACACCACGCTCTCCCCGAACTGGGTAGGCAATGTCGAAACACGAAGGTCTATCGCGCGCCCGGAAATCGTCATCTTTATACGCCCGTCCTGCGGAATTCGCTGCTCGGCTATGTTCAAATTCGCCAAAACCTTTATGCGCGATATTACGGGCAAAGCCAAACTCTTCGGCGGCGGCGCCATCTCGTAAAGAGTTCCGTCTATGCGGTACCTTATCCTAAACTGGTCTTCGAAAGGCTCAAAGTGAATGTCACTGGCCTTGTCGCGTATCGCCTGCTGCAACACCAAATTTACAAAGCGTATAATCGGAGTCTCGTTGGCTATGTTAACGGCATCAGCCTCGCTTCCGCCCAAATCAAGCTCGGAAATTTCCGAAAGCAAGTCTTCTATGTCGGAGTCTTCCTCGCCGTAATATTGCGCAAGCAGCTTGTCCACGTGGTCGGGATCCATCACAACTATGGTGACGTCCCTGTTTAGCGTGAAGGTGAGGTCGTCTATTATCGCATTGTTAAAAGGATCCCTCGCGTATACGCTTATGCTGGTATTGTCGCATTTAAAGGGTACAACGCCGTATGTCCTGGCCAAATTTGGCCTCAACTGTTTTATTATTGCGTCCTCTATCGTTATAGGGGGAATCGGCTGGTACTCGTATTTCAGGTAATCTGCCGCAAGTTCCAAAAGTGTCTGCCTCTCAATTAGGCCGGAATCAACTATCGTATCCGCAAGCGATTTGCCCGTGCTTAAATGCGTCTCGTTCAACTCTTCAAGCTGCGCGCGCGTTATTAGCTTCGACGCCGCTACTATATCAAAAATCGTGCTGTTGTGATCTTCAAACATGGCGCTACCTCCTATGCCTCGTTCATCGTGACTTTAAGGACCTCGTCCGCGGTCGTCAGACCGCTTGTCACCTTTCTTACACCGTCCTCGCGCATGCTTCTCATCCCAAGCTCGCGGGCCTTCGCGCGGAGCTCAACCAGCGTGCGGCCCTCGTAGACCATTTGTTGAAGTTCCTCGTTTACTATAAATATCTCGAATATACCCATTCGGCCCTTGTAGCCTATGCCGTTGCACTTGGGGCAGCCTTCGCCGTGCATGAAGGTCACCTTGGAGGCCTCTATCTCGTTTATGCCTATGGCCTCCAAAACTTTTGTCTCCGGCTGGTAGGCAACCTTGCAGTTCGTGCAATTCTTGCGCACAAGCCTCTGGGCCAAAACCGCCCTGAGAGAGGCAGACACAAGGAAGGGCTTTACCCCTATGTCCACCAGACGGGTCACCGCGCTCGGCGCGTCGTTCGTGTGCAGCGTGCTGAACACCATGTGGCCCGTCAACGACGCATTTATGGCAATTTCCGCCGTTTCCAGGTCTCGAATTTCACCTATCATTATAATGTTCGGCGCCTGACGCAACATGGAACGCAACGCCGCCGCAAAGGTCATGCCAACCTCCCTTCGCACCTGAACTTGGTTGATGCCGCCCATCTGGTACTCGACAGGGTCCTCAACCGTTATTATCTTGCGGTCGGGATGGTTCAAATAATTCAGCGCCGAATAAAGAGTTGTAGATTTACCGGAACCGGTCGGCCCCGTCACCAGGAATATTCCGTCCGCCATTCCGACAACCCTCTCAAAAGTGGTTTGGTCGTCCGAGAAAAACCCGAGTTCCGGCAGACCCAAGCGCAGGCCCTCTTTGTCGAGAATACGCATCACTATGCTCTCCCCGTACACCGTTGGAAGACTTGAAACACGCAAGTCTATCTCCTTGTCCTTGTAGGGAATTTGTATGCGGCCGTCCTGCGGAACGCGCTTCTCGGCTATGGATATGTTCGCCATCAGCTTCAAGCGCGATATTATCGACGGCTGCAAACGCTTCGGCGGATTCTCAACCTCAATCAGCACGCCGTCTATCCTGTACCTTATCCTAAAGCGCTTCTCTAAGGGTTCAAGGTGAATGTCGCTCGCCCTGCGCTTTACGGCTTCGGTTATAAGCTTGTGCACATAGCGTATTATCGGGGCTTCTTCCTCGCTTACGTTTTCCTCGTTACCGGTCGGCAAAAGGGAATCGTCGTCATCCGACCCGAACATCTCCTTTGCGCCCGTCTTTACCCCGTACTGCTCCTCTATGGCGTTCGATATTTCCTCGGGAGTGGCCAAGCGCAAATCCAGCGGCAACTTCAGCAGGTGGCTTATATTGTCCACCAAATCCATATTCATCGGGTCGGATATGGCTATCTCAAGCTGGCCGTTGTTAAAGGCTATTGGCAGAACATTCAGCCGGCGTATCTCGTCCGAAGGCATAATCTCCTTCACCGAAAGAGGTATGTCTATGCCGGCAAGCGCTATTCGCGGAATATTGAATTCCTGCGAGAGCATCTTGGTAATGTCCTCGTACTTGCAGTACCTCTTGTCCACAAGAACGTCTATTATCTTAGAATCCTGCTCGGATAGGGGTACGCCGTTCTCCTCTAATACCTTGCGTTCGGCGGCTATAACCTCGCCTCCAACAAGGCCTTTCTCTTCTATGAGTTGCAGTACAAAATCGTCTGCGGAAGTCACGTCTTATTCTCCGTTAAAAATTCAATGTGCTGTGTGGAAAGCCAACTAACTATTCAATCCCATCAAAAATTCAACATTTGTTTTCACTTTTTTTAGTCTTTGTATCAACATTTCCATCGCTTCGGTGCCGGGCACCCCCTTCATAGCCCTCCTAAGGGCATATATTTTCTTCATTTCGTCCGGGTGGTAGAGCAGCTCCTCCTTGCGGGTGCCGCTCTTTTCTATGTTTATGGCCGGGAATATCCTCTTGTCGGACAACTGCCTGTCCAAGTGCAGCTCAAGATTCCCGGTTCCCTTGAATTCTTCAAATATCACCTCGTCCATCTTGCTGCCGGTCTCTATCAAAGCTGTCCCTATTATCGTCAGCGAGCCGCCCCCCTCTATGTTTCGGGCGGAGCCAAAAAACCTCTTCGGCTTCTGCAGCGCCGACGCGTCCACGCCGCCGGTCATAGTCCTTCCTCCGTTCGGCATCAGCGCGTTGTAGGCGCGCGCCAGACGGGTTATGGAGTCCAGCAGTATGACCACGTCCTTGCCGGCCTCCACCATTCTGCGCGCCTTGCTTATTACCATTTCTGCCGCGTGCACGTGGCTGTGGGCGTCCTCGTCAAAAGTCGACGATATAACTTCGCAATCTACATTGCGCTTGAAGTCCGTCACTTCCTCCGGGCGCTCGTCCACAAGAAGTATTATCAGGTGGGCATCCGGCGAATTCAGCTGTATCGATTTTGCCATTCCCTGCATCAACACCGTCTTGCCAGTGCGCGGAGGCGCAACTATAAGCGCCCTTTGCCCGCGCCCTATTGGGGTGAGCAAATCTACCGCCCTCATCGAGAGGTTGTCCCACTTGGCACATTCGGGCGCCTCCATTATCATTCTCTTTGTCGGATAGTACGGCGTCAGCTCCGAAAATGTCACCAAATTCGCCAGTTCCGCAGGATTGGCCCCCGCCACGCTCACAAGCTTTACGGCAACTGGGCAGTTGGATCCGGTTGCGTCGCAATCGCGCGGCATTGCCGCCAAGACGCAAACTTCGTGCCCGCGCTGAAGCCTGTATTTGCTTATCGTATGCTGGGGCACATACACGCACGCCCCGCGCAGCTTGTAGTTGTCGCAAACATAGGTCACAGCCCCGCCGTAGCCGTTCTCAAATACGTCGAGTATGCCGCTCACCTTAACCAGCTTGCCGCGGCTTTTGGCAAAGTCGAAATACGCCCTTGCAAGATCTCCCTTGTCCGAACCCCTCGAGTATTCCACCCCAAGTTCGTCAAATTTTTCCTGCATCTGCTTTGGCGAAAGCGCGTAAATTTCATCAAACCCGCCTTCGCTGCCTATCAGAAGCTCGCCGGAAATTTTAAAAATATCCGCGGTTTCCGGGTCGTATCCGGCGCTTTCCTCGGGGTGTGTCTCCGCCTTTTGGGGCAATTCGCCAGAAGGCGCATCAGATGGCTCCGCTTCGGAATTTTCTTCACCCTTTTCTGAGCGGTTCCCATCGGAGGCACAAATATCGCCAGTGGCCTCTGGGACAGAATCTGCCTCTTGTATGGCGCTGGCATCGGCTGAAAGTTTTGTCGTTTCATTCCCGCCGCTTTCGGCCGCGCCCGCATCGGGCTGTTCCTGCAACGGCAAAACTTCCGGCTTGGCTTCGGAGGCGGAATCCGCCAGTGTGCACGCCACTTCGCCTGTGGGCGAAGTGGTATTGACGCCGTTGTCTTTCTTTATCCCGAAAAATACATCGGCAAGCCAGTCCGAAATTGACGCGGCGCTTTTTAGAACGTTCCAATCCGGAAGCCCTGCCGGATTCATTGCGTCTTCATAAACCCCGCTTATCTGTATTTTCTGCCCACGCGGATTCTTCAATCTTTGCTGCGGCTGCTGCCCGCGCACATTCGGTCTTTGCTGGGCTTTCTGCGCCGCCTGGTTTTGCCCGTTGCGCTGGGCATTTTGCTGCATGCGCGGGTTTTGGCGCTGCTGCCCGCGCAGGGACTGCAAGCCTTGCGGCCTTTGCCCGCGCTGAAAACGGTTCTGCTGCCACGGCTGCCCGGCTCCGCGCCCTTCGCGCCAGTCTTGGCGCTGCCCGGGCTGAAAATCCCTCCCGCCCTGAGCCCGCGGATTTTGACGCTGCTGCCCGCGTTGCTGCCTCGGATTCTGGCGGTGCCAACGCCCTTCCTGTTGCGGCGGGCGCGCGGCTTCCGCTTCAGAATAATCTTCCCCGCGCCGGTTCGGGCGATCTTCCTCGTCCGCCACCGAAGCGTAGGAATCGGGGTTCAGGTCTTCGTCGGTTGTGGAAAAGTATTGCGGAATCTCGTCTGAGTCTTCTTCTCTGCGCCCGTTTGCCGAATATTCGCCGGCTCCGTCCTCATCAAAGGTTTCCTGCTCATCCGATTGGGATCTATTGTAGGCGAAATCGTCGGTGTTGCCCCTATGTACAAAAAGTTCGGTTTCAGGGTTTGCCGCGCCGGCGTCAGCCTCTCCGGTTTCAGCCGCTTCAAAACCCCTGTCTTCAGCGTAATTGGCAGAATTTCCAGCAGCGCCGGCCCAATCCGCCCCGTCGCGCACTTCAGACTTAGAGCCCTGAACAACATCAGCCGGCTTCGCCTTCGGAGGCCTTCCCCTGCGCTTCTTCGGAGCCTCAGTTGCGTCAGCCTGTGCCGCATCCGCCAATTCGGCGGTTGTTACGCGCGGCGGCCGTCCGCGCTTCCTCTTTACGGGCGCATCGGACGCATTCTGGTCCCCGATGCTTGGATTGGATTTTTCTTCGTCCATAAGTTAAATGAAATCAAATAAAACGCGACAGAATCAATACCGCCTGAACCTGCAGAAACAGCCTGTCGGATTCGTTAAACAAAACCGCGTCAGCCAATGACGCCTTTTTTTCGGGGGAAAACTGGAACGCATCTCTTTGGGATATATCCCGCGCGGACATGCCGCGCTCTTCGAGACGCCTGCGCCTTAACCCCTCGCTACACCCAACATCAACGCAGAAGTCGAAATCCTTTTCAAGCCTTTTTTCGTACAAAAGAGCCGCCTCTACCACAACCGGAACGCTGTCTGAATCTTTCAAAGCTTGTGCCAAATCAAATATTTTGCCTGCGCATGCGGGAAATTCGCGCCGCGCAAGTTCCAGAATTTTCCCAGCCCTTAGGCGGTCTTCCTCAAGCGCGTTTTTCACAGGCGCCTTAACCGACGCGTCGTCCGCGATAAAGCGCTCATACTCGTCCAAATCCAGCGGTTCGGTCCATAAGCGCCTTATTTGCGGATGCAGCAGCTTCTCGTATTCTTCAAGAAGATTTGCATCGGAAAACACCCTTTCTGCTATCAGTTTTCTGTTCGGGGAACCGTCGGCGTCAAAAACTTCCTCCCCGAGCAGGCGCTTCACCCCGTCTTTTACCAACACTGAATTTGCAAGGGCGTAGTGCCCCAAAATGTCAGCATCGTAGACGGCCGCCCCAAGCCTCCTAAAGGCGCGCGCCGCCTCGCTTTTGCCGGCCCCCATGGCCCCCGTCAATCCTATACGTATCGGCCTCATTGAATTCTCTCCGCCGCCCTGCGGTGCGCAAACGCCACTCCTAATTTGCCAAACTGGGCGGATTGCGCATCTCAAGCCTTGTGCGCCTGCGCCTTCAAAAAATCCTTAGTCTGCCTCTTTAGGCGCTTTAATTTTGACTCTATCGCAAACAGCTGGCGCTGCTCCAGCCTGTCGACAAAACACACGCCGTCCAGATGGTCGTTCTCATGCTGGACACACCTGGCGAAAAGGCCTTCGCACAAGAGCGTATGCGGAGTGCCAAAGAGGTCAAAATATTCCAATTTAACCGCATAGCTGCGCTCAACTTCCGCGTATATGCCCGGAAACGACAAACAGCCCTCCTCGGCCGATTCAAAATAATCGCCCATGCCCTCCACCGACGGGTTCACCGCCACCAGCGGCATGCAAAGATCCAGCGGAATTTCCTTGCCGTCCAGCTTGAAAACGCACGGAATGTCCTGGTCTGCGCGGCGCCTCATGTCTATGACAAACACCCTCTTCGATTCGCCTATCTGGGGGGCGGCAAGGCCAAGCCCGTTCTCACAGTTCATGGTCTCAACAAGATCTGCCGCCAGAGTTTTCAAATCCTCGTCGAACTTTTCAACTTTTTCCGCGTGCCGCTTCAGTGTGGCATCGCCGTACTTTACAAGCCTGCGATTCATCTAAAGTCCTATTCCGATACGTCCTTTGGAACCTTGTTGTTGGTTCTTACTATAAGCACCGGCTCCTTTGTCTTAACCCAAATTTTATGCTCTTTATACATCTTCGCGCTGCCGAATTCGCATGCATCGGATATCGTCTCTATCGGCATTCTGCGCCCCTTGGGAGAGGCGTTGAAATCATACACGCCCTGGTGTATCCTGTTTAGGGCGTCCGCGGGGTTGTCGTCTTCCGGAATCTGCACAACCCAGCCGGTATAGTCGGCGTCGGTAAATTTCCCGTGCGGATCGCTCACTATTACGACAAACTGCTTCTTTACCGGCGGCTCTTTGTTTTCCTCGGCGTTCTTTGACTTAACCTCAAAATTTATGTCCTCCATTATCTGCGCTATTTTGCGCGCGTCCAAGTCGGATTTTTGGAGAATCATTTTAACAAGCTCTATATCTACCTTCGCCATACTCGCTTATAAGGAAAACATGTCGCGCGCTTTTGTCAAGCAAGCCCTTCTATTGACCGTCGCGTCTGTTCCGGTTGGCGGCCTCTATCGGCGGTGGGGAAAAAGTCTTGCGTAATTATCAACAAAGTGCCGTCGCTATCCGAGACAAAGGCCTGTTCCTGGCCGTATGGAAGAATTGCGCTTTCCGATTTGCCTATATGCGCGCCGCATTTGGATGTCACTCCGGCCCCATTATGTATTCGGGCGCCTGCCTTATTGCCTCGCGCAACGTTTTTGCATCAAAACGTCCACCTTCGATTTTAGACTCAGCGCCCGGCCGGTCTGAAATTTCCCAGCTCTAGCCTATCTTGAGACCTGTTGGAAGCTTTCTGCCAAATTCTTTTTCGAGTGCACTCCCTCCCCATACACACTCTCCGTATATGGGTATTGTTCTGATAAAATTCATGTGATATTTTGCGCTTTCTAAGGTCTTGGCGCGGTGAAAACTTTTCCCTATTTCTGCTTTGGAAGGGTGACGTTGGGTTTAGTTGCCTCCCGGGCGGCCGACCTCTCAAAAGACATCTCATCTTTTTTTCTTGGCGGCTGCGCCTTTGCCTTGGCGGGCTGTTTTTTTAGAGCCTCAACCTTCGCCGGAACCTTCATGGCTATGCTAAATCTGCCAGATTGCGTCTTGATGTCGGCTGTTTGAGTATCGGGATTGAATTTTTCGACGGCGATATCGGCGGAGGCGTTTGACGAACCCTCGTGCATGGCGTAGACTTTCTTCGTTTGCTCGTCGAATATCCTTATCCTCCAAGTGCCATCTATTTTAACGGCCGAGATTATCTTGTACCGCTGTTCCGGCGAAGACAAATTCTGCGGCGTTTCAGACGAAATAGAAGCCCTTCCGGGAGAGGCTATTTTCATTTGGGAGCTTCCCGACGGCCCAATGAGTGTTGTCTGCTTTGGGGTTATGGCTACCTGTGCCTGGGATGTAAGTGCGATAAACGCAACCGCGCCCGAAATCAATGCCGCAAAACTCGTTTTCATACGCGTTAGGATAGGGAAAAAATTATTTTTTTTAAAGTATAAAAGCGGTGTATTTTGGGAAAAATTTGCCCACGTGGACTAAAACGGAAAAGTTCAATTTGCATCATCTGCATTGCCGGGGATAAAATATGCTGATCGTTTTTGTCAGCCGTGCAGCCCTGTTGCGTTGTTGGAAAATTCGGCCGGGGTACAGCGGCCCTTCTTAGATTATCTTTTCCGAATGTCCGAACGGCCGCATTGGCAGAATTTAGATTTCCCAGCATTGGGTTTGCAAATTGCGCTTCAGATATAAATTGACAATGCCGCCTTTTACATGTAGCTTGCCGGGCATGTTGACGGTGACTTCTTATTGGGTTGCGGTGGTCATGTGCGTGGTCACCATGATATGTTGGGGATCTTGGGCTAATACGCAAAAGCTTGCCAGCAAAGAGTGGAAATTTCAGCTCTTTTATTGGGACTACACCATTGGAATTTTGCTCTTTTCCCTGTTCTTGGCCTTCACAATGGGCTCTTTTGGCGGTGGCGGAAGGAGCTTTATTCCCGACCTTTTCCAAGCCAAGTGGGACCTTATCCTTTCAGCCTTGATAGGCGGTGCCGTTTTTAATTTATCAAACATTTTATTGGTTGTCGCCATAGACATAGCGGGCCTGGCGGTGGCGTTCCCGATAGGCGTGGGGCTGTCTCTCGTAATAGGGGTTGTGCAGAATTACCAGGAGGGGCAGTGCGATCCCGTCTTATTGGGAACGGGTGTTTCTTTGATAGTGGCGGCGATAGTTCTTAACGCGGTGGCTTCGGCAATGCGCGGCGGCGGCTCGGACAAAAAATCAGTTAAGGGAATTGTAGTATCGGTGCTGGCCGGTTCGCTGATGGGGCTTTTTTATTCATTTGTTTCCGCCGCGATGAGCAGCGTTGAGATTGCCGGCGGCAGCGTCATTCTGCAGGATGGAAAAATGACTCCCTATACCGCAACCACCGTATTTGCCCTGGGGATATTTCTTTCAAACTTCGTTTTCAACACGCTGATAATGCGCTTCCCCATACATGGGCAAAAGGTTGACCCAATGGATTATTTCCGCCTTGGAACCCCGAAATTGCACGCGGTTGGAATGTTGGGCGGTGCAATTTGGTGCTTGGGAACATGCTTTAACTTTGTTGCGTCCACGGCGGCGGGGGTGTCGCTGTCTTGGGGGCTTGGGCAGGGCGCAACCATGGTGTCGGCCCTGTGGGGCGTGTTTGTTTGGAAGGAATTTAGCGGGGTAAAGCCAAAAGTAAAGGCGCTGGTTGTGCTGATGTTCATATTTTTCATTTCGGGATTGGGAATACTTATAGCGTCCAAGTAGCCCCAAGTTCCGAAATCGCGCTTCATGATTTTCGGAGAGTGTCCTTATTTAATCAGCAAAGATGGCTGTTGCGCAGTTTCGGCGTTTTTTGCCGTTTGAGGCCGCGTCTAAAGGCGGCGGGAAGGTGGCGCGACGCCGGGATTTGAGGCAGAATGTCTCCGGTAAAGTTTTGAAAATCCAAAACGGTTTTGATGGCGGCACGGCCTAAGGCCGGAACATTTTAGCGCAGGGCTTAAAGGCTAAAGCTCCACCCCGTGCACGTCCTTTGCAAATCTCCGCAGGGCAATTATGGACTTTTTCATCTCCATTTCCTCAAGAAACTTAATTATTTCCTGAAAATCCGGAGATTTTTGCTGCGAGAGCGCAACATCTACGCAGCAGTCAAGCCTTACTAGCTCCAGATTTCTGCGCAGTATGTCCGCACCGTCCCTGACAATCGCGCGGAACTTTTCCGGCTTAAGCCAATCGTAGCGCTTAATTATGGCGTCTATATTTTCAAACTCTTTAAGCCACTTTGCGGCGGTCTTCGGGCCCACCCCGGAAAGGCCGGGTATATTGTCTGCGGCGTCTCCCACAAGCGCGAGAAAGTCGGGTATCTGGGCGGGCGAAACTCCAAATTTGGTTCTTACCCCAACCATATCAAGCTCTGCCCATTCTTTGCTCTTCCCGGATGGCGGCAGGAGCTGGTGTATCTTTGGGGATATGAGCTGGGCGAAGTCTTTGTCGGCGCTGACAATCGAGACGGCGCAGTCGGCCTCGCGCAATTTTACGGCCGCGCTTGCGATAAGGTCGTCGGCTTCCACCCCTTCCATTTCATACGGGTCAAATCCGAACAGGGAGCACAATTCTTTCATTGCCGGTATTTGCCTGCGCATGTTGTCGGGCATTTGCAACCTGTTGGCCTTGTATTCGGGGTAGATGCTGCGGTGTCTCTCAGAGCCCCCCTTATCGAAAAACACGCTGCTCGCATGCGGCGCGCGCATTGACGACAACTTTACAAGGCTCGCAAAAAATGCGTGCAGCGCGCCCGTGGGAAACCCGTCGGCGCGCGACAAATCCGGCATCGCGTAAAAACATCGAAAGCCCAAGTTAAAACCGTCTATGAGGAAATGTTCCTTCATCTGCGGCCAGATTCTTCAAAAAGGCGATTTTTGGCAATATATTTCTTAAAAAAACTTTTTTGGTTGAGCAAAAGCGGGCGAGGTGTAATCTCGGGCGGGTTTATGGAAAATGGCGTTGGGAAAGTGTCGATTTTGGGCGTCGGGCTGATTGGGGGCTCGATAGCAAAGGCCCTCAAAGAGCGCGGGAGCAGGACGGAAGTGTCGGTGTGGTCCCGCAGCGCGTCGACGCGCCAGAAATGTTGCGCCATGGGCGGTGTTTTCGACAGGGTTTGCCCGACGCCGGCCGAGGCTGTCCGCGGGGCCGATATGGTTTTCCTGTGCGCGCCCACCGACACCATACCAAATTTGGCCGGCGAAATTTCTCCGCACCTGAGGGAGGGCGCGATAGTGACCGACGTCGGAAGCGTGAAATCCGAAATATGCAGCAAGTGTTCGCGCGCTTTGGAGGCTGGCGGGGGAATTTTTATAGGCTCCCATCCAATGGCAGGGTCCGAGAAGACCGGGGTGGAAAATGCGCAGGGGTCTCTCTTTGACGGAAGAATGTGCATGGTGACTCCGTCGGGCGAAACCGCAGAGCGGGCGCTGAAGGCTGTGTGCGATTTCTGGAGGGGCCTTGGAATGGAAGTGAGGGTGCTTTCTCCCGGGCTTCACGATAAAATTGTGGCGTGCGTTAGCCATGTTCCGCACCTTGTGGCGGGGGCGTTGTGTAAAACGGCGGCCGACTCTAATGTGGCTGACATATTCGACTTCATAGGGCCGGGCTTTAAGGATTGCACGCGCGTGGCGTCGGGCTCGCCGGATATATGGCTTCCAATATGCCGCGACAACCGCGGCGAAATACTTGCGGCTCTCAGGCGGTGCAGGGACAATTTGGACGCCCTTGAGCGCGATTTGGAGAGGTCGGATTTTAACGGCGTGTCCGAATTCTTGCGGAATGCAAAAAGCATAAGAGACTCTTTGAGGTGGAAGTAGGCGTTTTTTTCAGATGAAGAGGGTAATAGACACCTTTAGGGGCAAATGCCGCGCCAGCGTGGCTTTGCCTGGTTCTAAGAGCGTGACCAATAGAGCCATGGTTTTGGCGGCTCTTGCGGGAGGCTCGACGCGCCTTGAGGGGGCGCTCTTTTCAAGGGATACAAAGATTATGGCCGACTGCCTTCAAAAGCTTGGCTGCGCGGTTGTGCTTTGCGAAGCGGAAGGCTATGTAGAGATACGCTCTGGCGGCGTTGAGAAATTTGCCCGAAGTGCCGATTTTTTTGTTGGAAATGCGGGCACGGCGGCGCGCTTTGTGACGGCTCT
Source organism: uncultured Verrucomicrobiota bacterium (assembly GCA_949287395.1). GTDB lineage: Bacteria > Verrucomicrobiota > Verrucomicrobiia > Opitutales > Intestinicryptomonadaceae > Merdousia. Next base: position 31,568 of record CASEFZ010000094.1, read on the forward strand.
GTCCGCGCTTGTCCCTGGCGGAGAGTATTCGTTTGACTGCGACGCTGCAATGCGCCTGAGGCCGATGTCGGGCCTTTTGAACGCCCTAAAATTGCAGGGGGCGAAGTTTGATTTTTTCGGAGAGGATGGGTTCTTCCCGTTTTCAATGCGTTCGTGCGGTTTGCGCGGGGGGGATATTGAAGTGGATGCGTCGGCTTCAAGCCAGATTTTGTCGGCGCTGTTGATGGCGGCGCCGTTTGCGGAGTCTCCGGCGCGGGTGGTTCTCGGCGGGGAGACTGTGTCGCGGCCGTTTGTCGGAATGACTTTGGGCCAGATGGGGCAGTTCGGCTTTTCGGCGCGGGAGGCGCGCAGCGGGGTTTTTGAGGTCGGCAAGGCGCAATGCGCGGATTCAGGCGCGGCGCGCGTGTACGAAATTGAGCCGGACGCAACGGCGGCCTCCTATTTTGCGATGTTGCCTGCGCTTACGGGCGGGGCTGTGCTGCTTGAGCGCTTCGGCAGGTGCGTATTGCAGGGAGACGCAAAGTTTGTGAAACTTTTGGAGTGTGCGGGGCTTGTTAAGACTTGCAAAGTTGGAGACAGCCTGCTTGTGGAATCGGCCCGGGCAGAGCCGCCTTTCCCGCCGGAGCTAACTTCTTCGGAATACGATTTCAACGATATTTCCGACACGTTTTTGACTTTTGCGGCGTCGTCGGCCCTCTTTCCGTCGTCGGTGGAAATACGCGGCATAGGGCATACCCGCGCGCAGGAGACCGACAGGGTGGCCGCGGTTGCGGCGCAGCTTGCAAAGATTGTTGCCAGGGTGGACGAGAAAAGCGACAGCATAGGCGTTTTCCCAATGGAGCGCCGGGCGTTGCGGGACGCGCTTTCGGGCGGGCGGGTTGAAATTTCCACTTACGACGACCACAGAATGGCCATGGCTTTTTCGATACCGGGCTGCGTTCCCGTGTCGGAGGGCGCTTGGATTGAAATTGAAAATCCTGGCTGTGTTTCCAAGACGTGGCCCGGGTTTTTTGAAGTTTTGGACAGGGCGCGCGCGGATTCTGAAAAGTTCCGCGTGGTGGCGGTTGACGGCGGGGCGGCCGTGGGGAAATCGACGGTGTCGCGCGTGTGCTCGCAAAAGTTGGGCTATATGCACGTGGATACCGGGGCGCACTACAGAACTCTTTCATTCGGCCTGCTTGAGAGCGGAATATCTCCCGACGACATTTCGGCAATAGAAGGAATGCTTTCGCGCATTCAGATAGGGACACTTGTTGACGGGCAGTCTGCGAAAATGACGGTAAACGGCGTTCTTGCTCGTGACGACCAGATTAGAAACAAGCGCGTAAACGAGGCCGTGGCGAAATTCGCGGCTGTGCCGCAGGTGCGCAACTTCCTTAAAAACTACCAGCGCTCAATGCCGTCGGTAGCCGCTGAAAACGGTTTTTCGGGCCTGATTATGGAGGGAAGGGACATAGGGTCGGTGATATTTCCGGACGCAAACGCGCGGATATTCTTGGATGCCGACGAGGCAACAAGGCAGGCCCGCAGGGCCAAGGAGGGAATATCGGATTCAATAAGCAAGCGCGACGCCCTTGATAAATCGCGCAAGTCTGCGCCGCTTGTGTGCGCCGAGGGCGCGGAGAGAATAGACACGACGAATATGGACAAGGACGAGGTCGCAGCCAAGACGCTTTCAATAATATTGAAGTCGTAGCCTTTAACAAAATGAAGATAAGATATTTCAAATTTCCCGGGAGGTTGATATACAAGGGTTGGTTCGACCTGTTCTGCCTGGTGTGCGATTCTTTCGGCAGAATAGAGCTTTACGGGTACGAGAATATTCCCGAGGGGCCGTGTATTATAATAGGCAACCACGTCAGTTTTTTGGATCCCATGGCCATGGCCTTTTTCCATGAAACTCTGATATGCGCGGTTGCGCGGGATACCCTTATGAACGGAAGAATTTCCGGGCCGTTTTTTAGGCACTTAAACGCCATACCGGTAAAGCGCGGGGAATCCGGAAATTTAAACGCATTTAGAGAAGTGCTGCGCAATGTAAAAGGCGGCTCGAGTGTGATTATTTTTCCGGAGGGCACGCGCAGCCCAGACGGGAAGCTCCAGCCGGGCAAGGCCGGGGCGGGGCTTATAGCCATAAAAGCGGGCGTGCCAATATTGCCGATTCGCTCGTTTGGTTTCGAGACGGTTTTGCCGAGGTCCAATAAGCTCAGGGGCGGCAGAAGGGTGTCGCTGTGCGCGGGCAAGCCAATTATGCCGTCGGAAATAGATCCCGGAAAGGACCATCCTGACAGGGCGCAGATTATTGTGGACGCGATTATGCAGCGCCTTGCTCAAATAAAGCCTCCGCGCGTTTGCGAGGTGTAGTTTCCCGAGGGCGCTTTTGCCGTTTAGCGGCGGCTCTAAAACCCGTGAATTGGCACTCGCGGAGATTTTGTTTTTTGCCTTTAGATT
>CASEFZ010000095.1 GCA_949287395.1 uncultured Verrucomicrobiota bacterium
TCTGCTTTGCCAGGCGGTTCTTGTCGTCGTAGGCGTACTCTACAGCCTTGCCGCATGAGACGGTCTTTACAAGCCTGCCAAACTTGTCGTAGGTGTTGTATTCGTCAAGAACATCTTTGCCCCTGGTTGTCACGCGGCTCAAACGCTTGCCGTAATTGTCGTAGGCGTATTTTGTGAGGCTTTCGCCCTCGCGCTTTTCCACAAGCCGGCCAAAATGGTCGTACTTAAACCTGGTCACAAGGCCGTTGCGCGACTTTTCAACAACGCGCCCCCAAGTGTCGTACTTAAAGCTTTCCTTCTCCTTTGGCCCGTAGGAAACTTCCGAAAGCCGGTCAAATTCGTCGTAGGAATAGGATATGGAGCGCTGGGCGGGGCCGTCCTCAAATTTAGACTCTACGCCGGCAAGCCTGCCGTATTCGTCGTAAAGATTCTGGGAGAGCTGCCCTACGGCGGTCTTCCTGAAGTCGAGGCCGTGCCTGTTCCATGAAAAGTTTATCTCGTGGGAGTTCTGGTCGACAACCTTGGAAAGCCTGCCAAGCTCGTCATAACTGTAGCAAACTTCGGTGGAGTCGGGGAAAATTTCCCTGCAGACGCGGCCAAGCTCGTCGCGGCCGTACTTCTTTTCAAGGCCGTCCTGGTCTTTATAAGACGACAGGGCGCCGTTTTGGTCGTACGAAAAGTCCGCAAAAGAAAGAAGCGCGCCAGACAACTCTGAGGAATACCTTGAAAGCAGGCCGTTTTCGTCGAATGAGGCGGAACGCTTGACCCCGTCAGATACCGCCGCAAGCTTGCGGTTGAAAGAATCGTACTCAAAGGAAGTCTCGCGGCCGAAGGTGTCGACAATCTTGGCCGGGTACCCGTAAAAGTTGTACGAAATCTTCAAGTTGTTTCTGCCGTCGTCGATGAGAATGGGCCTGAGTTCGTTGTCATACTTGACAGAGGTAGTTTTAACGGCATTTCCCCTGTGGTCAAGCTCGTTTATCTTTACGGGGTAAGGGTTGTTTTTTGCGTATTGGAAGCTGCGCAAGGGCAGGGGATTGGCGTCTTCGGCGCCGCGCTTGGAGATTAAGACAAGGTTGCCGCGGGTGTCGTACTTAAAGTTGATGTCGTTTTTTGCCTTGTCGCGGTATCTGGTAATTTTACCGGAATCTTTGTCGTACCTATAGCTTGCAAGAACGCGCTTGCGCCCGTCGACTATCTGGCGCACTTTGCCGTTGTAGGCGACATCGTAGCGCATGAAGTAATATGTGGAAAAAGTCTTGCCGGAAAAATCGGTATGGGTGGCAATGCCGCGCACGGCGTCGAAAGAGTGCAGGGCCGACTGCCCAAGCCTGTTCTTCAAGGCTACACTCCCAACCCTGCCCGTGGGATAGGAATAAGTGAAGTTGCGGTCGGAAAGAATCCTTCCCGAAACGGCCTCCCGCGGAAGAAAGGCGGGATTCCTCTTGGCCTTTCTTGCGGCCTCAACCTTGGAAAGAAAAGCTTTGCGCTGGGCAAGAGTTTCGTGCTCGGGGTAAATTTCGTCGATGTATTCGCCGCGCCTTACGCGGCTCAAATACCCAGTGGAATTGTAGGAAAATTCCAGCGGGTTAAGCGTGCCGCGCCAAACTTTGCCAAGCGCGAAAGACTTTACAAAAACCTCCTTCCCGGAAAGCGTCTCCGGGAGAATCTGCACATTGACGTCAGAAAAATCAACCTTGTGGGCAATGCCGTTGATGGAAATTTCGGAAAGGGACTTTTTGTCCCCGGAATATGACAGGGTGATAAAGTCGCGCCCGCGCTGCCTTACGGCGGTGGGCTTGCCGCCGGAATAGAAAAATTCGACAGACTGCCCCGAGGGCGCGTCGATGCGGCGAAGTTTGGCGTCTATATAGGAAAACTTCCACCCGCGCATGTCCCTGCGGCCGAATATGGTCCAAGTGCCGCTGTCGGGGCGCCCGTTAGCGGTCCAATCGGCATAGGGGGAAAAATACGCGTTTTCGCGCTCCTTCTCGTTAAAGAGGTTCAAGACTTCCCTTGAGGTGTCCTTTCTCGAGTAGAAAAAGACCTTTTCCCCCCACGGGGTTGTCCACAGGGCGCCGTTTTCGCGCGGCACGGCTGAGCTTTCAAGCTGTGGTATGCGCCAGCCCACCCCCAAAAGCCCGGGGTCTTTCACGGAGGAATCGTAAAAGATTTGGACCGGCAGCCTTAGCTCCGGCGAAAAGTTTGCGGTTCCAAGGGTGAAGCTTACATAGTAGGCGTCGGAAGTAAGCGAGGCCTTGCCAGCGGAGTTCTTCTGCTGGAGAAAGTCCAACTGCTGGGCCTGCGCCCCGCCGCACAGAAGAAACATTACAGATATTAACCAGATATGCGCTTTCCTGAACATGCACACCATGGTTGATGACAAAAATCTTATGTCAATACTTTTTATGTATTTAAATATTATCTATATTTTATCTATGTTAAATATAATGCCAATTATTACTGTATGCGCATGGAAGTAGCATTAAATACGCGCCTTAAAAAGGGAAAGCGCGGCCGTTTCCCGCAGGCGATATTTGCCGGAATACGGCTTAAATAAAGGAATTTTACGGGTGTTTGTAGGGCGGGGTGCGGGCGAAAAGCCTGCAAAAAGGGAAAATTTGTAGGAATGCGCAAAAAAATGCGAAAATGGCGAAATTTTCCTTAAAAAAACGCAAAAATTCGGCGTTTGGTCAGAAAAATTTTTCGTCAAAAATAAAAAAAACGTCCTGCGTTCCGCAAATTTTCAGCCCCTAAAGTTGGATTCAATCTGCCCAATCATGGCAAAGTATTCGCGGCGCTTTTGAAGGGCGGCCTTTGCGCTTCCGCCATAGTCGAAACCGCAAACTTTTTGCCAAACGACTTCCGGAGAGGGAATCTGCATGCAATGGGCAAGGGCCCTGGCCCGGGAATCGAGAAGGCCGGCTTTTGAAAGAAGATCGTATGTCTTGCTTGCGGCCTCGTCAACGGCGCCAAAAATACTGCGCATGCCGTATTGGTCGAAAGAATAAAAGGCGACGCCGTTGTGTATGCAAATCACCAGCGGATGCATGTTGTTGCCGACATAGGCGCGCGCATTCTTTATGAGAATATACCACTCCAAAGGTTCGGGCGGATTTTTAAAAATGTAATCTGCCCCGCCAAGCTTTGCAGGCATGGGAAACATCGCGGGAACAAGGCCGCTGCCCCTGATAATGCGCGAAAACTCTCTTATCCAAGAGGAGTCGGGAGATACCCCGCCTCTAAACCCAAGCAATACGTATTTGCCGGGTTCAAGCCCGTATTTCTCCAGAACATGGGCGTCGGGCGGCAAATCGAGGGCGTTGTCACCAAAGGCAAATACGGGATCGGGGGTGATGGGCACGTCAATGGCGCCCGAGGATATATTTGACAGCATATCCCTTGTCCAAGTGTCCCTCGCGCTGACATACTTGAATTTTAAAAGGCGATTCCCCATGGCCCTCTTTGTGCACGAAAAATACTTTCGATAGTCGGCGTTTTGCGAGGAAACGGACATCATCTGCAATGTGGGCGGGCGCTGCATGTAGTCGGAAAAATCTCCCCAAAACGGGTTGGGAAACCTTGCCGTTGCGTCCGGCGGCCTGAAGGCCAAAAGCGTTTTGCGCGACAGCCCAAACCATTTTAAAAACGGCTTGACGTTTACAAGGGCGTCGCTGCCGATAAGGACATTTTCAATTCCAAGGCGCTCAAGCTCGGCGGCAATTTCCCGCGATGTCTTGCACGGATTTGTAAGCGCCATGCGCTCTTCGACAAAACGCCTGTGGACGTTCCCCTGCGCACTGCAGGGCTGCGCCTTAAAGTAGTCCCAGTCTATCAATATGGGCTCGTATCCGTCCCTGCTTAGGCGCGAATACGTTGAATATGCCTGCAGGTTTGCGCCATAGTTTCTCGAGGAATGGTATGTCAGCAAGGCGATTTTCATGTTAATTCCTCCAATAAGCCTTAAAATCGTGAACGGAGACGCGCGCCTCCGGAGGCGGAGGGGTCATGTAGTCTCCGTAGGTGTTTGCGAGGTATTGAGCATATCCCGACATGACATCAAACTTGCGGCCCTCAAACTCCATCTCCACAAAAGATTCTATTCCCGCGCGGTCAAAAGCCCCCGCAATTCCGTTGCCCCACAAAATGTCGCAAACCTTCTCCGAGCCGTTGTTCCAAGCAGATAGCGCCAATTTGTCGTATACCCTAAAAAGAAATGCGCGGGGAAACACAAAGAGAAAAAGCCTAAACAACCCAGACTTCACACGGCTTTTTAAAGACTTTCCCGCATAGTATTCGCGCGATTTCAAATTTCCCGCCAAACGCATGAGCCTCGCAAAGGCAAACGCAACCTTCGTCTTTAATCCACCCAAAAAACCGGTTGGAAGGGCGTCTATAGGAAATATGTCTATGTATACCCCTATATCGTAATCGTATCCGTTCTCAACAAGCTTTGTGCGCGTGTCGGATAGCTTGATGAACGGATATGGATATTTGGAATCAAGCGTGTATGCACATAAACGCAAACCGGGCTCCGGTTCGGAAAAAAGCAGGTCGATGGCCTTTTGGTAGTCGTTGCGCGGCATATACAAGTCGACATCGTCGTCCCATGGTATAAACCCTTTGTGGCGCACCGCGCCGATGAGAGTTCCGCACCCCAAAGTGTAGCGCAACCCGCGCAATTTGCAAAAGTTATGGAACTTTTCCATAACCTCAATCTGTACGTCGCAAAACTCTTTTTTGCTAAGTTCTCTCATACCGGTTAACCTGCCGAAATCTTGGGCGTTGATGGGTGAATACACACTTAGTTAGTTTCTGCTGTCATCGAGAATCAGGTCTGCCCCAACCAGTATTGTGTCGTCCTCTAACAGTTTGTCTTTCGCCAAATAGAGGGAATATATATTGTTTGTTGTATCGAATACGTCGTTGGATATAAATTCAACGGGCTTTGAGATTTTTAACGTTTCTATGTACTCTATAAGCTCTTTTTTCTTATAGCCCACCACAATGACAATTCGCCCAATATCCAGCTGGCAGAGTTGTCTTAATAATCTTTCTATAAGAGAGACTCCGTTTACCTTCACCATACATTTTGTATTATTTTTGGTGAGGGCACCAAGTCTCTTACCCATTCCGGCTGCCAGTATCAATGCTTGCATAACGTCCCGCTTTTGTATTTTTACCTTAGCGCGGTGCGTTGAATGCGGTCAAGAAAAATATCCTCCTCGGCCTGCGCGCCTTTGCTAAAGCCCGTTGGAATTATCTCCACGGTTTGTGGTAAGCGCTTGTTTTGGGTTTAAAGCGGGCGCGAAATTTTCGCTGGAATCCTCGAATTTTTTCAGACACTCCGTGTTTGGTGGTCTCCGCATCCTTATTGCGACCGGTTCCGCGAAATGGAAAATCTGATTCCGAATGTCAGCTTCCCCTGGTTGCCGGGGAACTTTTCTGAAAAATTTTTCGCGGAATTTGCCTTGGGGCGTCCGTTGTGAGCTTTGTGGATTGTCCTCAAATAAATTATTGCCCCTGTTCGGAGAACTAGCTCCTGTTCCTAAACGAGCGCATCTTTGCAAGCAGTTTTAATCCGTAGTATTTTACCGGGAGGGGCACATATTCCAGAAGTTTGCTCTTGGCCGATTTTGACGCCATAACTGCC
>CASEFZ010000096.1 GCA_949287395.1 uncultured Verrucomicrobiota bacterium
AAGTATCGCGATTATCCTCAAAAATACAAGTTTTTTTTGGCACTCGCGGCCTGCTTAAATCGCGCAAACTTTCGCTCATGCAAAATCTGCATTCACATAAGCAACCTACATAAACTTGCGGCAACGCAAAAAAAGCGGCGCGCTAAATCCCCAGCCGCCGCAAAAAGACGCGGAAATAATTTCGCGGCGCATTCCGCAAGCCGCCGCGCCGAATAGGCTACAACAACCCGCAGCGCTTAGAAAGGAAATCGCGCAAGCTTTCGCGCCCCAAGTGGGAGAAACTACTTTCCGCAAAACCAGCCACAATCAGCCTTCTTGCCTCCTCGAGCGGTATTCCCCTGCTGCGCATATAAAACAGCTCCTCTTCGTCGGGGTTTGAAACCGTGCATCCGTGCGAACACGCCACGTCGTTGGAGCATATCTCCAATATGGGAGAAGCCTGCGCGGCGGCCGAATCAGACATAAGCAAGCTTCTGGAGCTCAAATACGCATCCGTTTCCCGCGCGCCCTCCTCCACCCTTATCAGGCCCGAAAAAGCCAGTTTTGAAGAATCGTAAAGGGCAGTTTTTAACGCAACGTTGCTCGAGCACGAACTTTTCCCGTGCATTTGCTTTGTGCGCAAATCGCGGGTGACATTTCCATCCACCCTTGAAAATATTCTCGAGTCAAGCTTGGCGCCCTCGGCAAGAAGCTCGAAATTCCGCTCGTGCCGCGTGTGCGACAACGAGAGCTCTGCAAACGCATCGCGCACTTCAGAGCCCTCACCCATATAAAAATCGTCCCTTCTGTATTTTCTCGAATCCTTTGCGCCTACAGAAGCCGACGCCAATTCCAAAAAGGAGTTTTCCCCCAGCATGTAAGCCGCCCGAACTGCCTGGAAGGTTCCGCCGTACACCGCGGCCTCGTGGGTGAGGCGTATTCTCGCCCCCGCCCCCGCATCCAGCACAAAGGCGTAGGCTGACAGCGACAGCTTTGAGCCTTCAAACAATGCCAGGTCAACCTCCGCATTATCCGCAACCCTTATATAAAAACCGTTTCCCGCGCGCGTTGCCGGAAGCAAATCAAATTTTCCCTCCGCTGACGCGTAAAGCTTTTCAAATTTATCCGCATATTTTTCCGAGGCCGACGAAAGCGGAATTACCTCAACCTTCGACTGGTCGACATCCGCGCAAACAACCGTCCCGTCGAACGACACAACCGCGCCGCCATCTTTTTGAAAAAGATCCGCCCGCGCGTCGAAATCTGCGTTTCGCCCGCGCTCGGCGCTCCCCATGAAGAACGGGAAAAGGGCGTCCACCCCCCACGCCGCCAAATCCGCAAAGCGCCAATATTCGTCCTTTTTATGGGGAAACGGCCGCCGTTCGAAAGACTCCTTAGCCCGCGCGGATATGCCGCCTATCAAACCTGTATTCATCAGCCCACCGAACCTTCCATCTCCAAATCTATCAAGCGCCTAAGCTCCACCGAATACTCCAAGGGGAACTCCTTTACAAGGTCGTTGACAAAACCGTTCACCGAAAGGCTCATCGCCTCTTTTTCAGTGAGCCCGCGCTGGCGCATATAAAAAATCTGCTCCTTGCTCAGCTTCGAGACGCTCGCCTCGTGCTGGACACTGTTTCCCGCCCCAGAGCACTCTATCGCCGGATACGTGTCTGTGCGTGAGTTCGAGTTTATAAGAAGGGCATCGCACTCCGTATTGTTGCGGCAGCCAGAAAACGACTTTCCCATGTGGACCAACCCCCTGTACGATGCCCGTCCGTCGCCTATGCTCACCGACTTCGACAATATATTTGAACTTGTATTCGAAGCCGCATGTATCATTTTTGCGCCCGTGTCTTGGTGCTGCCCGCCATTGGCCAGCGCTATCGAAATAACCTCTCCGCGGGCGCCCTCCCCCCTTAAGACCACCCCGGGATACTTCATGGTTAATCCGCTGCCTACATTGCAGTCTATCCAGCGTATTTGCGCGCCTTCGTCCGCAACGCCGCGCTTGGTCACAAGATTGTAAACATTGTTAGACCAATTCTGAACGGTCACATACTGGATCTTCGCGCCCTTCAGAGCCACAAGCTCCACAACGGCCGAATGCAGCGTTCCAGTCTCAAATCTGGGCGCCGTGCATCCCTCCATATACATCAGCTCCGCGCCCTCGTCGGCTATTATCAAAGTTCTCTCAAACTGCCCAAAGCTTTCCGCGTTTATTCTAAAATAAGCCTGCAAGGGCTGCGCAACTTTTACCCCCTTGGGAACGTATATAAAACTTCCACCCGAAAATACCGCGCTGTTTAAGGCGCTGTATTTATTGTCGCTAATGGGAACAATTTTGCCAAAATATTTTCTGAAAATTTCCGGATGCTTTTTCAGGCCTTCGGAGGAATCCACAAAAATCACCCCGTCCTTGGCCAAGTAGTCCTTCATGTTGGAATACGCCGACTCAGAATCAAACTGGGCCTCAACTCCCGCCAAGAAAGCGCGCTCCTGCTCGGGAACCCCCAACCTCTCAAAAGTCTTTTTCACGTCCTCGGGAACATCGTCCCAAGAGCGTTTCTTGCCCTCTCCTTTCGCAAGATAATAGCGTATCTTTGAAAAGTCCAATTCGTCCAACTTTTTCGTCGCCCAGTGAGTGGGGTTTTCTTTGCGCAAAAATTCCCCCAAGGCTTTTAGCCTGAATTCCAAAACCCACGGATCCTCCCCCTTGCGCTCCGATATATACCTGACAACTCCCTCGTTTAGGCCCACACCGGCATCGTAGGCATAATCCTCCGCGTAGCTGAAATCACCCACGGACCTATCCAGCCTGATATCATCAAATTTTGCGCCGTCTTTTTCCAAATCCATACTTATTCCCGCCCGCCGCAAACAATCCAATCGTATCCGCGCTCTTCTATTTCCACAGCTAAATCCTCGCCGCCGCTTTTAACTATCCGCCCACCCATAAGAACATGTATTTTATCAGGCTTTATGTGCTCAAGCAGACGGTGGTAATGCGTTATCAAAAGCATTCCGAAGTCGGGGGCGCGCATGGAATTAACCGCCTCGGAAACCACGCGAAGCGCGTCGACATCAAGCCCGCTGTCCACTTCGTCCAGAAGCGCGAACTTTGGCTTGAGCATCATCATCTGCAAAATGTCGCAACGCTTCTTTTCTCCGCCGGAAAAACCGTCGTTGACGCTGCGGGAGGTGAAGTTGCGCGGAATCTTCAGCTTGTCCATATTAGCATACAGCTCTTTGTAGAACTGCTGCGGATTCACAAGCTCTCCGCCGTTTAGCCTTGAATTGAGGCACGCCCTTATGAAATTTGCTATGCTTACCCCGGGAATTTCCACTGGAGACTGGAACGAAAGGAAAAAGCCCGCCTTCGATATTTCATCCGGCGCCATTCCAACTATGTTCGTCCCGTTTAAAATAACCCTCCCAGACTCCACAACGTAATCCGGATGCCCCGCTATGGCCTTTGAAAGGCTGCTTTTTCCCGTCCCGTTGGGACCCATTATCGCGTGAGTCTCGCCGGCCGGCACCTCCATACACAGACCGTCTATCACCTTGTTTTGGCCAACCTTTACAACCAAATCCTCTATCTTCAATCCCTGCATTTACGCCCTCTTTCCCTTAGCTTTAAACGGCAGCACAAACGCCTCGTCGAAATCGTACACTCCAAAAAAATCCTCTATTTTGTCCGAATCATTTTTTCTCAGCGCACCGGCGTCAACAAGGTTGAAAACTATTTCCCCCACATCCCCGCAGCCGCGCACGCCCCACTCGTCAAAGAGAACCTTCGCCATCGGGCCGAAGGTCTCTAAAGCGAAGACACGCATGCCCTCCAGAAGTTCCCGGGCGCTCACATGCCTGTCTTTCCTGTCGGGATTTTCGGACGAAACCTTCTTGACGGCATAGTCCAGAGCCATTCTTACAAACACATACGCCCCTACTGCATAACGGGGGTCGTCCCGCATTATAGACTCTATCGTTTTCTGAAATTCCCTTCTGCTCATATCTATCTCAAAAACCGCCCTTAAACTATGCTCACGCTAAAACAACAACCAAGTCGCTAAAAAAATCCATCTTTGTCCAATATCGAAAAAAAGTAGAAATATTCAAAACCAAGCCCATCCGCAAAATTAAACTTTCAAGTTCCCCGTTTCCGGGCAAATTTCGCGCACGCGCTCCATATACGCCTGCAGCGGCCTAACCTCCAATTCCTTAGACTTAAGCGCCTTTATGCCCTCAATTGCCGCATACGCGCCAGTGATCGTCGTTATCATGCAAACTCCTCCCAAAAGCGCCGCCTCCCGTATTTTATTTTCGTCCAAACGGGGCATCATTCCAGAGGGCGTATTTATTATAATTTGCATCTGGGAATTTTTTATCATATCAACCACATTCGGCCTCGCGCCCTCGCTAAGCTTGTAGGTTTTTGTCACGGGTATGCCGCGCTCCGACAAAAATGCCGCCGTACCCGCAGTGGAAAATATCTTGAATCCCATTTGGGAAAAGTTTCTGGCTATTTCCTCGGCGGCCTCCTTGTCGTGGTCCTTCACAGACAAAAACACGTTTCCAGATGTTGGCAGACCCGGCTGCGCCGCCATCTGGCTCTTTGCAAAGGCCATTCCAAGATCGTCCGCCAGGCCCATTACCTCGCCCGTCGAACGCATCTCCGGAGTGAGCATTATCTGCGAACCCAAAAAGCGCACAAACGGGAACACGCTCTCCTTTACGGCTATGTAGTTGGGGCGCACCTCCTTTGTAAATCCCAAATCCTTGAGCTTTTCCCCCGCCATGACGCGCGCCGCAAGCTTGGCCAAGGGAACGCCTATTACCTTTGAAACAAACGGTATTGTGCGGGAACCTCTCGGATTAACCTCTATCAGATACAACTCGCCCCTCTTAATTGCATATTGGACATTCATCATTCCCACAACCTTTAGCTCTTTGGCCAAAGCGTAGGTTGCGCTGCGGACCTCCTGCAATATGTTGTCGCTCAAGGTGTGCGGCGGCAAAACCATCGCGGCGTCGCCCGAATGCACCCCGGCATATTCTATATGCTCCAACATGCCGCCTATTACGGTGGTTTCACCGTCGCTTATGGCGTCCACGTCAAGCTCTATGGCGTCCTCCAAAAATTTATCCAGCAGCACGGGCTTCCCGGGCGCGGCATCAAAAGCGTCGCGAACAACCTTTTTCATCTCGTCCATCTTGTAGACGATGAACATTCCGCGCCCGCCAAGCACAAAGCTTGGCCTTAACAATATCGGGAATCCAATCTTTCCCGCCAGTTCGTAAGCCTGCTCCGGAGTTGTGGCTGTGGCGTTTACAGGCTGCTTGAGGCACAGCTTTTCCAGTATCTTCTTAAATATTTCCCTGTCTTCCGCCGCGTCTATAGACTCAGGGCTTGTCCCTATTATATTCACCCCGTTGGCCTGAAGTTCATCGGCCAAATTTAGCGGAGTTTGCCCGCCAAACTGCACTATCGCGCCGTCGCACTCCGCCTGGTTGTAAACCTCCAAAACGTCCTCAAGAGTCAGCGGCTCAAAAAACAGATGGTCCGAAGTATCGTAGTCGGTGGATACCGTCTCGGGGTTGGAATTTATCATCAAAGTTTCGTAGCCCGCATTTCTCAGCGCAAACGACGCGTGAACACAACAGTAGTCGAATTCTATTCCCTGCCCTATCCTGTTGGGGCCGCCGCCTATAATCATTATGCGCTTGCGGCGTTTGGGCCTGAGTTCGCTCTCCACGCCGTAGGTGGAATAGTAGTAGGGCGTAAAAGCCTTAAACTCGGCGGCGCAAGTGTCGACAAGCCTGTATACAGTGCGTATGTCGAATTTTGCCCTAAGCTGCTTTATATTGCGAATTTTTGTCCCGCAAATTTCCGAAATTTGCAAATCCGAAAACCCCGCCTCTTTGGCGCGCCTCAACAGGTCTTCGTCCATTCCGAAAAGGCCCTTTTGAGCCATCTCAAGCTCCAGATCCACTATGCCCCTTATTTGGGCAAGGAACCACGGATCTATGGAAGTCAGGTCGTGTATTTCCGCGTCGGACATGCCAGCCAGCATTGCATAGCGCACGTAGAAAATGCGCTCGGCTGTCGGGCGCACAAGGCCCTTGCGTATTTCCGCGCAGTCTTCAACCTCGCGCCCGCCGAACTTTCCGCCTCCGCCAAGCCCGCGCGTGCCTATCTCCATAGACCTTACGGCCTTTTGCAAGGATTCTTTGAATGTGCGCCCTATGGCCATGGCCTCGCCCACACTCTTCATCGAAGACGTAAGCGTATTGTCGCTGCCGGCAAATTTCTCAAATGTAAACCTCGGAATTTTTGTGACAACGTAGTCTATCGTCGGCTCGAAGCTTGCGGGAGTTTCCCGGGTGATGTCGTTTTTTAGCTCGTCAAGAGAATATCCCACCGCAAGTTTCGCAGCTATCTTTGCTATGGGAAACCCCGTCGCCTTCGACGCCAAGGCCGAGCTTCTTGAAACCCTCGGGTTCATCTCAATCACAATCATGCGCCCGTTCTCTGGGTTAACCGCAAACTGTATGTTAGAGCCCCCTGTCTCCACGCCTATTTCGCGTATGACGGCAAACGACGCATCGCGCATGAGCTGATACTCCTTGTCCGTAAGCGTTAGAGCGGGCGCAACAGTTATGGAATCGCCGGTGTGCACGCCCATTGGGTCGAAATTCTCTATGGAGCAAATAACTACGCACTGGTCTTTATGGTCGCGCATAACCTCCATTTCAAATTCCTTCCAGCCAAGAAGGCACTCCTCAACCAAGACCTCGCATACCGGAGACGCGCTGAGCCCGAAGGAAACCATGCTCTCGTACTCTTCCCTATTGTACGCTATGCCGCCCCCCGTGCCGCCGAGAGTGTAGCTTGGCCTTATTATCACCGGAAAGCGCCCCCACTTTTCAATCCATTCAACCGCCGCCGGCAGATCGTGCACAACGATGCTCTCGGGAACGTCGAGGCCTATGCGCTTCATCGCCTGCCTAAAAAGTTCCCTGTCCTCGCCCTTCTCTATGGCCTCTTGTTTGGCGCCTATAAGCTCTACGCCATACTTGTCCAAAATTCCGCGCTTGGCCAATTCAAGCGAAAGATTCAGGCCGGTCTGCCCGCCAAGCGTGGGCAACAACGCATCGGGGCGCTCCTTGGCTATGATTTTCTCCAAAACTTCCGGTGTCAGAGGCTCTATATACGTCACGTCCGCAAAATCCGGGTCGGTCATTATCGTGGCCGGATTCGAATTGACCAAAACCACTCTGTATCCCTCCTCCTTGAGCGCCTTGCACGCCTGGGTTCCGGAGTAGTCAAATTCGCAGGCCTGCCCTATAACTATCGGACCCGAACCCACTATCAATACGGTCTTAATATCGGTGCGTTTTGGCATGGTCAACCTATCGTAAGCTTAGCTTATAAAAAAATCTTGCGGAGGCTAAACTCACACGCCACTCCCCGTAAGCAAAATTTAGAAGCTTACTTAAAGCAAGCGCCCCCAAGCCGCAATCGCGGCAGATTTTCCAAGCTTGCCCGCCAATTTGGGCCTATTTTCCGCCCCGCCCCAACTCAAGCGCAGATTTCCCGCGCACAACAACGTCTTTTATCCATATCTTGCTTTCCCCAACCACAACCTCAGCGTGCGCAACCGACGCCCTCTCGGGTTGAGTCTTTAACTTCCAAATGGACTCCAAATCTTTCCTAAATGCCTTCATGGTATTCCCGGTGACACAGAAATTTTTGGACGCGCTCAACAACAAAGTTCCCTTTTCGCGGTTGAAATACCCCCTAAATCCGGAAACGACGGGATATTTAACGCCCCCAACCTCATAGAAGGCGCAAATATCTTTGCCTTTTTCCGGAATTCCCACGGCTTTTATTTGCATAAACATATCGTCACCTTTCCCAACTGCAACCCAACAGGGGAAACCCAAACTTCTTTTTTGCTTATCCAAATACCCAAGGAGACCCTCAGTGATAAATTCTTTGGAAACATCGGGAAAATAAGGAGATATGGACAGCGTGTTATTCCCGTAAGTCGACGGTATCACCCTCATTTTATAAGCATCGCCGTTTTTAAGCATGTATTCGCGCTGGCAGAAATAAAATATAAAAATTCCCGCCTGCGCGCAGATGAGCGCTGTGAAGACAGCTATTGCTAACGACTTAGACCGCATTTTTGCCTCCTTGAAAATACGAACGCATTTGTCGAAATCACCACCACTCCAAGCGCGGCAAGCATCGCCGAAGTTTCCAAAGGCGTAATTCCTCCCCAGAACGTCCTGCTTAAAGCCAAAGCCGACAAATACGCCAGAGCCGTGTTTAAATCCGCGTATGAAGACGCACTTGCACCTTCGTATAGAGCCCAGACAAAAAGTGCCCCAAAAATGCCGAATGTCACCCACCCCGCGTACGCCGGGCTGAAATACGCAGACAAAACGCAAAGCGGCACAAGCACAAACACCAATGAAAGCCCCCTCAACACCCGCGCCACGCTGCCAAGCTTTAACGACACATGAAAATATCTTGCATACAACAGCAAAAGAATCAAAACCGCCACCGCATACCATAGGAGGTTAAAATTCTCCAATTGGGACAATGCTTCGCTTTGCCTGATAAAAAATTCCCCTTTTACGAATATTCTTCCAACCGCCACATAAAATAATACGAGCGCAAACACCGTCACCGGGCTTCTCCATTTTGGGTATGCCGCCGCAAAGAGCGCCATAATTCCCGACACCATTCCCCAAAGCGGAACATGCAGATAAAAATTTCCGCACCCCAAAACTCCATTAATTTCGGCCACAAAGACAACAGACAGGAATAGGCATACCGCCAAGTGCGACAGCGAAACCGCGCGAGAACAAGCAGCCTTTGACCTTTTTAGCACCACCAAAAACAACGCGCACGCAAAAAATATAAATGCCGGCGCCGCCAGGCCGCCAAGTACAAAACCGCGCACATTAGAAAACGCCGCCGCATACATTGCCGCGCAAAAAATCAGCGCAAATGTAGAATCAAATATGAATATCAGCGGCGCTGCCGCGCAAAATGAAAAGAAGAACAGGCTGTTTGATTGAACATCTATGTTGTATATGCGAAAGCCGATAAAAAGCAGACAAACTATTCCCAGAATGTTGAGCAAAGACGCAATTTCCTTGTAAACTTTCGGCGAGCCCTTCGCCAAAACGTACGCGCCCACGGCCGCCGACACACCCAAAGGTGCAAATGCCACCAATGTTCTTTGCGCCAAGCCCATGTGCTCCCAAATTCCCCAGACAAAATAATAGGCTGCAAAGCATACAACCAAAACGCCCACTATGAAAACCGCCAACCTTTCAACCGAGCGTTTTTTTTGCGCGCCTTCCGCGATTTCCGCGCTCAGGCGCTCGCTCAGGGCGTCCGCGGCGGATTTTTCCAAAACCCCCTCGCGCTCGTACTGCCGCACTTTGCCCAACAACTTTTCCAACTCCGCGCCCATTGCAAAAATACTAAATTCTAATATTGAATCCGTCAACACTAAAACCCGCCCCGCCAATTTTCCGGCAGTTAAAACGCCGCCCGTCGCCGCTTGGAAAGAAGATGTCCGACGCTTTTATAGGGTACCGAGCGCCCGCGGAAGCATCGGGCAAATTTCGGCAATTCGCATTTTTACCACGTCTACGCCCGGCAAAAAATATTTCCACATGCAAAATCTTTCATTTGGGCCGGCAAGACCGATGGCGCACAATATATTTAAAAATTTTTTTGTGCGGACTAAGCGGCGCTGCCGCCGCAATGAGGTGATTTTACTTGAAATCGCATGCGCAAACTCTTAGCCTTCTGCCGATGAAAAAGTTCGGAACGTTTCTACTGTTGTCGTCTTTTGGCGCGGCGCTTTTTGCGGCACCGCTGTTGGAGGGCACCTGCGATAAAGACGCACTGTCGTATAAAATTGGCGAAAAGATAACATTTAGCGTAAAGCTTTCTGACGGCGGCAAGCCGGTTAAGGGCATGAAGCTAAAGTACAACATGAGGGGGGACGACGGAAAGTCGTTCGGCGGGCTTGCGCCCTCGGATGCCCCGTTAGAGGTGCAGACAAGCTTGGATAAGCCCGGCTTTGTGCATTTGTTTGTGGAGGTTGCCGACGAAAGCGGCAATCCAATAAAAAACTTCTGCCGCCAATACAACGGCGGGGCCGCCGCCGCATTTGACGAGATAAAGCCGGCCACTTCGGAGCCGCCGGACTTCGACTCTTACTGGCAAAAACGCGTATCGGAATATTTTTCGGCGCCGATAAAGGGAGATTTGGAGCGCGTCTATCAAGACCCCAAGGGGAATAAGTATCCCGAAAACTATGAAGTTTACAAATTCAGCATAGCCACCATAGGAGATCCCGCCCGCGGCTACATAACTTTTCCCAAGGGCGCCAAAGAAAAATCCCTCAAAATTAAGGCCAATTTCCAAGGATACGGCTGGGCGCCCCCATCAGTTGCCATATATCCCGACGCCATCGGACTTTCGCTTTGTTCACACAGCATTGATGTCGACAAGCAGAAAGAATATTACGAGGATTTAAAGAGGGGAAAATTGAAAGGCTTTGCATGGGAAAAAGAGCTTGCCTCCCCAAAAGACTCCTATTTCGACGGAATGTTGATGAGAGATCTTTGCGCCATACGCTACGCCAAAAGCCTGCCCCAATGGGACGGGAAAAATCTCGAGATAAGCGGCGGCTCCATGGGCGCTTTTCAGAGTTTTGCAATGGGCGCCTTAGATAAAAACGCCACAAAGCTCACCGTTTATGTTCCATGGATGGCCGATATTTCAGGCAAGAAAATCGGGCGCCTCGGCGGATGGCTGCCCGACCCTCTTCCGAACCGGCTTTATTTCGACACAATAAATTTTGCCAAGCGGATTAAATGTCCAATCTATATACGCGCCGGCCTTGGAGACTATGTTTGCCCCCCATCGGGAGAGGCCGCCTTGTACAATAGCATCAGCGCACCCGTGACAATAGACTTTGTCCAAGATGCCACGCACGGCTTCCCGCCGCACAAAACCGCAGAATACAGGCGCCAGAAAAACCAGAACTGACAAAGTTTTTTTACTTTCAAAATGCAGGGGCGCCCGAGACTGTCGTCGCGGGCGCTCTTTTTGCGCAACTAAACGCGCACTATCGACCAAAATATTTCAGCGCATTTCAGGCGCATTAAAACTTTTACAATCCGCCGCGCCCGGCGCGGCTGCGGGAAAATTACCAGTCGAATTTCTGCAGCAAAAAATTTCCGCTTGACCGCGCTTTTTTAATCCGTTTTTCAAAAAAATCCCAACTTCTCCCGGCACCGCACCGCCAAATTTATGCGGCAAAAAATCCTCCGCCTGCAGCTACGCTTTAGGCTCTGTCGGCGCTATTTTTGGAAGGAAAAATAAAAAATTTCAATTCCGCCGCAGGTTCAATTTCTTTTTCTAAACCGACAATTTTTTCCAAAAAAAATTTCCTTTCAATTTCTCAAACGGAAAATTTTTTTGTATGGAGCTATAAGCTATATTTTCTACCTGCCGCCCCATTGCTGCCTATAGAGGGCCCTTGCGATTTTGTAAATTTGGGAGTCCTTGTCTTTGGCGCGCTTAAAATACTCCAATAGTGTTGCCGCCGCCGAACGGCGCTCACCCATCTGAAGCAAGGCGGTAGCATCGTAGTAATATGCCCTCGAGCCCCAATACTCGAATTTAAAATACAGTATATAGACGCGCTCAAAGTACGGGTGCGCTCTTGCCCAGTCGGACTGGTCGTACCAGCACACCCCGCACTTGTAGAGCGATTCCGCAAGCGGCTCTCCGCGAAGCGTCCTGTCCATTGCCACCCTTAAATAACATTCGAGCGCCTCCGGAAACTTTTTTTCCATCCTATATGCGTCGCCGCAAAGCATCACCGCCGGCCACGACACCCGCAAATCAGGCGGGGCAAAAAATTCGGCCGCCTTCGCATATTCAAGCGTCTTGGGATAGTCCTTTCTATTAAAGGAATTTCTGGCCAAAGCAAGGGCCGCCTTCCAAGCAAAGGGAGCGTCTTTATTTTTTAGCAAATCGGCTTCAAATGCCCCGGCGTTTTCAATAT
The DNA here is from genome assembly GCA_949287395.1 of uncultured Verrucomicrobiota bacterium. Lineage (GTDB taxonomy): Bacteria > Verrucomicrobiota > Verrucomicrobiia > Opitutales > Intestinicryptomonadaceae > Merdousia. The sequence goes on from CASEFZ010000096.1 coordinate 12,090, forward strand.
CGCCGTCCTCGGATATCTTTGTTTCAGCAAGGAAGCCGGCTTTGGAAAATTCTTTCCCAAGCTTTTTTGAAGGGAAAAGAACCATATTTCTCCGCGCGTTTGCGGCATTTTCCTGCCCGGCAGCCGAATTTTCCGGGAGGGGGAAATACGACATAAGCTTATCTTTGGAAATCTTGTCCCACACAAAACAATCCGCAAACAGGGAATCCGGAATTGCAAATTCCTTCTCCAAAATTTTATAAAAATCCGCGCGCGCCGATTTGTCCGACTTATCCGCCAAACGCGCCTTCATTAAATAGTACGAAAGCAGGCCCGTCTTGGGGAAACGCCCTTCCAGCGGAAACAGGCGCGCACGCACAACATCGTAGTTGCCGTTTGCGTCGGCAAGCTTTGCAAACTGCAGTGCCGCCATGTATCTATATTGTTCAGGAGCGAACTTTATCGCTTCTACAAAACTGTCGTATGCCAATTTGACGTTCCCTGAATACGCCTCAACCGAACCTATGTAATACGACGCCATTCCAAACTCGTTCGGGGTGGAGGAAGTTATGTTCTTCAAAAGTTTCAGGCACGATGAATAGTCGCCCCTTGTAAAATAGCTTATGCCGCCCTCGAGAAGCTTCTCCGCCTCCGTCGGAGTCCCCGCGCCTTTAGAGCTTCCGCCGGGATTATTCCCTATATTCAAAGTTTTTTTCAAATCGCCCGATTTTCCCGCAATCGCGCCTGCGACGCCTTTCGAGCCATCGGGCAGTTTTTCTTTAATGGAAGGCTGCCCATTGCCATTAGCCGCCGCAAACGCAGCGGGCATTGCGCAAAGTTGAAGCATTGCCGCACAAACAATAAATTCTTTTATAAATACGCGCATAAAATCTCCTCAAGTTCCTCCAAACTTTTGACTTCGTGCATCTGCGAACGAATCTTTTTAAAGCCCGGACACCCTTTTATAAAACGCATAATCTGCCCTTTTGCGTGTGTCAAATTTTCTTTGGAGACCCCAAAGCGCGAACCGTCGCATACAAGTTTTGCATATCTGACCGCCAGTTGCACGCGCTCGCGCGCCGGAACCTCTATATCGCAATCCCCGCCTGTCTGAAGCCTTCTCTTTAACAGACCAAATATCCACGGATTTCCAAGCGCCGCCCTCCCAACCATAAAGCCCGCGCACGCCGATCTTACCAGCTCTCCGGCAGACAGCTTCTCCACAGAGCCATTCCCCACAAGGGGAACTTGGAGCTTTTGCGCCGTCTCTTCTATCAGCGCCCAATTAGACTCTCCCCTATACCCATTCGTTTTAGTGCGCCCATGCAGCGTTATCATTTTCGCGCCGGCGGACGCCAGGCTTACTGCAGCCTCTGGAACAATTATCGAAGAGCTATCCCAGCCAATGCGCATTTTTGCCGTCACGGGTGTTTTTATTGCCCCGCAAATCCGCGAAATTATTTCTGCCATTTTGTCCGGCTTTTTAAGCAGGGCCGCGCCCGCGCCCGCATCGACGGCATTGGGGGCGGGACATCCAAAATTTACATCTATAAAATCGGGCTTCAACAATTCCTCTATCTTGGCGGCCGCCTCCGCCATCTCAGACGGATCCTCCCCGAATATCTGTATTCCAATCGGGCGCTCGCCGTCATCGAAAGCCATTCGCTCCAAAACCGCCCGCGAGCCGTTTAAGACTGCCCTACAATGCACGAACTCGCTAACAGAGCCGTCCGCCCCGTATTGCCTAAATATTTTCCTGCATGGCGAATTGCTGTATCCCGCCATCGGCGCAAGCAGAAAAAATTTTCTGCCAAGATTCAAAAAGTCCATTCCACAAATCCCTGCCACGCCTTAATGCAAAACACTCCCAAATTAAAGGCAAAATGCGCAGCCACGCACGGCAACAAAGAACGCGCCTTATTGTTCGGCGCGAACCTGAGGAAATAGAACAAGAGCGAGCATGTAAATATGCAGGCCGTATTGTAAAACGCCCTTGCCGAAATGTTCCACTTCCACTCTCCCGCGAAAACGGAGGCTCCGTCGGCAACGGTGTAGTCCCACAAAAACGGGTGAGCAAGCGCAAAAAGCACCGAGAACAAAAACGCGCTCCCCACCAATAGCGGCATTCCCTTGCTTTGCACAACAAGATACCCCCTGAAAACCAGCTCCTCCAAAAAGGCCGCGGCCATCCAAGAAAAGAGAGCAAAAATGCCAACCTTGGTCTGCTCCGAGGCAAACCCCAATTCGTTTTCACCAAACATTTGAAGCCCCAACAAAGCCAGGGCGCACACAACCGCTATTGCGACAGCCTTCAGCGACGCCGGCCGCGCCCCTGCAAAAGCGCCCTTCCTGTCCGCGCCGTTTGCCCGAAAATAGGAACAGTCTCCGCACCATATGTAGAACAGGTAGGCACCAGCAGCAAATGTTGCCAATGAATATAAAATGTCGTCCTGGAACACTGTTATTCCTTCCTATAGGCTCTCAAATTTTACAGAAAATATCCCCACACTATCAGGGCAATTTGAAGAACAAGCATCACCCCTACCATGAAATAGGAAAGCGCCACAAAACGGTCCGTCCTGAAATTGGCAACATACTTTGGCAGCTTGCCGCTGATTGTCTTATCTTCTCTCATAAAACTTCGCTAAGTTTCCCAGAAAAAAGTCTAAACACAAGCAAAAACCCCCTTGACTGCGCAAAGGCAAACACTTTCCCCCAAGCAGGCGGGCAATTCGTGCCGAAAAGCTCCGCCCACCCGCGCAATCCTTTCAAACGCGCGCCTGCGGAACATACGCATCAGCTACATCCAATCTTTCCAAAGTTTTGAAAAAGCCTTGGCATCCGACTTGCGAAACAACAGGGGAGATAAAAGCGTGCGTTGAGAAGCGGGCACAACCGCGCCGTAGACGAAATCGCATATATCCCTAACAAGGCAATAGCCAAAGCCGTAGTAATCGTCCATCATGCAGATGTCTATGCTTGCGTTATCGAGGTAAAAAGCCACGTATGGCGCGCCACCCAAGCACAGCGCAAACCTCCTGTCAGGATCTTTCGGAAGAGGCAGCATATCCGCCAGCAGCGACGCGTTCAATAAAACCAGCCCATGCGCGTCCATGCGCCCTATCTCCACGGAATTCTCCGCCGCATACGCCGAATAAAACACCGTTTCAACTTTTTTAAGCACAGTGCGCGATTTCTCAAAAGCATTAACTTCGGGCTCGCGAAGAACGTCCGCCTTCTCGCCCGCTTTCCCCACGCAAAATAGGGGAAGCTTTCCGGTGTTTCCCATGGAATTAAGCGCGCTATTGAGCATCGAAAGCGCTTTTTTAGAGTCCGTTCCCACATGCGAAAATATTTTCGCGCCCTCAAGCTCCGCGCCGGCCACGCACAGCGGGAACCCTTTGGCCGACAAGTCTTGCGCCGTTTTTGACAACTCCGCCCCGGATAGTGGTTCGTTTGTAAAGACAACGGCTCCTTTGGCCCCTTCTACATAGGCTTTGGAAAGGGCGCCAGCCAGCGCGGCCTGATCGGCCTTAAGCGAAAGATATTTAATTTCAATCTCGGCAGAATGTTTCCCTCCCATGAGTTTCGCCGCGGCCTTGGCGCCGTTAACCCCCCCAGAAAAAAGAGCCGAAGCCTCTCCACATGCAATAAAAACTATTTTATCGGCGCCCCAAAGTGCGCATGATGAAACAAACAAAAACAACGCATATACTATCTTTTTCATACTCTCACCTCGCATCGGAAATCATAGACGTAAAATTTTCCAGGGCCAACGCGCAAGCCGACGACCTGTTGCAACCCTCTGGCCCCACAGCAAAGAACGCCACCCCAAGGCCTTCTGAGGGATATATTGCCACAATATTTGCCACTCCTAAAAAATCGTCCGCCGCCGCATAGTATTGCGCCTTTTGCCTGTTGCACTCAAGCCACCCCATGGAATACCCGCCAGACAATTTTCCCGACACCCGCCTGCGCGACAGTTCCGCCGCTCCGGAAAATGGCGGGTTGGGAGAAGTTTCGCACGCAAGCCATTTTGCCGCGTCGTCAACAGATATGCAAAACGCGTTCATCATCGCTATCGGATTTGCGGCATTTACCAATCTGACGCCATCCATTCCCAATCTGTCAAAAAGTTTCAGTTTCATTCCGCCCACGAATGTTCTTGCCAAATTCTTTGAAGACTGGTCAAGCCTATACGCGGCAGCCAGGCAGGCAAGCTGGACGCCCAAAGCGGAAAACTCCGTCACAGCCCCGGGCTCGGCAACAGGCTGTATCTGCGCGGCAATTTCAAACAGTTCATTGGCAGACAAATCTTTCGGCACAAGCGCGTCCGCGCTCTTCGGCAAGCCGGAATCCATTGACAAGAGGTTCCTTATGGATACCCCGCTTCCCTTTCCCCCCGCAAATTTAAACTGCGAGCAATACCTCTGCACAGGTTTGTCCACGTCGATTTTGGAATCGGCAAGCATTGCCAGGGAAACCAGCGCAACGCTTGTGCGCCCCACAGGCAGGGGGAATTTCTCGGAAAATTTCTTCTGCGCATTCTCCTGTTTTGACTTGTCCTTTGATGGAAGAACCCACGCCGAAACCTTCAGTATTTTTCCCCTGTGGCAGAGGCAAAATCCGCCGGCAGTTGCCCCGTTTTTCTCAAGCAGATCCCTAAAAACTTTTTCTAAAAATTTCACCCTGGCTGCGGAGGGCTCGGCGCCGCGTTTTGCGCGGGAAAATTCGGGGCGAATCTCTTTTGCGGCAATATTCCCCTTCGAAGCAGATGTTTTTGCGGCGGTCCCAACCGGCGCCCCGCGGGAATCTGCGCCGCGCGCCGCGCAGTCTGCCGCCGCCGCAAAAAACAGCGCCGCCGACAACTCCAAAGCAAACAGCCCCTTTGTAAAGCCCTCAAAACGCATCGGGAACCCTAAAGCTTAAAACGCTTAACCGGAAGATTTCCGCCCGCCTTTCTGAGCCAATCTTCCAAGTCCGAAGGAACCTCCATCTCCTGTAGCAATTCCCCAAACATGCACGAGCGCGCCTTCACGCGCGCGGCCAGACAAGACATATCCATCGTCAAATCCATTGGCCTGTCGGAGGCAACCGGCCTTATGCAGCGCTGCGCATCCAGGCCAAAATGCTCGGCTATCCTCCGCCCCATGTCGTATCTGGAAATGGGTTCCAAGCCGGCGTAATGGTATATGCCGCTGACATTTTTTCTCTCGCACAACTCGACAAGCAAGTCGGCCAGGCGCGACGCCGACAAAGGGCACTTAATTTCGTCCGTGCGCAAATTTAAAATTTCGCCCGCAGCCCATGCGCGCAGCATCTTTTCATGAAGCGAGCGGCGTCTCGTAAAGCTGTTCCCGCTCACGTGGCTCAGGCGCAATACTACGGTTGTCGGGGCGGAAATTTTTAAGACCTTCTTTTCGGCAAGCAGCTTAAGCTGCCCGTACAGCGTGCACGGATTGGGAACATCCGTATTTCTGTACGGGGCAGCAGTGCCGTCGAAAACCATGTCGGTGGACAAGTGTATATAGCGCGCGTTTACATGGTCGGCAAGAATTGCAAGCTGTTCGGCAAGCTCTACATTCAATTTGTTTGCCAGCTCAGGCTTGGCGTCAACATCGGCAGGGCTGGACATTGCGGCACAATTGACGACAGCCTCCGGAAATTCGTCAAGAACAAGGCGCTGCAAGGCCGCCTTGTCGGTCAGGTCGGCTTCCACATTTTTGACGCCCTTCAGCTTCGGAAGGGCGTTGCCGTGGCAAACCGCAACAACCCTATGCCCGTTTTCGGCCGCTGAACGAATAAAATTCCAGCCGACCAACCCGCTTGCCCCTGTACATAAAATCAACATGGCGCGCATTATTAAAAAAATATCTGCGCTTGCAAATATTAAATAAAGTGGGATAATGGTGGGGTTTTGTTTTGTAAGAATATGAGCCTTGAAAAAATAGTAAAAGAGCAGATTAAGTCGCTTCCCGTGTACGAGACGGGGAAACCGATAGAATATGTGGCCAGAGAGTTCGGCCTCGACCCCGACGGCATACTGAAGATGGCCTCCAACGAAAATCCTCTGGGGCCCTCGCCCAAAGCGGTGGAGGCCGTAAAAAAACATCTTGCAGGGCTCAACTATTACCCGGACGGCGGCTGCTATGACCTCCGCATGAAGGTTGCGGGGGTGCGCGGAGTAAAGCCCTCGCAGCTCGTTTTTGGCAACGGCTCGAACGAGATTCTTGAATTCATAGCGCAGTGCTTCATAGACAAGGGGGACGAAGCCGTGTTCGGGGCGCAAAGCTTCATAGTGTACAAGCTTGCCACCATATTTATGGGCGGAGTTTGCAAGAGCGTGCCCATGCCCAACCTCAAGTACGACCTCGACGCTCTCAGGGACGCCGTGACGCCAAAGACAAAAATAGTCTTCATGACAAACCCCAACAACCCAACCGGGGCGGTATTGAAGGAAAGTGAAGTCGTAAATTTTGTAAAATCGCTTCCGGACCACGTGTTATTTTGCTACGACGAGGCTTATACGGAATTTCAGGACAAAGAGGTCAATCTTCTTCCGCTGATAAACGAAGGCAGAAATGTAATATGCCTGCGCACCTTCTCCAAGATCTACGGATTGGCAGGGTTGAGATGCGGGTATTCGTATTCCTCGGAAGAATTGGCTGGATACCTAAACCGCGCAAGAGAGCCGTTTAACGTAAATTCGCTTGCGCAGGTTGGGGCCATGGCGGCGCTTGACGACGTCGAATTTGTGGAGGAGAGCAGGCGCGTAAACAAGGCCGGCATGAGGCAGTTTGCGGAAGCCTTCGACAGATTGGGATTGGAGCACTTTGAGCAGGGGGCCAATTTTGTGATGGTGAAGGTTGAAAACGCGTTGGGAATGTTTGCGCAGCTGCAAAAATGCGGCATCATAGTGCGCCCGAACGTCGGATACGCCCTGCCCGACTGGTTGAGAATAACCATAGGTAAGTCTGAGCAAAACGAGCGCTGCATCTCGGAAATTGAGAAGCTGATAAAATAAGCTTTCGTCTTCGGAACGGGACGTAAATTCCCGATTGAAAAAAGGCGCTTGCTGCTTTGAGCAAAGAACCCCCGCAAATCAAAATTTGCGGGGATTTTTTTATCGTCAAGGCCGCAGCCGCGCAAATCCAAATTTTGCCCTGCCAAAGGCGCAGACAGGCCTCCATTGAAAAGGGTATCAGCTAAAATATTTTTTTCGACGCGCAAAACAAATGCAAAGCCTCCACTGCTGGGCAAGGCACCTGCGTTTGTGCGGCAATCCCCATTGGAAGCGCCTGCTCTATCAACCGACAATTCAAGCCCCCGAAAAAAATATTTTCCAAAGAGTTCCCTAAAGTGTGTAAATTGGGTTGCCCGGCGGGAAAAAACCGTTTTAATGGCGCACCGTAATATTTATGAACGACCCATTAGGAACTCTGGCAGAATTTAATTCAAAAGAAGGCTGCGCTGGCGGCCTTATTTACAGCCTTCCCGCTTTGAGGGAGTCGGGCTTTGACGTTTCGCGCTTGCCCGTAAGCATTAGGATAGTGCTTGAAAGCGTGCTGAGAAACTGCGACGGCAAAAAGGCAAACGTTGACGATGTCAAACGCCTTGCGGCGTGGAACGCGCAAAATCCCGGTGGATACGAAATACCGTTTGTGGTATCGAGGGTGATTTTGCAAGATTTTACGGGGGTTCCCCTGCTGGTGGATCTTGATGCAATGCGCGACGCTGCCAACAAGCTGGGCAAAGACCCGTCGTGCGTGGAGCCCCTTGTTCCCGTTGACCTGGTTGTGGACCACTCTGTTCAGATGGACTTCTACGGAACCGCCGACGCCTACGAAAAAAACCTTGAGATGGAGTTCAAGCGCAACAGGGAGAGGTATGAATTTCTAAAGTGGGGGCAGCAGGCTTTTAAGACATTTTCAGTGGTTCCGCCCTCCACGGGGATAATACACCAGGTGAATTTGGAGCGCCTTGCGCGCGTGGTGTTTGAGTCGGAGGTTGAGGGAAAGAAGGTTTTCTATCCCGACACGGTGGTTGGCACGGATTCGCACACGACCATGATAAACGGGCTTGGGGTGCTCGGTTGGGGAGTCGGCGGAATAGAGGCGGAATCGGCCATGCTTGGGCAGCCTGTCTATTTCAGGGTTCCGGAGGTCATAGGGGTGCGGATTGTCGGGGAGCTCAACGAGGGCGTTACCGCCACGGACATAGCCTTGAGCGTCACAAAGCTTCTAAGAAGCGAAAACGTTGTTGGAAAATTTGTCGAATTTTTCGGGAAAGACGCGCGCAAGCTGTCGCTTGCCGACAGGACTACCATAGCAAACATGGCGCCCGAATACGGTGCCACAACCGGATACTTCCCCGTTGACGAAACATCGCTTGAGTACCTGTTGCTGAGCGGAAGGGATCCAAAGAGCGTTGCGGTTGTGCGCGACTACATGAAAGCCCAGGGAATTTTCGGAATACCGCAGGAGGGAGAATGCGACTATTCAAAAGTTCTAACTTTGGATCTTTCGGAGATAAGGCCCTGCATTTCCGGCCCAAAGCGCCCGCAAGATAAAATAGAGCTATGCGACGCGAAATCCGCATTTGTGAAGGCGGCCGAAGCCAGCGGCGCGGATATGGCGAGGGAAGTTGAAACTCCTTTCGGGAAGATAAGGAATGCAAGCGTGCTGATTGCGGCGATAACAAGCTGCACAAACACTTCCAACCCGTCGGTTATGATTGCGGCGGGCCTCGTTGCCAAAAAGGCTGCGCAGCTTGGCATACGCCCGCCGAAATATGTCAAGACGACACTCGCCCCGGGATCCCGGGTGGTTTCAGACTATCTTGAGGCCGCGGGCTTGCAGAAGCATTTAGACAGTATCGGGTTTAACCTTGCCGGCTACGGATGCGCGACATGCATAGGAAATTCCGGGCCCATAGATGCCGAAATTTCAAAGGCTGTCAAAGACAACAATCTTATTTGCGCAAGCGTTCTTTCCGGAAACAGGAATTTTGAGGCGCGCATACACGCTTTGATAAAGGCCAACTATCTGATGAGCCCGCCGCTGGTTGTGGCTTTTGCCCTTGCGGGGAGGGTTGACATAGATTTCGACAGAGAGCCAATTTCCAAGACGCCCGACGGGCGCGATGTGTATCTTTCTGACATATGGCCGTCTTCTGCGGAGGTTGCCAAAGTTGTTGCTGAGAGCGTCAGAAGCGACATGTTCAAGAGGCGCTATGCCGATATGTCCGGCCCCCGCCAATGGGCGCAGATAAAAAGCTCCGAGGGAACTTTGTATTCGTGGGACGAAAAGAGCACCTACATACAGAACCCACCGTTTTTCGAGCTTGGAGCCACCGACTGCAAGAGCGGGCTTTCCGGCCTGAAAGCTCTGGCGATATTCGGAGATTCCGTGACAACAGACCACATATCTCCAGCCGGGGCGATTCCCCCGGACAGTCCGGCCGGAAAATGGCTTTTGGAGCGCGGGGTTGAGCAGAAAGATTTCAACTCCTACGGTTCCCGCAGAGGAAATGACAGAATCATGACCCGCGGGACATTCGCAAACGTGCGCATAAAGAATTTAATGGCTGGCGGCGTTGAGGGCGGATACACCAAGATTGACGGCGTTGGAGACAACGTGGCGATATTTGACGCCTGCCAGAAGTACAGGGAGCAAGGAACTGGTTTGATCGTTTTTGGCGGGCGAGACTATGGAATGGGAAGTTCCAGAGACTGGGCTGCGAAGGGAACGGCGCTGTTGGGTGTAAAGGCCGTGGTTGCAAAATCGTTTGAGCGAATACACCGAAGCAATCTTGTCGGAATGGGCGTTCTTCCACTTGAGTTCGAGGATGGCACGGACGCCCAAACGCTCGGCTTAGACGGAACGGAAACTTTTTCGATAGAGGGGCTTGAAGGCGGAGTTGAACCCTCCAAGAAAGTTTGGCTAAAAATTCAAAAAGGGGCAGACACTGCAAGGGTGCCGCTTCTTTTGCGCATAGATACGCCAATAGAGGCGTCTTTCTATGGAGACGGGGGCATTCTTCCGTTTGTTTTGAAGAAAATTACCGGCCAGTAAAATGCACATGGAAACCAAATATCTGGTAAGTCTTTCAAAGGGACGCGCGGTTTTGCGCGTGCTTGGGCATGCAAGCTATTTAAACTGCGTTGGAGTGGGAGATTTTTTCGGCAAAGCCATAGAGCTTGGAGCGAGGGAAATTGCGGTTGACCTTGCCCAATGCGCCGGAATGGACAGCACATTTTTGGGGACGCTGGCGGGAGGGGCTCTAAAGTTGATGGCTGTGGGCGCAAAGATGAGCCTGGTGAATGTAGGCGAAAGAAACTTGGAGCTGGCAAAAAACTTGGGTCTGGAGAATATAATGTCGATATCGGCTCCAGAAGCCGGGGCATCATCCATGGAACCGGCTGGAGAGGAGCTTCCGTCGGGTAAGGCTGCGGCGGAAAATATTCTGAATGCTCACGAAACCCTTGCCGGGATAAGTCCGGAGAACGAGGCAAAATTTGAAGATGTGATATCTTTTCTTAAACGGGAGACTCGGAAATAGTGATTTGCTTTTTTGCGGCAGTTGTGCTGGCTGTTCTGGCGGCGGTTTTTTTCGCTCTATGCGTATATGAGCGCAACGAATACATGTTGGTGCGCGACGAGCTGTTCCGCTCAAGGGAGGAAAAAGACATACTGATAGAGTTTTTGCACAAGAGTTCGGAATACGTGACACAGGGGGCCGACGCCGAAAAGCTTTACAACCTCATAGTGAGGGCAACTGCGCTGAGTTGCGGGGCGATGAGCGCATGCGTATACGAGAAGTTGGCCGACGGAACCCTCAAGGCGAAAGCGGTTGAGGGCCTGTTCCCGCCAATGAAGGTCAAAGTTGGACGGGAAGACAAAAGCGGAACGCGTGTGAAATTTCTGGAAAATGTGATAGGCCAGGAAACTTTGGAACCCAACGAGGGAATAATAGGTGCGGTTGCAAACGAAGGAGTGGGCGTTTTGATAAATGACGCCACAAATGATCCGCGCATTGTAAAGCACGAAGACGACGCTCTTGTGGTCCACAGTTTTATGGCGGTGCCCATGAAGTTCAGAGGCAAGACCCACGGCGTGTTGGCTGTGGCAAATTCCATATCTGGGAAATCCTTTACGCAAACAGACTTTTCGCTGGCGATATCAATAGGGGAACAGGCGGGAGTTGCAATGCACAGCAATGAGGCAATTTCCGCCTTGATCCAAAAGGGAAAATTGGATTTTGACCTAAGGTTGGCAAGCAACGTGCAGAGATACATACTTCCGCGCGAGCTTCCCGGAACTTCTGAGTTGGAGTTTGCAGTAAAGTATATACCGCAACAGTTGATAGGGGGAGATTTCTACGACTGTTTCAGTCTGTCTGACGGCTCGCGCGGGGTGGTTATAGGGGATGTTTCTGGAAAGGGAATATCGGCGGCAATCCTTATGGCATTGTGCCAAACACAGCTAAGGAACATGGCTCTTAAGGGGCGTGCGCCGGCCGATACGCTGAGAGAATTGAATGCCGTGATGGTCAAGGCGATGCGTTCGGATATGTTCATAACGCTCATTTACGCCGTAATATCGAAAGACAACACTTCGATAACGTTGGCGCGCGCCGGGCATGAGCTTCCGCTGATATACAGGCCCGCTGACGGGGACGGCCCTGCTGAGGAAATAAAAAGCAGGGGAATGGCAGTGGGCATGGTTGACCCGGAAATTTTTGACGCGTCGATATCCGATGTCACAGTGGAGTTTGGGAAAGGAGATGTCTTTGTGCTCTATACCGACGGATTGACTGAGGCCTCGGACAGGGACGGCAACGAATACACGGGGGCACGGCTCAGGCAAACGGTGTCAAATCTGGCTTCAAGACCCGCAGAGGAAATAAACATAGGCATAGAGAAATCCGTCGAAAAGTTTATGGACGGAGGAAAACTGAAGGACGATTTCACTTTATTAACCGTCAAGCGGGTTTAAAAACAGCAATGGATCCGCTTTGGCGAAAGGTTCAACAACAACAATACAGGACAAAATTATGCCGGGTGTAGGCAAACTATTAAAACAGGCCCAAAAGATGCAAAAGGCCATGGAAAACGTACAGGCCGAGCTTGAAACGCTCGAGATAGAAGGCACGGCCGCGGGCGGGGCAGTCAAGGCCGTCGTCAACGGACAGGGGGCGTTGAAATCGATCAAGATAGATCCGGAATTTTTGAAGGAAGACGCGGAATCGGTTGAGGCGTCGATAGTCGCGGCCGTTCAAGACGCCGAAGCAAAAGCAAAGGCAAAAAGCGAAGAGGAGATGGGCAAAGTTACCGGAGGATTCGGCATACCCGGGCTCATCTAAGCAATGGAGGGAAGTTTTAACAGGCTGAAAAACTCTCTGCGCAAGCTGCCGGGTTTGGGTGCAAAGAGTGCAGAGAGGATAGCGGCGCACTTGTGCCTCGAAGACAGGGCAGGCGCGCAAGAGTTGCTGTCGGCGCTGGGTGACGCTCTGGAAAGCGTATCGCCCTGCCCCAGCTGCATGGGGCTGGCGGAGGACGGCAAGGAGTGCCAAATATGCGCCAATCCTGCAAGAGACGCCTCGATGCTTTGCGTGGTGGAAAAGAGTTCGGATGTGGAGGCAATAGAAAAATCCGGGGCGTGGCGCGGAAAGTACATGGTTTTGGGCGGGAAGCTTTCGCCGCTACACAAGGTCGGCCCGGAGAAACTGAACTTTGCCTCCCTTGAAAATCGCCTCGAAAAAGACGGCGTCAAGGAGATACTTTTGGCCTTGTCGAACGACATAGAGGGGGAGGCTACGTGCCATTATATAAGGGAACGCATAGCTGGGCCGATGGGCGTTTCGGTCACCCGGATAGGATTCGGCCTGCCAAGCGGGAGCCAGCTTGGATTTGCGGATGCGGTCACGATAAAAAATGCGTTGGACTCGCGCAGAAGTTTTTGAACGTTTTGACATGCCTTAATTGTTGATGGCGCGCACAAGGTTATGGTGAAGAAATTTTTGACACTGGCGGGCATTTGCGCATTCGCAATTTCGTGTTTTGCGGTTGGAGGAAAGGAGGCATCTGCCTCCGGAGGCGCGTTGGGAATGCAATCAAAGACGGGCTTGGACAAGGCCGGGCTAACTGTGGAAGACGCGCTTGTGCTTGGCCTTGTGGAGGGGATAACAGAGTTTTTGCCAATATCGTCGACGGGGCATTTAATCATAGCCAACGCATTTTTGGGTTTGGATTCGGAGCAGCCACTTTGCGACAGCGGGGGAAATCCCGTTAAAGACGCCGACGGACGCGAATATACAATGAAAATGGCTGCCGACGCGTATGCCGTAATAATACAATTTGGGGCAATATTGGCGGTAGTTTTGCTCTATTGGAAGTCGGTATTGAGCATGTTGATGGGGATTGTTGGGCGCGATCCGTCGGGTTTTAGGCTGTTTATTAACATTGTTGTGGCTTTTCTTCCGGCGGCAATAATAGGGTTATTGGCGCACGATTTTATAGAGGAGGCGCTATTCGGGGTAAAGCCCGTAATATTCGCCCTTGCCGCCGGTGCGCTATTGATGTTTGCGGTGCAAAAGCGCTACGACAAGCTTTCCTCTAAAGACGATGACAGCGCTCCGAAAATGGAAGATCTCAAACCTGCCCAAGCGCTTCTGATAGGCGCGTTGCAGTGCGTCGCGATGTGGCCAGGCACAAGCAGGTCTATGATGACGATTCTCGGCGGATATATTGTGGGGCTGCGCCCGGCCGACGCGGCAAAATTCAGTTTTTTATTGGGGTTGGTGACACTCGGGGCGGCAGGCGCATTTAAGGCGTACAAAGACGGAGACTCTATATTGCGCACCTTGGAAATTGGCCCTCTGGCCCTGGGACTTTTAGTGGCGTTCGCAAGCGCGATTGTTTCGGTAAGATGGCTGGTTGGCTTTTTGACGAAGCGCGGCCTGATACCCTTTGCTTGGTACAGACTGGTATTGGCGGCGCTCCTGTGGCTAATGATGCTATCCGGAATTGCCGAATGAAAATTGTAGATCTACACGCGCATTTTTACCCCGCATTTATGGCCGAAGACCCCGAGGGCTGGGCAAAGAGCGTTGGGGAAAACTACTGGGGATTTCTGATGGGAAAGCGCGAAGACGGCAAAATTCCGCTTCAAGGCTTTCCTTCGGAGGAAAAATTTCTCGGGGATATGGCAAAAGCGGGCGTATCCAGAAGCGTGCTACAGGGCTGGTATTGGGAAAATAGCGCCACTTGCAAATTGGCCAATGTATATGCGGAAAAATTCTGCCTTGCCAACCCGGACAAAATATCGGCCTTCGCGGCTGTGAACCCGGCGGATGAAGGCGAGGCTTTGAAAATAGTAAAATCGGCAAGATCCCAAGGATTTGCGGGTGTAGGGGAAATCCACGACGGCGGTCAAAAGTTTGATTTTCTAAGCGGCGCATTCGGCAAATTTGCCCGCGCGTGCGGGGAGGAGGGCCTACCAATCTGCGTGCATCTGACAGAGGAAAGCCAGCGAAATTACAGGGGAAAAGTTCCCACAAACAACGCGGCCGCTTTTGAGGCTGCAAGGAGATTTCCGCAAACTAAGTTTATATTTGCCCATTGGGCCGGTTCACAAAGTTTTTTCGACTTAAAACCCCCGCCGAATGTTTTGTTGGATTCGGCCGCCACGCCCCTCCTATTTCGCGTTGACACGTCCGCGTGGAAAATCATTCCGGCAATTCTCCCGGATTCATGCGCGTTCGGGACGGACTACCCTATCCGACTGTATCCAAAGAAATTTAAGCAAGAAGAACTTCAAACAATAGTTTCGGAGGCACTTGCCAACGTTCCCAAAGAGTGCGCTGAAAAATTCTTCCATGGAAACGCCGAAAGGTTTTTGGCGCTGTAAGGCAGCCTCCGCTTTGTGAAATAAGGTTTTACCGGACCGAGAAACAGCTTGGAACAACGCAAAAATTCCGGGTTAAGAAAGCGGAATATAAATTTGCAAATTCTTAAATTTTGCCTTGGGAAGGCGCTCCCGTAAAACGCGCAAATTGCAAGCCCCCGAAGGGGAATTTCGCAGCTTTTGCGCCGCGCTTGGAAAACTAAAAAAATAATTATCCGCACGCGAGCACAGCGCGCCCACCCGGCGCATTAGAAAAAATCTGCCTTCGCCAATATGGCCCGCCCGCGAAATCAAACCGACCATTTTCCAAAATAGCCCGCGCTTGCAACCGGAACATTAGCGCGAAATTCCACGGCGTCGTCCAAGACAACTTTTTTATCAATCGTGCACAATTTGTGGACCTTTGCAATTATGGCCGCCTCGGAATGGGGAATGCGCAAAATCATCAAATTCGAGGTTGCGTCGGACATCTGGGCCAAACGCTCCAATATTTCCCGGGCGTCCCCGTTCTTTACGCTCATCCAAACAGCATCGGGACAAACCGCGTGTAGAAAATAGGAATTTTCAGACGGTATGTCGGTTTTATTGAATACCGTAAGTATGCGCTTTTTGTCGGCACCCAACTCTTCGAGGACTTTCAGGGTTGTCTTGATATGCTCCTCGGCGTCCGGAGAGGACGAATCCACAACGTGTACCAAGAAGTCCGAAACCAAT
>CASEFZ010000097.1 GCA_949287395.1 uncultured Verrucomicrobiota bacterium
CATTGTACTTGCGAGGGAGATGCTGCTTGGCAGGCCTATAACAAAGGCAAAAATAGACAAGGTTCTGCCGCCCGGCAAATTTGACGGCACCAAGCGGCAGTACGCGCTCGACAGGGCAAAGCATATAGCCGAGCACTGCAAAGCCACGCAGGAGAACTACGCAAGCCGCATAGACCAGGCCGTAAAGCTTGCGGAGGTGGACGTGTATTGGAACCACGATGTAATGGAGGAAATGTACAGGTCATTCCGGCGCGACGGCGAGGAATACGGAATAGCAAAGCAAAGCCTGCTCAACTGGCTGAAAAGCGAGCAACGCAGGGACCTTGAAAAAACCAGGGGTTTTTCTTCCGAGGAATTGGGCATGGATGTTTCCGCGGCCATAGAAAGCGCCATGCAGGAGGAGCCCGCCCGCAAGAGGCCTGAGAAATCCGAAAGCGAAGCAGAAGACAAAGAAGATATTGAATCTATTGCCGAAGACGGAATAGACGACGAAACCTTGGCTTCAAAAGAAAAGCCTGCGCCGTCCACGCTGCGCGGGATTGTGGACAAGATAAGGAAGGCCGTGACAAAAAAGGTGAAGGCGGCCGGCGGCGACGACCAGGCGCGGCGCAGGGTTTACCGCAACACCCTTGTCAACGTTTTAAGCGACGCCGCGAGGGAGCTTACCTACGGGCGTGAGCGCGAGGCCATAATGGGAAAGATTGCGGAGCTTTCGCAAAAGGGCTATGCGGTGCTTAAAATAAAGGAAGGCGAGCGCGCGGGGCAGAAGATAGACAACTACACCCTGCGCGCCGAGCACATAGCCCTGCGAATCTTCAACCGCGGCGTAAGAGACACAAAGGCGCGGCTGCTTGAGAGGTTTGACGGCATAATTAGGCGCAAGGGCAAAAAGCCTTCGCGCATGGAGCGCGACGACAAGCGCAAGATGGCCGGCGCGGCGCAAATGCGCATTTACAACATAGGCAGGTTTGCGCAAATGGACGCGGAGGAGCTTGAGAGGGAACACTATGCCGCAATAGACAAGCTGAACAATGCCGGGGCGCACTTTGCGGGCGATTCCGAGAGCGGAGATGGCGCAAAAGACTTTGCGGACATAGAGGACGTAAGGGCGCAAGCTGCAAACACCATTGCCGACATTCAAATGTTTGGGAACCTGAGGGACAAGACGCGCGGCGAGATGGCGCAGGCGGTGGAGTTCCTTGAAAAGAATATCGAGCAGGAAATGCAAAAGCAGGAGGAGAAGGTTGCGAAAAGAAAGGAAGAGGCCGCAAAAAAGCGCAAAGTGGTTGCCGACGCGCTGAATATGTCGAAGCACAATGCGCACAAGGACGGCGCGCTGCGCCGGGGCGGGCGCGAATTGCTGCTTAGCACGATGCCTTTCGACTCTCTACTGGCGGTTCTGGGCGAGAGCGCCACGGGGCAGACCTTTGCGGACTTTGACGCGTGGCGGAGGGATTTGGTTGCAAGAGTAGACAGGGCAAGCGCGCTTGTGGCCAACGAAACTTTCAAAGCGCAGGAAACTTTGGTTAGGATAGTGGAGGAATGTTATTCCGAAAACTTTTCCGACGCATTAAAGCGCCTTTTGAGGCCCGATGCAAAATTTGAGGAATTTTCAAACCTTTCTGCCGGGGAGAAGCATCCGATGAGTCTGGCGAACGTGCTGCAGCTGTATGCATCCGCTTTGCAGGAAAACTACAGGCGGAACGTGTATGCGCACAGGGCGAAGCAAAATGCGGAGGTTGAAAAGCTTGAAAGCAGAATTGAGGAAATTTACATGTCGCATCCGGACCGGGAGAGCAGAAAGGGCGAGGATTGCCTCAGGGAGTTCTACAAGCGCAAGAGTCCGGCACTCTCCGACGCCAACTAAGCAGTGGCGGTTTTGGGCATAAAAAAACGCCCATTCCTACAACGGGAAAACAGGCGCCAATTTGGTGCTCAGAATGGGACTCGAACCCATAAGCCTTTCGGCATACGCCCCTCAAACGTACGTGTCTACCAATTCCACCACCTGAGCAACGATAATAAAGCCAACATTTGTAGAGCTGTCATTCGGGATTGCAAGTTTATTTTTGAATAAAGAGCCATTTATTTGCCCTTATGTTCACGCTTATTCCCAGTTTTAACTTTCTGCAAAATCATACTCACCTTTCAATATTACGGTACTCATCGGCGGAAGCATAAGTTTTGCGCTGTATTCCAAGGCGAATGCCGGCCACTTTTCGGCCAAGACGCCGCCCTTATTTCCAAGGCCGCTTCCGCCATAGCAAGATGCCCCGGTATTTAACACTTCTTTCCATTTGCCGCCCCACGGAAGCCCTATTGTGTAGTTCTCACGCACGACAGGCGTGAAGTTCGATACAACCGCATAGGCGGCCTTGCCGCTCTCGCAAAAGCGCAGGAATGAAAACACGCTATTGTTGCCGTCGTCGGCATTTATCCATCTGAATCCATCCGGATTGAAGTCCCAAGCCGAGATTGACGGATCGGTCTTGTAGATCCCGGCAACATCGCGCACCACCGATTGTATTCCTTCGTGCTCGAGATATTTTAGCAAAGACCATTCCAAAGATTCGTCGTAGCGCCACTCGTGTCCTTGCCCAAATTCTCCTCCCATAAAGAGGGTTTTCTTTCCGGGCCACATCCACATGTACGCGTATAAAGCGCGCAAATTTGCTATCTTGTCGCCCCAATACGCACCACCCATCTTCCCAACCATAGGGCTTTTTCCATGCACGACTTCGTCGTGCGAGTACACCAGCATGAATTTTTCCGAATACTGGAACATCGACGGAAATGTCATCTTATTGTGGTGGTATTTCCTATTGATTGGGTCTTCTTTCATATAGTCGAGGGTATCGTGCATCCAGCCCAAATTCCATTTGAAATCGAATCCCAATCCCCCGTCTTTAACCGGCCTTGTGACGCCATCGAAGGTTGTGCTTTCCTCGGCTATGGTCACGATGCCTTTAAACTCTTCATGCAGTACGCTATTTGTGTGCTTTAAAAATTCTATCGCCTCCAGGTTTTCACTGCCGCCGTATTTGTTGGGAATCCAATCGGAGCGCGAAAAATTCAGATATAGCATAGAGGCCACCGCGTCCATTCGCAATCCGTCTATGTGGAATCTGTCAATCCACGACAGCGCGCTTCCCATCAGGAAATTTGACACTTCACTGCGCCCGTAATTAAAACACAGGGTTCCCCAGTCGGGATTTGCCCCAAGGCGCGGGTCTTGGTGCTCGTAGAGGCAAGAGCCGTCGAACCCCGCCAGCGCAAAAGAGTCTCGCGGGAAGTGCGCCGGCACCCAGTCCAATATCACTCCTATTCCGTTTTGGTGGAGAGTGTCCACCATCTTCATGAATTGCTCAGGCGTTCCGTAGCGGTGGGTTGGCGCATAAAATCCCGTCACCTGATACCCCCATGAACCTTCGTACGGATATTCCGAAAGCGGCATGAACTCCACGTGGGTGAAATTCATCTCCTTGCAATACTGCGATAAATCCTGGCCTATCTCTTCGTATGTGAGCGGCCTAAAACCGTCCTCCGGAACCCTTTTCCACGACCCAAGGTGAACCTCGTAAACCGATATCGGCCGCTTGGACCAATCCGTATTTTCCCTACTTTTAATCCAATCGCCGTCAGACCATTTGTATCCTGATATGTCGCAAACTATCGAACTGTTGTAGGGCGGAGATTCAAAACTTATCGCGTACGGGTCTATCTTTAAAAACGGGGTGTCGTTGTTTGAAGCAAGAATTTCATATTTATATTTTGTTCCCGCTCCTATTCCGGGAATAAAAATTTCCCAAATGCCGGATTCCCCAAGCGGGCGCATAGGATGATAGCGTCCGTCCCATGCATTGAAATTTCCTACCACACTTACACGCCTTGCAGTCGGCGCCCATACCGCAAAACTCGTGCCCTCAATCCCGTTTATTTTGCGCCTTTGCGAACCCAATTTGCGGTATATCTTGCGCTCGTCGCCTATTCCTATTCTGTAAATGTCGTCATTGCTCAGGGTGGGAGCAAAGGAATATGGGTCGTAAAACTGTGCTACTTGCCCGTCGTATCTTTTTACCCTGAAACGATACGGAAAAATTTTTCGCTTGCCCGGCAAAAAAACCTCGAAAAACCCGGATTTATCCAGGCGTTTCATCGGATAGCGCACATTGTCTTCATCGCGAAGGTCAATCAAATGGCAAGTCTTGGCATCGTTAAGATAGGCTCTGACAACTATTCCTCCCTTGCACTTGTGCATTCCCAGAAAATCATGGGGAACGGCGCAACGCGCGGAGGTTATGCTCTCCATTTCGTTTTTTGCTATTACCATGGCAATATTCTTATTGGGTTTAGCGCCAGCTATTATTCCCGTTGGAGCCGCGCAACGCAAGCGGCTTGGCAAGTATTTCCGACATCACAAAGCCCTCTTTAAGAGCCTTTAGCTTTTCCTCCTGGTCGGAGTGTGGGCTTAGGGCTTTAGGAAAAAACTCTCCATGGACAGCCGCATTTTTCGCCGATTTTGTCGGAAAGGCATAGGCGTCTTCCTCCAATCGGCTATTTACCGCTTTAGAGCTTTTTCTTGATTGCTCCGTTTTTGCCCGGCCTCCCGCACTGGCGTTCCTTATTTGGTCAAGATATTGGTCTGTAAAATCTATTTCCAAATTTTCGTCATAGAACTTTCTTTTCCAAAAAATTTTATCTTTCAATACCGGTTTTCCATTGGGCGGGGCGGGGAAGTTCCTTTGCCTGCGCGTGCGGCCGCCTTTGGATGCAGTTTCCCCCCATCCATTGTTATTACTATGGACATTTGACGGTACTGTGTGCGTATTTTCGTTTCTATTTGCCAAATCCTCAAGAAAGCGCCTTGCCGATTCAAAGTCGCTGCCATCACCCACAATATCGCGATTATTGCTGCGTTTGGAATTGTTTGCGCCCCTGTTGTTGGAATTGAACAGATCCAGAAAAAACCTTATTCCAAACACAAGGAATACCGTTATCAAAAAAAATACGACTATCTTACCTTCGAAATGCATGTCCTGAAAAGCTTTTCCCGCGCTCCGTACGCATGGAAACGCGGGAAATTGAAAATATTACTTTGTCTTCTTGTCCGGCTTGTTCCCGGAAATGCTGTCGCGCATTGCGGTGTCTGCCTGTATGTTTTGCATTCTGTAGTAATCCATAAAGCCCATGTTTCCGCTTCTGAGCGCGTCCGCAAGGGCCATTGGCACTTGCGCTTCCGCCTCGACAACCTTGGCGCGCATTTCCTCTACTTTTGCCTTCATTTCCTGCTCAAGGGCCACCGCCGCCGCGCGGCGTATTTCCGCCTGCGCCTGCGCCATGTTCTTATTGGCAAGGGCTTGCGCCTCTTGGAGTTGGGCGCCTATATTTTCGCCCACATCAACATCGGCTATGTCTATGGACAAAATCTCGTAGGCAGTTCCAGAGTCAAGCCCGCGCTCCAATACAACCTTTGAAATTCTGTCCGGATTCTCCAATACAAACTTATACGAATCGGCCGAACCTATCGTAGTCACAATGCCCTCTCCCACGCGCGCAATAATTGTTTCTTCCTGGGCGCCTCCAACAAAACGCTCAAGATTTGTCCTAACCGTGACCCTTGCGCGCACCTTTACCTGTATGCCGTCCTTTGCAACTGCGTCTATCGACGCCTTCCCCGAAGCCGGATTCGGGCAGTCTATCACTTTTGGGTTTATCGACGTTCTCACTGCCTCGCCCACAGTTTTTCCAGTGCCTTTTGTTGCAAGGTCTATCGCGCAGGCCTGCTTCCACGATAAATCCATTCCTGCCTTGTCAGAGGCTATCAGCGCCTTGATTGTGGGTATCAGATTGCCCTCCGCAAGATAGTGTTCCTCAAGCTGGTTTATTGTAAGATCCAGCCCGGCCTTCACCGCCATTATTCTTGAGTCCACAATCATGCTGTATGGAACCCCCCTCAGGCGCATTGCAATGAGCGTCAGCATGCTTACAGGTGCCCCCGCAAGCAGAGCCTTAAGCCACGAGTTTATGAAGCTCATAACCACCGCCAGCGAGAATAAAATCAATATCCCCACCAGCACCAATACTATTATCACGATGTTGCTCATATGTTTTTTGCGTTATTTTTAAATTTGTTCAACCTTCAGGCAGAATGGGTCGTTTCCAACAACGCGCACGGAATCTCCCTTCTTAATCTCCTTTCCGGAGTACGATTTTGCATCGTAGGCGTTTCCGTCTATTTCCACCTTTCCATAGGGAAGCATCAGCGTCAGCGCTTTTCCCTGCTTGCCCCTTAGAGACTCAAAATTTGGAGCCGGAGATTTCCCGCTTTCTGCGCTTGTCAAATAAAATTTTTTTCCGAACGACGTTTTCGGTATGACATATATCCAGAAGAAAAACGCCGACAATGACGCCACAAGCGACACCCCCGCCGCCAGTCCTCCACCGATGATTCCAAAGAGTTCGTACGCCTCCCAAATTGCCCAGCAAAAACAACCCGCGCCCATGACGCCCAACACTCCGCCTATGACGCAGGTTTCCAAAAAGACGAGGAGCGTCCCCACAAGTATCAACCCTATTATCGTTACCATCTCAGCTATAGACTTGCGCCATTTTCTGTTTTCACATTTTTTTTACAACGAAATTAAAATCTTTTTTTCCAACCACCAAAACCTTTGTTCCGGACTTTATGTGGCCGAATTGCGCGGTTGAGTCGAATATTTTTTCGCCGATCCGCACTCTTCCAGAGGGAATTAAATCTGTCACACACACGCCCTCGCAGGGTATCTGCGGCATTTCGGAACTTTCATTTTCAGCGCCTAAAGAGCCGAACTCGGAAGGCGCGCGGCCTTTTGTTGAGCCAGTATTGCTTAGCTCTATTTTTTTCCAGAGGGGTGATTTTTCAACAAGCTTTCCAAACAATGCAACCAAGATTGCCGCTATGCAAACCGCCGCCAGGAATTTTATTCCACCCCAGGCAAGGGCTTCGATATTTTGCAAAAAACTAAAATTCGGGTTCATATCCGAGAGCGTCCAAACCATACTTGCCAGCACCAGTAATCCCCCGGGAATCGATAAAAATAAAAGCCCCGGCATAAATATGAACTCCACCGCCACCAGTATGACGCCCGCCGCAAAGATTGCCGTTGCCTCGTACCCAGCCAGGCCCGATATATTTGTCGCCACAAATACCGAAAGGAATAACCCAACCGCGCACAGCCCCAGTATCCCGAATGTGCCGGCTTTTATCTCCATAAATACCAGGAAAAAACCTATTCCTAAAATTAGCGGAGCTATTTGCACGGAGAATTTTGCCAATTTTTCTGCGGGCATTATTCCCGCGTCGAACAGTTTTACCGCGCTTGCGGGAATTTTGAGTGCCTCCGCGGCAAGGCCTTCGGCGGATTCCGCAATCCCGTCGGCAAGAAGGGGCTTGCCGTCAACTATCTGCGCGGCTTCTTTCGCGGTGAGCGTAAGCAGTTGTCCCTTGGGCTTTAAAAGATTATTCCCAATTTTAAGCTCAAAATTCGGGTCTGCCATCGCGCGCTGAATTTGGGCGCGCCTCGAGTTTTCCCCGCAGATGCTTCTTACCTTCGCTCCCAGGAAAGAAGACACTTTGCGCGACATTGAATTCCCTATGTCTTCGCCTGTGGCCGAAACCGCCTCGGCCGCGCCCATCGTTCCCTCCGGGGCAAAATATATCTTATCGCACGCAACCGCTATGAACGACCCCGCGCTTATCGCGTTCTTGTTTACGTAGCAGGCTGTTTTTCCACCGTATTTTGAAAGTTCCTCCATCATTTTGAGGGTTGTTGACAAATCTCCCCCCGGAGTATCCATATCTATTATGAAAAGGTCGGCGCTGCGCTCTTGCGCCTCTTTTATACCTCTGCGCAATATCGACAGCTGTGGCGAAGATATCTCGCCGTCAATCCTCACCGATACAGCGGTTGCCTTCTTTTGCGTATTGGTCTTTTCTTGTTCGCCTCCCGGCACGGCAAGGAGGGTTGGCGCTAATGCAAAGCACACAAGCAAGTTTGCTGCAAAGCGCTTTGCTATGTTCAATATTTCCCTCATACCGCCCGCATATTACCATATTGGCTGATAAAAAAAAAGAGTAAAAAGCCAAATTTTGCCTTTTGCGGAATTTTTAGGCAGTGAAAAAAGATGTTGCAAATTGTATTCGTTCCCCTAAGGTTGCCGATTTACATTTATTTTACAGGAGGTTATCTTGAGAGAGGATTATCTTAAACAGGCTCAAAAAGTTATTCAGGACCCCAACATTCTTATAAATGTTGTTTCCAAGCGCGTAAAGCAGCTTAAGTTCGGGGCTAAGCCGACTGTGGAGTCTCTGGAAAAGCTTGAGCCGGAAGACGTGGCTCTTTTGGAGATAATAAAGGGGCATATCACATACGAGCTTGCGTCTGCTCCAACCAATAACGTCTCTATGGGAGAGTAGGCTTCTTGCCGGCTCCTCGGGGGGGATTCCGCATATTGAATGCGCCTTGCGCGCTTTTTAGGGTATGTCGAAAAACGCTACAGGCGCGCCTTTGGAGATTCGCAATAAGAAGGCCTCTCGGGACTATTTTATTGGCGAAACTTTTGAGGCCGGCATTGTTCTGACCGGCACGGAGATAAAGAGCCTGCGTTCCGGGGGCGCCCAGATTAGCGACGCGTTCGTCCGCGTGGAAAATGGCGAGGCTTTTATGTACCAGGCGCACATTTCCGAGTACGATTTCGGCAACTATGCCAACCACTCTCCCACTCGGCCTCGCAAATTGCTTCTGCACAAGAGGGAAATACTTAAGCTAAAAAGCGCCACCGAGAGTGGTGGCACTTCCATCATTCCCCTGAAAATTTATTTAAAAAAGTCTCTTGCCAAGGTTTTAATAGCGCTTTGCGTGGGCAAAAAGCTTTACGACAAGCGCGAGGATATCCGCAAGAGGGAGGCTCAGATGTCTATCAAGCGTGCAATGGGGCGCGGCATGTCTTTCTCGAGAAACATAGGGCGCAAATGAGCCAGCCTGTTTTGCACATTGTTTTGTTCAGCCCAAAAATTCCCCAAAATACGGGAAACATAGGGCGCATGTGCGCCATAACAGGCGCGCGCCTGCACCTGATCCATCCGCTTGGCTTTGTAATAACCGACGCAAAACTCAAGCGCAGCGGTATGGATTATTGGAAGGAATTGGACGTGGTTGACCACCCGAATTGGGAGGAATTTAAAAAGTCTGAACTTTCCCCGCCGCTCGACAGGCTTTGGCTTTTTACCACAAAAAGCTCAAAGTCTTTTTGGGAGGGGAAGTTTGAAATGGGCGACGGCCTTTTGTTCGGTTCCGAAGACGCCGGATGCCCGGATTACGTGCACGCCGACATTGCGCAAAAACGTTTAAAAATACCTCACTTTGCGCCGTCTTTGCGCTCTTTAAACCTTTCTACAAGCGCCGGAATAGGCGCCTACGAGGCTATGAGGCAAATTTGCGCCTCGGGTTATGCCGGCGGCGGCAAAATCTTTTATTAGTTTCTTTGCCGCGTTTGTGTCTGTTACTTGTTTGCGCAGCTACCTTTTATTGCAAAGGATTTTTTTGGGCCGTGGAAGGGCACTGTTTATTAAGCGGTGTTTGATGCGGGAAAGGGCGGCTCTTTATATAAAATCTGCGCAAATAAAAAATCCCGAATTTTAGAATTGAAACACCTTGTTTACCGGTAGTTTTCTCATTGGCAATTAATAAACGTGCCGGATATTTTGGGGTTGTAAAAGCTTGGAAAATTTTTCGAGGCTATTCGTGTTGGCCCGTTCGCAAATTTGGGCTTGGGAGCGTTTCCTTAAGAAAATAAAAGTCCGCCAACGCGAAGCTTGGCGGACCCTTGCGTTTTTATAAAGAATTAAATTTCTGCTAATCCTTCGCCTGTTTGACGTCGTTTTTAAAGAAGAATACAAACACAACAAGCAGCACGCCCGTTATAATTGTTTCAACTGTAAATATCGACGCCCACTTGGTTGTAAGGTCTGCGGCAGCGCCCGCAGCCGCGGCCGGAGTCTCAGTAGTGTAGCTGTCTATGAGCCACTTTGAGAAGAAGGTTCCCACAATCTGCGCAACCCCGTAGAAGAAGAAGTACAAGCCCTGCGCCTGGGCCTTAATGTCGGCCGGAGCTTTCTTGTCTATGTACATTTGTGCCGCCACAAAGAAGAAACCGAATATTATACCGTGCACGGCAATCGCGCCCCAATAGAGGGCGTGCATTTCCGGCGCGAACGCGCTTAGCAGGTATCTCACAAACATGGCAAGTATGCCCAAAGCCATCGTATTCTTAAAGCCGATATACTTTATCGACACCGGGATAAGCACCATGAAAAGCAATTCGGATATTTGCCCGACATTGAGCGTGGGGGTTATTTCCGTGACGCCGAGCGAGCTCAGGAAGGAACCGTACATCCAGTAAATGGTGAACGCTATAGTCCATATCACAACGCAGCCCATAAATATGGCGGTGTTTTTGTCCTTCAGCATCCCGAAAGCGCGCAAGCCGAGCGCATCGGCAACCGACATCGGCTCACCCTTGGACTTAGGCGGCGTGGCCGGCAGGAAAAGCGCGAATATCGCCGCCACGAGAGCCACTATCGACGCGCAGATCAGGGGAACATTTGTTCCGTCGATTGTCTCCCCGAACGCGGCTTTAGCAATTATGGCAAAGAGCGCCGCGCAAACCCAGCCAAGGGAGCCAAACACCCTTATGAGCGGGAAGGCCTCGGCAGTGCTGTTTGTCATGGCTATTGCCGAAGTAAGGCCCCAAGTGGGCATGTACAGGCACATTGTCAACAGCAGCCACACGAAAATCATTGTCGGGTCTGTTGTCATGAAAGCTGCGCCGAGCGATACTGCCACCAGGAAGTTCAGCACGGCCAAGACCCTTTCGCTATTGGCCACGCGGTCGGCAAACATTCCCACGAGCGGGGAAAATATGGAACCTATGGCCATTGTGGACATTATCAGGGAGAACATTACCCCCGTGATTTTCATATTGTCCAAATAACTCGACAACTGTACCCAGAAGACCGCCACCAGCATGAATTGCAGGAACATCATGGCGCTCAATTTGAATCTTAATGCAAGAGACATACCGTATAACTCCTTTTGTTTTGTGTGTAAACTGTCTTGAAACTATTGCCTACAAAGTGATTTTTCTCAACTAAATAAAGCAGAAAAATTTTGCCGGCGCGTTTTTTTGCTTTTTGCGTCAGCGCCGCGCTATTTCCAGAAGCGACCTTACCCCGAAGTATTTGTCCACAAGCTTCTCTCTAAGCTCTCTGAAAGGTGCCATATATGGCATTTTTCTATGGGCATCAAAGGCGGATTGATCAACATATTCCTCTATGAAATGGAATTTGCGCGCGTCGGAAACATCCTGCAAGACCTCATAGGCCACACAACCGGGTTCAGTGCGCGTCTTTGCTGCAACTTCCAATGCGGCGTCGGAAAACTTTTTTTCCATGCCCTCTTTGACGGAGAGCGACGCTATAACCACTATATTTTCGCCTTTCATTGCGGATTGCCCTGTTTTGACGGATCTTTCTTAAATTCGAGCAAAAGATTTTTTCCATGAAAAAGTTTCAGTTTTTCGCCCTCAAGTTCAAAGCGGTCTATTTTTCCAAGCGCCGTCAGGAACTTGTATTCGCACAGGCCGTACGGCCCGGCGCGGCGCGTTGAATACAGGTTGGTCAACTTGAAAAAGCCAGAATCCAACAGCGTCAAGCCGCCTCCAAAGAAATTGTCCCCGCTGTATCCGTTTACGCGCATATCCGCATTGATAAACATCCTGACCGCGTTTTCAGAGTTTTCAGGCGGCATGGGCGCATCTCCCCGGTCGGCAAGGAAGGAAAGTTTCCACGAAGTATTTGAAAGCAGCGCTTTTGCCCCTTTCTTATTCTGGTCCGGAGTATTTTTCTCCGCGGCAATTTTGCTGGCCTGGGCCAAGCCTTCTTCCTGTTTTTTTGAATCATCGGTTGCGCAATTGCATCCTCCTACAGACAAAATTGCGAACATAACCGCAAGTATATACAGAAAACGAATATTCATAACACACTCCATTTTATCCCAATTTTTCGACAAAAAAAGAAAAAACCGGCGTTTCTGTCTTTTTTAATTGCCGCATTTGCCGTCCAGACGCCCAACTGCGGGCAAATTGCCGCCGGTGAGATTTTTTTAATATGAAATTTTTTAAGACGGCGCTATTTGCCGGCAAAAAAAATTCCTGAAATTTTGGTTGAGTTTTGCAAGCCTGCGCCCATGTGCCGGCAACGAGCGGCGGCGAAATGCGGTTACGCTTGTTCCTAAGTGGGCGTAGCGTGCTATCCATTTTTAACGGGGCTTAAAATTTTGAGTGCGTGCGTTGGGTCTTCTGGCAAAGCGTGCAATTCGCGTTTCCGTTTTAAGATCCAACCCGCCGGTTCTTGTGGCCCTTGCGGTGACGGCGCGCATATTGGCGCGGCCCTTGGGGCGCGAGGGCAGAATTTGCAGCAATAGCAGTTTTGATTGGGCGAAATGTGGTAATCATATTTGCGGATAGGCGACAAATGCTCCGTTTTGCGCGCCTGCCATCGGCTTGGCACCCGCCGCTTTCCAAGGCGCATGCGATTGCAAAGAGTGTTCAATGCGGGAAATTTGCTTGTGACTTTGCGGAAAACGGGATAAGCAGCTGTACATGAAGAAATATGCGGGAAAAATATTGATTGGCTTTTTTTGCCTCTTTGAATTTGCGGGCGGTTTGGGTGCTGAAGACGCTGCAATTGCCCAGAATATAGAATGGCGCGACATGCGTTCAGTCGGACTGGAGGGCAAGGGTTGGGCCGACACTCCGCAGCCCTATGGCAGAATGCCGTCATCCGCAAAGGGAAGGGCAACCGATGCTGTCATGGGAAACGCGGCAAGCTCCACAGGCATGTGCATAAATTTTGAGACCGACGCTTCGGAAATATGGATAAAGAGAAAATTTGCCAATAACACGCTTGGAGAGCATAATTTCAACGTATGCTCACATTCGGGCTTTGACCTTTATTGTGCCGATAAGAGCGACGGCGGCAAGCTCAAGTGGCTGGCCTCAACCCCGTACGCCGATTCTACCAAGGAGGTGTACAAACTATTTGGAACAAACGGTAAAAAAAATATTTATAGGGTATATCTGCCTTTGCGCAACTGCCTGCTTTCGGCCGAGCTTGGGATCCCGAAAGGCGCTTATTTCAGGGCGATTCCCGCGCGGAATGAAAAGCCGCTTGTATTCTATGGAACGTCCATAGTGCACGGGGCGTACGCGTCTCATGCGGGGTTGTCGCATCCGTCGATTATAGGGCGCAGGCTGGACAAACCAGTGATAAATCTCGGGTTTTCGGGCTCGGCGAAAATGGAAATTGAGATGGCCGATATCCTTGCTGAGCTTGACGCGGCCGTGTACATAATCGACTGCCAGCCAAATATGAGCGAAAAGCTTGTCGAGAGCAATTGCGAGAAATTTTTGCGCCGCCTGCGCAAATTGCGCCCCGAGACGCCAATTCTTCTTGTTGAACAGCCCAATTCCGCGCGCGACTGGTACTGGATGGGAAAGAATGCAAAGCGTCCGAAAAAATGCTATATCCAGCGCGATATTTTCAAAAAACTTTGCGGCGAGGGTGAAGAAAACATGCTTTATCTGAAGGGAGACACCCTATACGGCACCCATGGGGAGGCGTCTGTTGACGACATCCACCCGGGCGATTTGGGAATGATGGAACTTGCCGACCAAATGACTCCGCTGATAGCCAAGCTGCTGAAAAAAAACTCTCCGTCAAATAAAGGCGATTAAATATGGCGGCCTTTATTCAAGATTTTGCGGTTTAGATTTTGTGCGGAACATTGCGCGCGCAGTTAAATTTTTAGAACTTGGTTAGTATGCAAGAAATAGAAATAGACTCAAAAAAATTCCAATTTTATTCCATACCTACGCCCAATGGCGTATTGTTGGCGATACGCGGGGGCAGGGGCATGTTGGCGTGCTCATACCTAAATACGTCAACTGCCGAGAAATTGGGCGATGCGCTCGCGCTGGTAAGCGGCGTGCGCACGTGCGAAGACATGCTTGTGGCGAAAGTTTTCGCCATTAGTTCGGCGGCGGAAAAACTTGGAGTTGAGGCTGGCATGTCGGGGCGCGACGCCCTATTGAAAATGTACTGAGATTTTTCGGATTTGGCGCGGGCAGAAGGCTCTGGCTGGCGAAAAATGTAAGTGATGGTGGCGGCATTGCAATATGTGCGCCATGCGCCGCAGCTTCGCTGCGGCGCATTTTGCGATGCTGGGCTGTGGGCGGGGCTTATTTTGAAAAAATTTCAATTTCTTGTTTGTTGGGCGGAAAGTGCCTGCTGCAAAAATTGTATCCGGAATAAATAAAAAAAGCTTGACGCGAATAATGCTGATGTTTTAGAGAAGCAAAAATCCCGCGTGGTGGGATGCTGAAATTAAAAACGATAAATAAGTGAGAAACTGGTGGCACAGTCCGAAGGTCGCATAGGAGTTTGAAATACTTTAAACTACGGGCGGCCTTTTGTCTGGCCGCTTTTTTTTGCGCCCGGAAAAAATGACTACCGATAAAACGCAATTTGAAAAATACGCCCGCAACTGCAATGTAGTTCCCGTGTTTGAGGAGCTTCTTGCCGATATGGAGACGCCGGTCTCCGTCTTCGCAAAGCTTGGGAATGCCCAAGAGAGCTTTCTATTTGAGAGCGCTGAGGGCATGGATAACTGGGGCAGATACTCGGTTATAGGATGCAGGCCGAAGGCGGTATTTACGCTCAACGGAGATTCGTCGGCATTGGAATTTGCCGACGGCAGGCGCGTTGAGGCTTCGGGGAACTTGGACATGCGCGCGTTTTCTCCATTGCGCGAATATTTGGCCTCAA
Source organism: uncultured Verrucomicrobiota bacterium (assembly GCA_949287395.1). Classification (GTDB taxonomy): domain Bacteria; phylum Verrucomicrobiota; class Verrucomicrobiia; order Opitutales; family Intestinicryptomonadaceae; genus Merdousia. The sequence goes on from CASEFZ010000097.1 coordinate 14,924, forward strand.
GGAAGTGTGCGGCGGTTCCCGATTTGCCGAGGTTTTACGGCGGCGCGGTTGGGTATTTTGGCTACGAGTGCGTTCGCCTGTTCGAGGCATTGCCCGAACCCAAGGGCCCGCGCGAATGGGACGACGCAAGGCTTGCCCTGTATGACGATATCATAATTTTCGACAATCTGCGCCACACCGTAAAACTTGTCGCGTGTGCGCATCTTGACGAGTTCCCGTCCGCGCAGGCCGCCTATTCCGACGCCCGGGACCGCCTTGGGCAGCTTGCCGATGTCTTTCGGGCGCCGCGCCCTGAGTGCGGCAATTTGCCCGCCGAATCGAAGATTTCGCTGCGCCCAGAAATTTCGCGCGAGGACTACGTTTCGATGGTGGAGACCGCCAAGGAATACATTGCCTCGGGCGAGGTAATTCAGGTTGTGCTATCCCAAAAATTTTGCGCCAAAGCCGATATTGACGCGCTTTCGGCGTACAGGGCCTTGAGGCTGATAAACCCGTCGCCCTATCTCTTTTGCCTGCGCAACGGCAAAGATTGCCTTGTGGGGTCTTCACCCGAGACGCTTTTGCGCTTTAGCGAGGGCAAAGCGGAGCTTCGCCCAATCGCGGGAACCAGGCGGAGAGGCAAAACCCAGAGCGAGGACACCGCCCTTGCCGACCAGCTCCTGCGCGACGAAAAAGAGCGCGCCGAGCATCTGATGCTTGTGGATTTGGGACGCAACGACCTCTCGCGCTTTTGCAAGGCGGGCAGCGTGCAGGTGGCGGATTTTATGGGTATAGAGCGTTATTCGCATGTCATGCACATGGTTTCCGATGTTTTCGGAGAGGCCATGGACGGCGTGGATGCGTTTGACGCATTGGCGGCCGCTTTTCCCGCAGGAACACTATCGGGGGCGCCCAAAATACGCGCAATGCAAATTATAAACGAGCTTGAGCACAGCCGGCGCGGCCCTTATGGCGGCGCAGTTGGATACATAGGCTACGACGGCGGTATGGATTTGGCAATCACCATAAGAACTCTTCAGGTGCGCTCCGGGAAACTGTGCGTGCAGGCGGGCGCCGGAATTGTGTCAGATTCCGAACCGGAGCTTGAGTATGAGGAAACTAAAATAAAGGCAAAGGCCGTTGCAAAATCGGTGGAAATGTCGGCGGACTTGGCCTCCGGGAAATTGCGTTAAGATTGGAGATAGAACTATGGTTTTAGTAATAGACAACTACGATTCCTTTACGTACAACTTAGTGGATTACATCCGCGTTTTGGGGGCGGAAGTCAGGGTGTTGAGAAACGACTCTATGACACCGGAGGAAATGTTTGCGCTTGCCCCCGAGCGCGTCGTGATATCGCCCGGGCCAAGCTGCCCGTCGAAAGCGGGTGTTTGCCTGGATTTTATAAGAAAGTACGCCGGGCTCGTTCCGATATTGGGCGTTTGCCTTGGAATGCAGGCTATAGGAGAGGCTTTCGGCGGAAAAATTGTCCGCGCCGGGCGCGTAATGCACGGGAAAACGGACCTTATTGAACACGACGGCAAGGGCGTTTTTAGCGCGCTTGCCTCTCCCATGACGGTGGTAAGGTATCATTCTCTTGCCGTGTGCGCGGCGGATTTGCCGGATTGTCTCGAAATTAGCGCGCGTTCGCAGGACGGCGAAATTATGGGCATACGACACCGTTATTTGAAAGTAGAGGGTGTGCAGTTTCATCCGGAATCGATAATGACGCTCGGGGGAAAACGGATTGTGGAAAATTTCTTGGAGGGAAAGTGAGATGGAAGGTTCTGCCGTTTCGGAATGTCTGCTGAAGGCGGCTTCGGGCGAAGACTTGACGCGCGCCGAAAGCAGGCTTGCCTTCGGAGAAATCATGGAGGCAAAAACCTCTCCGGAGATTTTGTCGGCCTTTTTGACCGCCTTGAAAATGAAGGGCGAAACCGTTGAGGAAATTGTGGGGGCCGCCCAGGCCATGCGCGCGCGCGCGGCCTTTATAAATGCCGGGCCGCGCGTTCCGGTGGATACTTGCGGAACCGGCGGAGACGGCCTTTGCACTTTCAACATATCTACCACAAGCGCATTTATAGCGGCCGGCGCCGGCGTTTGCGTGGCAAAGCACGGCAATAGGGCGGCAAGCGGAAAATGCGGCTCCGCCGATGTGTTGGCAGAATTGGGGTTTAATCTTGATGTGCACCCCGCCGTTATGGAGCACTGCCTGCAGCAGAATTGCATAGCGTTTCTGTTTGCGCCAAAAATGCACCCCGCAATGCGCTATGCGGCTCCCGTAAGGAAGGCGCTGGGCTTTAGGACAATATTTAATTTGCTTGGGCCATTGGTGAATCCGGCGGGGGCCGTGGGGCAGGTGGTAGGGGTGTTTTCGGCGGCACACACAGAGGTCATGGCCGCATGCCTGCAGCAGCTTGGATGCAAAAGGGCTTTCGTTGTCCACGGCGCGGACGGAATGGACGAAATGAGCGTCTGCGCGCAAACGCGCGTAAGCGAGCTTAGAAACGGGCAAATAAAAACCTACGAGTTTTCTCCGGGAATGTTTTTTGACAGAATTTCATCTCCTGAGGAATTGCGCGGCGGCGACGCGCGCCGCAATGCCGAAATAACGAGGGGAATTCTATCTGGCCGCATTCGGGGCGGGGCAATGGACGTCTGTTTGTTGAATGCCGCGGCGGCGATAATGGCCGCCGGATTGGCGGGCGATTTCCGCAGGGCGCTGGAGTTGGCGCGCAATTCCCTGGATTCCGGGGCGGCGGAAGAAAAGCTTGAAATATTGGTGAAATTTTCACGGCAATGAAAAGAGATTCGATACTGCATATAATAAAGAGGCGCTCGATGGAGAAGCTTGAGAGCAGGGCTGCTGGGGCCGATTTGGAAAAGCTTGCAGAGCTTGCGTTATCGAGGGTTCAACCGGCATCATTTAAAGAGGTGCTTTGCGGGGGCGGCAAATATCCGGCAGTTATAGCCGAATTGAAAAAGGCCTCGCCGTCTGAGGGGCTGATCAGGGAGGATTTTGATGTGTCAAAACTGGCGAAATCTTTGGAGCTTGGGGGGGCGGCGGCACTGTCGGTGCTTACGGAAGAAAATTACTTTTTAGGGTCCTTGGAGAATATATCCATTGCGCGCGCGGCAACAAAAATACCCCTCTTGAGGAAGGATTTTATTTATTGCAAATACCAGATTTGCGAGGCGGCCATATTCGGGGCGTCGGCCGTGCTGCTTATAGCAAAAATGTTGGACAGGCAGAATTTTTGCGAACTGTTCACTTTCGCCAAGCGCCTGAATTTG
>CASEFZ010000098.1 GCA_949287395.1 uncultured Verrucomicrobiota bacterium
ACAAGGGCGTATTTGACGTACAAGCCGTCGCCGTTGACTGCGAAAACGGCCGCGTACTTCTCGCCAAGCTCGTCGGTGAAGAGGTTTGCAGAGAAGTCGTCCGCAGTAAGGCTTCCCTGATTGCCTTCGTCCCACGCTACCACTTTTACGCCGTCGCCTTCCGCGTCAACTATCCAAGCAAGGTTGTCGCCGAAATCGAAAGTTATCTTTCCGGCGCCGTCAAGGCGCTCAACGCTTCCACCCTCAACGGCCTCCCACGTTTCCGAGGTTGCCGCGCCATCCTCCAAAACCTCGATTTTTGCGTAATAGCCGGTAAGGTCTATGGAGTCGAAAGAGTCGGCGCCGTCAAGGCGCAATTTGATTGTGCCGCCGCTATATTTGATGTTTGTGAAGCGGAAAGCGCCGTAGCCGTCAGACTCGGCGGCGCCAAATACTCCTCCTGACATTTCCAAATCTCCGTGCGAGAACGTTGTCTGTTGCGCGCCGTCAAGGTTGGAGTTAAAATAAGTAACCCTCGTGCGGTTGTCGGCATTTGTGTAGGTGTAGTTGTGCTCGTAGTTGGATGTGAGCTGGGCGAAGTTAAATTTGATTGCGCCGCTTTTTACAATTACCCCTCCCTGGAATTTTAAGTTGTTGCCCGTGAACGCCTGTGAGGCCGTGCCGTCCATGATGATGCCGACTTTCCCGCTTTCCTTACTCCACGTATTGTCTATGTCTTCGGCAAAATAACCCGAGGCAGAATAGTCTTGAGTGTTGGTAAATATGTAATAGGCCGTAAAATTGTTTGAAACTGCGCCCCTTTTGGCCTCTCTGCACAGGGTTGCCGAACCCGTTGCGCCGCCGATCTGTACGAAAGTATCCCGCCCTATGGCCTTTTGCTGAATTTTTTGGGCGTCCACAATTCCCCTGACAATCATGTCGGGATTGGCAATGCCCTCCTCAATCGTTTTTGCCGAAGTGCCCTCCACAAACGAGACGAAAGTCTGTCCCGTTCCGGTCAGATTTCCGCCGACTTCCACCGAGTAGGCCTGTATGCTGAGATTGTTGGTAAGCACCGACAAGTCTCCAGTTATGTTGACAAATCTAATGGCGTCAAGAAATGCCGACTTGGAGGTGGAGGAGCGCACCAAATCCCCGTTTATCGTGATGCCGTAGGTGTACGTCAAGCCGTCAAGGCGCGCGCTGGCATCCCATTCGGTACCCAAGTCAAACACCAGGGAACCTATGCTGATGTCGGAATCAAGCCGCAGCCACGTAGTCACCGTATCTGAAGGCTTTCCGTAATGGAACGTGTCGTCCGTGGAGAAAGAGCCGCGCATATATTCCCCAGTTTCGGAATTTTGCCAGAAGCCCGGAGTCTCGGAATTTCCGATAGCCGCGCTCCACTGGGCGTTCGTGGCGCCGGGCTGGGTTGTGTCGTAAACCCAGTCGACGGCAAATAGGGGCAAAGCACCCATTGCCATTGCAAGTACGAAAGAAGAATTCCTCAGAGTTGCCATACGCATGCCTTTCAATTTGTTTGCTCGCGCAGGCCTAAGACATTTTCAGTTGATTGTCAAGGTGATAATAAAATATTCTGCGCGGCGAAAATAAACATAGGCGCACGGCGAATTTCCCTTGGAAGGTTGCAAAGAAAATACGCTTGCGGCGGGTTATTTTCTCCCATTAGAACTTCGGGCGGTATGTTGCCTGCGGAACAGTACAGATATTTCTTTAAATTGGCACATTAAGATGAAAAACAAATTTGGGCGGCGCCAATGACTGCAATGTGAGGGCTGATTGTTCGGGACAATCCGCCTTTAAATATAATTTAACCCCGGATAGTTGCGGGAGTTTTGGCGCTTTTTGCGTTTCTGATGTGGAACAGGTGTGTTTTTACTTGTAAACAGCGCAGTTGTAGGCGAAACTCGCACAACTTTATATGTCTGAGAAAGAGGATAGAAATGCAAGCGAGCCCGAAAGAGACGGCGCGAATCCGCCGCCGGCCGCCGGCCGTTTGACTTCCCCTCGGAGAGGCCCCGGGCCGGGTTTGGGGCGCCCTTTCCCAATGCCTCCTTTTCCTCCGGCGCCTTTCCCGCCGCAGGGCGGGCAGCCTATTCCCCCGTTTAGGGGCGGTAGTCCATTTCCCCCTCCGTGGCAGGGAGACTTTGCGCGCGACGAAGGCTATGACAATCCCAGCGCAGAGCATGGCGAAGAAGACCAACACCTTGAGAATGAGGGGGCCGAAAGCCATGAAGAAGACATGGGCGATGGAGAAATTCGCGGTGTTCTGCCTCCTCCATTTCCTCCTTTATCGGCAAGAGTGCCGTTTCCGCCACCGCCGGGGCGGCCTTTCCCCCCGTTTAGGGGAGGCAGCCCGTTTCCCCCTCCGGGGGCGGGTTTCCCCCCACCGCCGGGCAGGGCCCCTTTCCCAATGGGAGCGCCCTTTCCACCTCCGCAGATGGAGGGCAACTACGACGAAGATGAATACGTTGGGGAAGATTCAAATTTCGACGAAACCCCTGTGGGTGCGGACGATGCAAATGTTTCAGGAGGGTCGCCGAGGTCGGTGAAGGGGCTTGTATCCAATCCCCGTATTGCGCAAATGCGTTCGGAGGGTTTGAAGGTGGCCTCTAAAAACCGCAGGAAAGAGTTTGCGGGGAGGGCGCTGCTTTACTTGTTTTGCACACTCGGGGCGCTGATAGGGCTTGTAGCCATTGTGTCGGCTGCAATATGGGTTTTATATGAGGTTGGCGTGCTGTCTAACGAGGATGTTCCAGACTTGCCGAGTGCTGCAATCGAAAAAATTTCTCCAATCGTATTGGATAGGAGTTCCAAGGAAGGGAGAATTTTGGAGACATTTTATTCCAAACTTGGCGACTTGCAAAAAATTCCGGACAGGGGGAATGCCATCTATAAGGGGACCGTTAAAATAGGTTCCAAGACGCGCAGTTTTGAGTGCATAAAGAAAAACACCGGAGAGGCCTTCTTGAACATAGTGGGAGATTCGGACAGCGCTGCGTATCTTGTTCCCTTTTTCGATTCTCCGCCGATGCGCTTGCTCGACGGAACTGTAACGGGGAAAAGCCGGGTTTTGGGGGATAAGGACAGAAACATTTTTACGGCTCTGGCCATGTATGATGAAGCCCTATTTTTGAGAGCGTTTAGGCGTATTGAAAGTGCGGCAAGGAATCCGTTAGAGTACGCCGGGGAAGCGGAAATAGAAGGGCGTAAAATGGACGTTCTCTCTTTGGAGGAGAACGGCGGGAATATTTTGCGGTATTATTTTGACAAGGCGGACGGCCTTTTGGCAAGGGTAACTTTAAAAAATCAGGCCGGGGAAGTAAGGATTGATTTTTCCAACTATACAACTGGCAATGCGGCCTACAAGTATCCCAAGATTAAAAAAATATATGTTGGTGGAAAGCTGTTTGCCATAGTGGAGGCCGATATAATAGCCTCTAACAAATGGATATTCTTTCCAGATAGATAAGCCGCGCAATTTTGCGTGCTGGGCCTCTATGTTGGCCGGCGGGATTTACTTATTTGCGGGCCTTTGCAGGTAAACCCGTTGCGGCGCGGAACTTTTTTAAGACTTAGGGACTTGGCAGGTTGGCGAGTGCTTTATCTACCGAGAGTTTTCTTTTGAAGGATGCGTTTAGAGAAGTGGCAATGTTGCGATTGCGGAATGGGGAAGTTGCGCTTCGGGCCGGTTATGGTGTGCACAGGGCGCAACCTGTTTGGAGCTATTGTTTTGTTGTAAATCCGTCGGCGGAGAGGTTTCTGGAGGCTCTTTGCCGCGGGGAAATTTTTGTTGTATTTTGAAAGCGTGCGGTTAGATTGGAGGGGTTATGGATAACTGTGCGAACTTCGGCGGTCTCGGGGAGAGCGGTTTTGTGTGCACCAAATTAGATTCAGTTATAAACTGGGTCAGGTCGAACTCGGTGTGGCCGCAGCCGATGGGCTTGGCATGCTGCGCGATAGAGTTGATGGCAGCGGCGGGTTCGCGCTTTGACGTGGGGCGTCTTGGAATGGAGGTTATGCGCTTCTCGCCAAGGCAGAGCGATTGCATGATAGTGGCCGGAACAGTGACCTACAAAATGGCGGGCGCGGTGCGCCGCGTTTACGACCAAATGGCCGCCCCTAAATGGGTTGTGGCAATGGGGGCGTGCGCTTCTACAGGCGGCATGTTCAGGACGTATTCAGTCTTGCAGGGTGTGGACAAGGTCATACCGGTGGATATTTACGTCAGCGGTTGCCCGCCCCGCCCTGAGGCGCTGCTGGACGCGCTGATGAGTTTGCAGAACAAGATACGCCGCGAGCATTCGGCGAAGGCTCTCTTTTCAAAATAGGACGTTTTATCAATATGATGGAAATAAAGCAAAAGTTGGCCGAAGAGTTTCCGTTTCTCAAGCCGAGGGAGTCGGCCGACGGCATTGTGGGCTTTGATTGCCCGGGAAGCGAGCTGTTCAGCGTGGCCAAGGCTTTGAAGAGCAAGTTTGAGTTTCAGACTCTTACCGACATAGCTTCGGTGGACATGGGGAAGGCGGCGGGCAATGCGCGTTTCGGGGCGGTTTACCATTTTTTTTCCCACACTAAGAAGCGCTATGTGCGCATAGCGGCGGCTTGCGACAGCGAGAATGACCCGCATTTGCCTTCGCTTACGCCGCTTTACAAGGGGGCCGACTGGCTTGAGAGGGAGGCTTTCGACTTGATGGGCATAGTGTTCGACTCGCATCCAAGCCTGCGCAGAATTTTGATGTGGGAGGGGTATGGATACCACCCGCTTAGAAAAGATTTTCCACTGTCTGGGCGGGAGGCTCCGCTGCCGGATACATTCGAGGGAAACGAAGACGCAACAGAGGTTGTTCCCGCTCCGGAGGAGGATGGGCCGTTCCATTCGCCCTCTGCTGGGTCGGTGTTCGCGTCCGGGCGAGAGCCGCGCAGCTGGGACGGGAAAGTAGGATAAAAATTTTTGCCGGTGCAAGCCTGTGGAATAATGAGCGCAATGGACAAGAAAGAATTTACATATCCCGAACCCGCCGAGCTGGCGTCGGGGCGCATCGGGGAGAAGATGATTTTAAATGTAGGGCCGTCGCATCCGGCAACGCACGGCGTCTTGCGCCTGAAGCTGGAGCTTGACGCCGACATGGTCACGCGGGCGGATCCGATGGTTGGCTATCTCCACCGCGGGCAGGAGAAATTGGCCGAGAACATGACCTACAACCAGTTTATTCCGTTTACCGACAGGCTGGACTATCTTGCGCCAATATGCAACAACGTGGCCTTTGCCCAGTGCGTGGAAAAACTTGCCGGCATAGACGTGCCGCCGCGGTGCAAAGCCATAAGGGTGATTGGCTGCGAGCTTTCAAGAATAGCCAGCCATCTGGTTGGGCTGGCCGCCTACGGCATGGACGCGGGAGCATGGACGGTGTTCATGTATTGCTACACCCAGCGCGAGAAGATCATGACGCTTTTCGAGCAGCTTACCGGGGCGCGCCTGACGGCCTCCTACACGAGAATAGGCGGGCTTGCCCGCGACATACCCGACGGTTGGCTGGGGAATGTGAGCGCTTTTTGCAGCCAGTTTTTGCCGGCTTTTGACGAGATAGACAAGCTCATAACCCGCAACAGGATATTTATAGACAGGACCGAGGGCATAGGGGTCATATCAGCCGAGGACGCCATGCAGTGGGGGCTTACCGGGCCGAATTTGCGCGGCAGCGGCATTGCCACGGACCTGCGCAAAGACGTTCCGTACCTTGGCTACGAAGACTACGAATTCGACGTTCCCATCGGCGTCCACGGCGACTGCTACGACAGGTGGCTTGTGCGCATTGAGGAGTGCAGGCAGAGCGTGCGCATCATACGGCAGGCGATAGAAAAGATGCCCGACGGCCCGTATAAGATTTCGGATCCGCGCATTGTCTTGCCAGAGAAGGACAAGGTGCTGCGCAACATGGAGGATTTGATAAACAATTTCATGATAAGCACGCAGGGCCCGGCCATTCCGGCGGGTGAGGCTTTCTTTGAGGCGGACAACCCGAAGGGCGCGCTGGGCTTCTACATTATTTCTAAGGGGGCCGGCGTTCCCTACAGGGTGAAGATACGCGCGCCGTCGTTCTTGAGTTTGAGCGCCATGCAGGAGGTATTGCCCGGGCACCATATGAGCGACGTTGCCATTATTTTAGGCTCTATGGACTTTGTCCTTGGAGAATGCGACAGATAGCGGGGGTTTTAACGACATGGAAATAGACAGCCAGTTGGAGATGGAGTGCGACGCCCTGATAGGGCAGTATCCGCAGAAGCGTTCGGCGGCGATGATGGTGATGCACCTGATTCAGGAGAGGTTCGGCTATTTTGACGACACCTGCGTGGAGTTTGCGGCTAAAAAGCTTGGGGTGGAGCCCATAGAGGTTTACGGAATGTTGTCGTTTTACCCGATGTATTCCGACAAGCCGAGGGGAAGGGTTCACATAAAAGTGTGCAGGACTCTCTCGTGCGCGCTGAGCGGGTCGGTGAAGCTTGGGCACGAGCTGTCCAAGCTTACGGGGTGTCCGATAGGATCGACGAAGGGCGTGTACACGCTGGAGTTTGTTGAATGTCTCGGCAACTGCACCAACGGGCCGAATGTACAGGTAAACGACAAGCTGTTTGAGGGTGTGGCGCCCGAGGACGCCGAAAAGTTTATGGAAAAGATTGCCGCGCTCGACAAGTCCGGAGAGCTTGCGCAAAAGCCGGCCTCGGCCGAGCCGCAGGGGGAGGGGTTTGATTCTCCGGCGTACAAGGGGTAAGACTATGGGTGCGAAGCAAAACAGGATAATTTACAGGCACATAGATCTCGACGGCTGGGACGCTTCCATAGAGAAGTACATGTCCGACGGCGGGTACGAGGTTTTAAAGAGCGCCGTGGAGCGCATACCTGAGGACCTCTGCCAGGAGGTTTTGAAGTCTAATATCCGCGGGCGCGGCGGGGCGGGCTTCCCGATAGGTATGAAGTGGAAGTTTTTGGACAGGCGCAGCGGGAAGCCAATTTATTTGATATGCAACGCCGACGAATCGGAGCCGGGCACGTGCAAGGACAGGCTGCTGATATACCAAGACCCTCACCAGATAATAGAGGGCGTGATGTGTTCCGCTTTTGCGATAAGGGCCAAGCAGGCGTTCATATACATTCGCGGCGAGTACATAAACGGCTACAGGGTGCTGATGAGGGCCATACAGCAGGCGCGCGCGAAGGGCTTTGTGGGCGACAATATTTGCGGCTCGGGCTACAGTTGCGACATAACGGTTTGCCGCGGGGCGGGCTGCTACGTGTGCGGGGAGGAAACAGGCCTGATATCCTCGCTTGCCGGCAGGAGGGCGTATCCGCGAATAAAGCCGCCGTATTTTCCGGCGGCGATGGGTTTGTACGACTGCCCTACGGCTGTCAACAACGTTGAGACTTTGTGCTGGGTTCCGCAGATTTTCAAGCTTGGCGGGGAGGCTGTGTCAAAGATGGGGGTGCAGTCGGATCCTGGAACGCACATATGGGGGGTCAGCGGGCTTGTTAAAAATCCCGGCCGCTACGAGATAGACAGCGGCGCGTGCACGGTTGGGGAGCTTTTGTACGACTTGTGCGGCGGGCCGCTTGCCGGCAGGAGGTTCAAGGCGATAATACCTGGCGGGTCTTCCATGAAAATTTTGCGCTGGGACGAGAAATTCAGGATAAAGGGCGCCGACGGTTCAGAATTTGAGCGCCGCACCGAGGACATTCCGCTGGACGCCGTATCTTTCCAGCAGTGCGGGACGGCCTTGGGCTCTTGCGGAATGATAGTAATGGACAACACCGTGGACATGGTGGAGGCCCTTGCAAATTTGAACCAATTTTACGCGCACGAGAGCTGCGGGCAATGCACGCCGTGCCGCGAGGGCACAACGTGGATGTCGCGCATAACCCGCAGAATATGCGAGGGCTGGGGGCGCGAGGCCGATGTGGACCTGCTCAAGAGCGTTGCCGACAACATGTGCGGCAGGACAATTTGCGCCTTGGGTGAAGGCGCGGCCTGGCCGACGCAGAGCAACGTTTCAAAGTTCAGGGAGGAGTACGTCGAAAAGATTAGGCGTCAGGAGACGGTCGGCGGACAGGCGCGTTTGGACAACAATGCATACAGGTTGATTTGAGATGTCTGACAAGGTAAACATAAATATCAACGGTGTGGACTATGCCGTAAAGGCCGGGCAGAACGTGCTTTCGGCCTGCAGAAGCGTGGGAGTTGAAATTCCTTTTTTTTGCTACTATCCGCATTTGAAGGTGGCTGGCTCTTGCAGGATGTGCCTTGTAAGCGTGGGCACTCCGGCGCGCGACAGGCAGACGGGGCAGCTCATTAAAAACGAGGACGGCACCGCGCGCATAGCCTGGATGCCCAAGCCTGCCATAGCCTGCGGCACGGCGGTTTGCGAGAACATGCACATTGTCACCGACAGCGAGGCCATATCCCAGTGCAGGCAGAGCATATTGGAGTTTATTTTGCTCAACCATCCGCTTGACTGCCCCATATGCGACAAGGCCGGCGAGTGCAAGCTGCAGGAGTACGCCAACCGCTACGGCAGCGGCGTTTCCAGATATGTTGAAAGCAAGTCTGTAAAGCCCAAGCGCCGGGAGGTTGCGGGGAAGATAATGCTGGACGCCGAGCGCTGCATCCTTTGTTCGAGGTGCATACGCTTTTGCGAGGAGGTCATAGGCAAGCCGGTGTTGGGCTTTGTAAAGCGCGGGGCGAAGACGGAGATATCGGTTTATCCCGGCGGAGGAGAGGGCTTGAACTATCTCTTGAATGTTGTGGACATATGCCCGGTGGGCGCGCTGACGGAAAAGGCCTTCAGGTTTAAAATGAGGGCGTGGTTTTTGAGGACGGCGCGCACGATAAGCGCCGAAAGCAGCGCGGGGGTGAACACCACGACTTGGTCCCGAGGGGGCGAAATCTACCGTGTGACGCCGCGCGCAAACGATTTTGTAAACGGCTCGTGGATGAGCGACACGGGGCGGTATGTGCATCTTGGAGCGGCGGCGGGAAAGAGGCGCCTGTCGGGGGCCAGGCTGGACTCGACGTCTTGCAGCCTGTCTTACGCGGTGGACAGGAGCGTTGAGATACTGAGGCTTTCGGGTTTTGCGATAGTGGCGAGCGCCTTTATGACGGTTGAGGAGATGTTCCTGCTCAGTGAACTTGCGAAAGTTTGCAAAGCGCGGGTTTACATGGTCTCGCACGTGGCCGAGGACGACGGCTTCCTGGTGTCGGCGGACCGCACGCCCAATATGCGCGGGGCGTTTGTGACCGGCTTGATTGACAGGTATCCGGGGAAGGACCTCTCCGAGCTTGCGCAGCTTGTTGAGAGCGGAGATGTGCGCACGGTTTTGTGCTTCGACGAAGACTTGAAGGCTTTGGGATTTGAGGCGCGCCACTTCAAGAAGGCGAATGTGATATATTGTTCGAGCGCCGAGAACGCAACTTCCGCATGCGCAAAGGTGTGCGTTCCGCTTGAGAACGAGTTTGAGAAGTCCGGAATGTGGATAAACAGGCAGTTTAGGCTGCAGAGTTTTGAGGCGGCGGTGGAGAGGCCCAAGGGGGTTTCGTCCACGGTGGCGTTTGTGGCGGAACTGCTGGCGAAGATTGGCGGCGACGAATTTTCGGAGCCTGGTGTGGAGCTCGTCAGGAGGGTGATGGCGCAGCGCGTTCCGCAGCTTGAGGGTTGCCAGAACATTCCGGAGGAGGGAATGCCAATAGACGGGTCGGCGTTCTCTAGGGTGGCGTTCCCCGAGGGGCCGGCGTTTAAGTACGCGCCGTCGGGGTCTAAATAGGAGCGTTGCGGGGGCTGATATGGCGGATATATTTGGAAATGTTTTATTGGCGTCGGCGCCGGCTGGCGCGGGAGTTGGTTGCGACTGGGCGGATTTGGCCCTTGGGGTCTTGTTCTCGCTGGTGGCGATAGTTGTGGTGATGACTTTCGCCGGCCTGAGCGTTGTTGCCGAGCGCAAAGTGTGCGCCTACATTCAGGGCAGATGCGGCCCAAACAGAACGGCAATACCGTGGGTTTTGGCGGTTCCGGTGGTTGGCAGGTTCCTGCAGAGGGCGGGGCTTATGCAGCTGGCGGCCGACGGATTGAAATTTTTGCTTAAAGAGGATCCGCTGCCGGGGCATGTGAACAAATTTTGGTTTATGGCGGCGCCGGTGATGTCGCTGAGTCCCGTGCTTATTTCGGCGTGCGTGATTCCGTTCGGGGTGTATTGGAGTGGCGGGGCGGCGAATCCGCTGTCGGTTTCCAATTTGGACATAGGCCTTTTGTTCGCGCTGGCCATGGGAGGGCTTGGCGTGTACGGCACGATAATGGCCGGCTGGTCTTCAAACAGCAAATTCCCGTACATAGCGGCCATGCGCGCGTCGGCGCAGGTTATAAGCTACGAGCTTTGCCTGGCGATATCGACTCTTCCGGTGGTGATGTTTGTGGCGCAGGGCTCGGACAGCCCGCTGAGCCTGTTTGAGATAGGGCGCGCGCAGAGCGGCGGGGCGTGGTTTTGCATTGCCCAGCCGCTTGGGGCATTGTTGTTCCTGACGGCGCTTTTCGCCGAAACAAACAGGCTGCCCTTCGATGTGGCCGAAAGCGAAACCGACTTGGTCAGCGGCTTCCACACGGAATACGGCAGTTTCAAGTTCGGGTTGTTCTTCGTGGGGGAATACGGGCACATGGTTGTGGGCTCGGCGCTGTTTATAACGCTGTTTTTGGGCGCGTGGAATCCGCTGCCGTGGCTGGCGTGGCCGGAGGAATGGGGCTGGGTTTCGTCGGTTTTGTCGCTGCTGACCTTCCTGCTCAAGATTGCGGCGATGCTCTTCTTCTTCATATGGGTCAGGTGGACCCTTCCGCGCTTCAGGTACGACCAGGTTATGAACCTTGGCTGGCGCGCGCTTTTGCCGCTGTCGATAGCAAATGTCGTCTTCTACATGGTGTGGTTGGGCTTGGGATTTTAAAATCGGGGTTGCGATATGGCGATTGTAGTTGAAAGAAAAAAGCTGAATTTTTTCGAGCGGTGGTATCTGCCGCAGATAGTGTCGGGCCTGTGTATAACCTTCAAAAATTTTTTGAAGCCGAAGGTGACAATAGAGTATCCCGACCAGCGCCCCGCCTTGCCTGCGGGATACAGGGGGGCTCCCACGCTGGTAAAGGATTCCGAAGGCAGGGAAAAGTGCGTTTCCTGCCAGCTTTGCGAGTTTGTTTGCCCGTCGAAAGCCATACGCGTGACGCCCGGCAGCATAGATTCCGGCAGCGAATATGCGTACATTGAAAAGGCCCCGAAAGAGTTTAAGATAAACATGCTCAGGTGTATATATTGCGGCCTTTGCGAGGAGGCTTGCCCGGAAAAGGCCATAGTTTTGCAAGATACTTACGCGCTAAATTCCACCAGCCGGGAGGATCTGATTTTCGACAAGGCGCGTCTCTACGCCGCGGGCGGAACCCTGCCCGACAAGATAATGAAATGGAAGCGTGTCAGGGACAACGCCGAACTGAAAGGGGAACATTGATATGGAGGCGGTTATATATTACGTCTTTTTTGCGATGCTTTTGGGAGGGGCGCTGGGGGTTGTCCTGATGCCCGGATACGTCAATGCCGCAATGTCTATGCTTGTGAGCATGCTTGGCGCGGCGGGAATGATGCTTATGATGGGGGCTTATTTTCCGGCCTTTGTGATGGTGAGTGTCTATGCCGGTGCGGTGCTGGTGCTGTTTGTGTTTGTGGTGATGCTTGTGGGCGAGAGGGGAAGCCCCGCGCCGATAGGCAGAAAAATGGGCTTTTTGGCCCTTTGGGTGGCAATGGGCGTGCTGGTTGGCTTCTATTCTCCGGAAATAGCGGGCTGGGCGTCGGCAGCCGGAGACGGAGCGCTGGCGAAGTCTGCAGGGGAAGGCGCGCTTGAAACTGCCAAAAATTACGGGTTGGCGATGGTTGGGCGCTTTATGTTGCCCTTCCAGATAGCGGGTTTGATGTTGTTGGCCGCGATGGTAGGCGTGGTTGTGATAGCGAAAGAGCCGGCGGCAAAAAAACGCCGCAGGGAGCTTGTATAGTTTGGCGGAGGTGTTTTTTTATGTTCGAGCAAGTCAACGAATTTTTGGCGCCGGCGCTGATGCTTTTTGCCACCGGATTCCTGGGCGCGATGTTCAAAAAGAACGCGATAGTGGTGTTTATGTGCGTGGAGCTCATGTTGGTGGGCGCAATGCTTGCGGCGGTTTCTTTTGCGGCGGCGAACTCAGACATAGACGGGGCGACATTCGCGCTGTTTGTGCTGGGCATAGCGGCGTCCGAAGTGGCGGTGGGGCTGGCGGTCTTGGTCAGGCTGTTCAGGCTAACGGGAACGGTGGACGTGGACAAGATGAAATCGCTTGAGGACTGATTCTATGAAGGGCGAACTTTTTTACATACTGCTTTTGGCGCCGCTGGCGGCGGCGTTTTTTGGGGTGGTCTTTTTCAGGAGGTCGCGCTGGGGGGCGGCAGTGCTTTCGGTGGGCTCGGCGGGCCTGTCGCTGGGGCTGGTGCTGGCGGCGGCGTGCTCGTGGAACGGGACGGGCTGCGAGAGCTCGCTGGAGCTGTTCAAGCTTGGAAATCTCCGCATGGATTTGGGCTTGGCGCTCGACGGGTTGTCGATGAACATGCTTTTTGTGGTGTGCTTTGTGGGATTTTTGATACATGTATTCAGCGTCGGATACATGGACGACGACCCCGCAAAGGGGCGGTTCTTTTCGGGGTTGAGCTTTTTCATGTTTTCGATGACGGGTTTGGTGTTGTCGTCGAATCTGTTTGAGATGTTCGTCTTTTGGGAGTTTGTGGGCTTTAGCTCCTATGCGCTGATAGCGCACTATGCCGATACCGACGCGGCCCGGGAGGCCTCGAAAAAAGCCTTTATAGTAAACCGTGTTGGGGATGTGGGCTTTCTGTTGGGCATAGTGTTTTGCCACGCGGTGTTCGGGACGACAAATTTTGCCGAGCTGGGAAAAATAATAAGTGCCAATCCGTCTCTTGTGAGCGTTCCGATGGGCCTGCTGGTGATATGCGGCTTTCTTGGCAAGAGCGCGCAGTTTCCCCTTCAGGTATGGCTGCCCGACGCCATGGCCGGCCCGACGCCCGTTTCGGCGCTCATACACGCCGCGACCATGGTTGCGGCGGGCGTGTTCATGCTTGTGAGGCTCTGCGCGATAGGCTTTTTGGCCCCGGAGGTTTTGGATTTGGTGCTCATTTTGTGTTCGGCGATGGCTCTCTGCGCGGGGCTTTGGGCCTTGGGGCAAAGCGACATCAAGAAAATATTGGCCTATTCAACCCTTGCGCACCTTGGATTGATGGGCGCCGGAGTGGCGCTTGGATACGAGCTTGCGATGTTCCATTTGACGACCCACGCGTTTTTCAAGGCAACGCTCTTCCTTGTGGCGGGCTCTATAATCCACGCATGCCACCACGAGCAGGATATATTTAAAATGGGCGGTTTGTTCAGGCGGATGCCGGCGACATCCACCGTGGCGCTGTTGGCTACGCTTTCCATAGTGGCGATACCGTATTTTTCCGGATATTTCAGCAAAGAGGCCATTCTTGCGGCGGCGTTCGGGCGCGCGCAGGGGGCAAGGGTGCTGGATGTGGTGGCCTTCTGGCTGATTATGGGCGGGGCGGCGCTGACCCCCGTGTACATGGGCAGGCTGTTTTTCAACGTATTTTTTGGAAAGTCCCAGAGCCGCGCGGCGGAGACGGCGCGCGAGAGCGGTTTGTGGATGACATTGCCTTTGGCGGTGTTGGGCTTGTATTCCCTTGCTGGGGCATGGGGCTTTGTGTGGGACATCTCTTGGCTGGGCGGAAAGCTTGACGGAATTGTGCCGTCGGCGGCGAGCGGATTTGTGGGAGACGCCTTGAGCCTGCGCGAGGCCGGCTTGGAAAAGATTGCGAACTTGCACGCCTTTGAGTGGGTAGCGCTGGCGGTGACTTTGGCGGGAATAATTTTTGCGTACGCAATCTACGGCGGAGGAAAGGGCTTTGATGTTGTGCAAAAGAAGTTCCCGCCGCTGTATTCGGCGCTAAATGCGCACGGCTGGTTCGACAGCGCCTACAACTGGTATGTGGCGAAGGTGCAGCAGAGGATGGCCATATTTTTTGCCACGGCAGTGGATTTGGTGCTCATAGAGCTATTGTGCGTGAGGGGGCTTGGCTCGGTTTGCGCGGTTGTGGGTTTTGGAATAAAGAAGTTGCATTGCGCGTCGGCGACGGCGCAGGTTTGCTGGTTTGCGGTTGGGCTCGCGCTTTTGGCGGGGCTCGCGTTTATATGATAGGAAGGCGTATTTCAGATGGATGACATAAGCGCAATTTTTCTAAATGTTGCCCTTTACGCGCCCTTTGCGGCGGTTTTGGCCATCGTGTTGTTTTGGGGCATTGCGGGGGCGGGCTTTGCGCGTTGGACGGCGCTTTGCGCGTCGGTGCTTTCGTGTGCGGGGTCGGTATGGGTTTGGCTGAGCTATTGGCTTGGATACGGAGCTGGCGGAACGTTCGCGTTTGTGTGCGAGGCCCCGGCGCCTTTTCTGCCGATTATAGGCGTCAACGGCGTGAGCGCGCCTCTCTTGGCGATGGCCGGCATAGTGGGGCTTGCGTCAACCTTGTGGGCGCTGAATTCGCCGATGGAGCGCAAGAGGCTGTATCTGTTGCTGCTGCTTGTTATGCAGGGCGGGCTGATGGGCATATTCAGCTCTCTGAATGTTCTTTGGATGTACGCATTCCACGAATTTGCGCTGGTGCCGACCTTCATAGCCATGTGCATTTGGGGAGGCCCCGGCAAGCGCGTGGCCGCCATGGAAATGGCTGTTTATCTGACGGCCGGGGCGCTGGTGTCGCTGCTTGGGATAATAGCCTTTTATGCGCAGAGCGGGGCGACGGGTTTCTCTCTGGGGGATTTGTCGGCTGCGCTGGTTGGCGTGCGCATGGACGTTCATTGGGAAATTTGGATTTTTGGGGCGCTGCTTTTCGGGCTTGGAACGCTGGTGTCCTTGTTTCCGCTATACTCTTGGGCGCCCCGCGCGTATGCGGCCGCGCCGACGTCGAGTGCAATGCTCCATGCGGGGGTTCTGAAAAAATTCGGGCTGTATTTGCTCATACAAGGGGCGGCGCCCCTTATACCGAACGGCGCATTCGACTGGGTGTGGGTGATGGCAATATTG
>CASEFZ010000099.1 GCA_949287395.1 uncultured Verrucomicrobiota bacterium
CAAAGCTGAAAGCCCGGCGTCCCCGCCGCCCAAGAGCTTTTCCAGCTCGTCGCTTATTATCTTTACTATCTGCTGGCCCGGCGTGACCGACTTTATAACCTCCCTGCCTATGCACTCGCCCTTGACGCGCTCTATAAACTCCCGCGCAACCTTAAAGTGCACATCGGCGGACAACAGCGCGCGGCGCACCTGCTCGAGGGCCTCCGACATGTTCTCCTCGGAAAGCTTGCCCAAACCGCGCAAGTTTCGGATTGCCTTTGATAAATTCTCTGAAAGTCCCTCAAACATGGCCGTCAATTAACCTATGGTCTCGCCCCCATACCAGCGGCGCAAGGCCTCGGGAACCTCAACTTTGCCGTCGTCGCGCACGTTGTTTTCCAAGAGAGCCGCCAAGACGCGCGGCACCGCAAGCCCCGATCCGTTCAGCGTGTACACGTTGCGCGGCTTTCCGCCGTCCGCCGGGCGGAAACGTATGTTTGCGCGCCTTGCCTGGAAGTCTGTAAAGCACGAGCAGCTTGAGACCTCCAGCCACTTGCCCTGCCCCGCGGCCCAAACTTCCAAATCATACTGCTTCGCATGCGGGAAGCCTATATCGCCCGTGCATATGGCCAAAACCCTGTACGGCAAGCCGAGCTTTTGCAATATGCCCTCGGCGTCGGTTCGCAAGAGCTCCAGTTCCTCCATGCCCCTGTCCGGGTGAACCCACTTGACAAGCTCAACCTTGTCGAACTGGTGCAGGCGGTTAAGCCCGCGCACGTCCTTGCCCCAGCTGCCGGCCTCACGGCGAAAACACGGCGTGTATCCGCACGCCTTTACGGGCAAATCAGCCTCGTCAAAAGTTTCGTCGCGGTAGAAATTTGTGATGGGAACCTCGGCAGTGGGTATCATGTAATAGTCGTCCTGGGCGTCGTGGTACATCTGCCCCTCCTTGTCCGGCAGCTGCCCTGTGGCCGTTGCGCTGGCTGCGTTGACCATTATAGGGCACATTAGCTCCCTGTATCCGTTGTTACGCGCCTCGTCCAAAAACAGGGCAACCAGCGCGCGCACAAGGCGCGCCATATCGCCAACGTAGAACGGGAACCCCGCGCCCGTCACCTTTACCCCGCGCTTGAAATCCAACATCTCTTCAAAGAACGGCAAATCCCAATGCGGAAGCGCATTCTTTATTTTTGAAATATCGCCCCACTGGCTTACAGTGACATTGTCTTTGTCGGTCTTTCCCACCGGCACGCTGTCATCCGGAATATTGGGAACAGTCAACAGAAGCCTCTTCCACTCCTTCTCCGCCGAGTCTGCCGCCGCCTGAAGCTCTTTCACCCTGGCCGAAACCGCCTTCATTTCAGCCGCCTTTGCCTTAAATTCCTCCGACCCCTTCGGCAGCGCCGACATCTGCTTGCTTGCCAAATTCTGCGCAGCGCGCGCCTCCTCAAAGGCAGTCACCGCGCTCCGGCGGACTTCGTCGAATTTAATTATCGCGTCAATGTCGCAGTCGAATTTTTTTAACGCAATCTTCGACTTCAGCAACTCTGGGTTTTCACGCAGGATTTTTACGTCTATCATAATAGCCCGTAGAGTGTGCACTCCCCCCGCCTCTTTTCAAGCATTTTAAAGAGCCCGACGCTCCCAAACCACACTTTAACAAGCGCCTCTGAAGCGTCCAGGCACATCCAGCCCGCGCGACCTTGCAAACTCCATGAGATCCTCCGGGAACGGAGCCCTGTAAACCCCGCCGCCCGAAATGCCCGACAAATCCAACTCGTAGGCGTGCAAAGCCTGCCTGCGAATCGGCAGGAGCTTTGCCATGTCGTCGGTAAAGCCCTTTTCTATAAAATCCAAATAAAGGGTTTCGTCAGGGCCGTAGATTTTGTCCGCCACAACCTGGTGCCCAATCCATTGCGCATGCGCCCTAATTTGGTGTTTGCGCCCCGTCAATAGCTCGACCTCCGCAAGCGTACACTCTTCAAAATCACCATTGCCAGAATGCGAAACCGGCGAAAACACCGTCACCGCAGGCCTCGCCGACGGCTTTTGCACAGCACAGCACGTCTTTATTGCCACAAGCGAATTTTTGTCGTCCGACAGCGGCTGCGAAACTGTCACCTGCCCCGGAAGCCTTCCCCGCAGTATTGCAAGGTATTTCTTTTTCGCGCATCCGCCCAAATCAACCGCCCGCTGCGCCGCGCTTGCAGCCGAATGGTTTTTTGCCAGCACAACCACCCCGCTTGTCTCCCTGTCGAGCCTGCTTACCAAATGCAGAACCTCCGCCCCCAGATATTCGCGCGCCGCCCCAACCAAGCTTGACCTTGGCCCGTTCTTTGACGGATGGCAAACCAACCAACCGGGCTTGTCAACCACAAGAAAATTTTCGTCCTCGAATATTATCCAACTGGCAAAGTCCGCCATGTCGACCAGAGGGGCGTCCGAACCGAAGCCGTAATTGTCCTGAAACGATTTTCCCATAGACACCTTTCGACGCCTCAACGCGGGCGCCTCTTGCCCCGCTTATCACGTATGCCGCGCTCTACAAGGTGCCTCGGCCTTCCGCTGAAATGCCCCCTATTGCGCTTGACTGCGCGGGCGTCTATGTGCTTGTCGCCCTTAGAGAGCCTAAAGTCTATCTGCCTTTTGTACCTGTCGACAGACTCGACCTCGACGGACACTTTGTCGCCTATCCTAAACGTCGTTCCGGTGCGGCGCCCCAAAAGCTCCGTGCCGTCGTCGTTTAGCCTGTAAATGTCGTCCAGCAAGTTGTGCGTATGGACAAAGCCGTAGGCCATGGAATCGGTCAGCTCGACAAAAAACCCGTGGTTGGACACCGACGTTATTATTGCGTCGAAAGCCTCTCCGGTACCCATCTTGCGCTCGAAAAATTCCACCAGTTTTATTTTCCGCGAATCCCTCTCCGCCTCGGCGCTGTTCTGCTCGGTGCGCGATATGTGCGCAGCCGTCTGCGCAAGCGCCGCAACAGAAGGCAACGCAAGCCTGCGAGTCTTCCCGTTCTCGGATATAAACTCGAACGCCCTGTGCACCGTCAAATCCGCAAAGCGCCGTATCGGAGAGGTGAAGTGCGCGTAATACACCTTGTTTAGGCCGTAGTGCCCGTCGGGAGTCTCTCTGTATACGGCGCGCTTCAAACTTCTCAAAAAGCGCGTCTTTAACACGTAGCTTTGCGGGTGTTTGTTTATTTCCGCCAATACCCTGATTACTTCGCGCCTCGAGGTCAAATCTCCGCAGGATATGCCGAAAGATTCAAGCTCGTCGCGTAATTCCGAAAGTTTTTCGGCGTCGGGGTCGTCGTGGACGCGCGATATGTAAGGTATATGCCTTGAAAACAACTCCCGCGCAACGGCCTCGTTTGCGGCAAGCATAAATTCCTCCACAAGCTGGTGGCTTTCGTCGTGGACAATCTTTTCTATTCTGTCGGCATAGCCCGAGGCGTCGCAGTGTATCTTAACTTCAGGAACGTCTATTTCAAGGCTGCCAGCCTTCATTCTGCGCTTTCTAAGATGCTGCGCAAGGCTCCACAAGTGCCTGACCATTGTGCGCAGCCTCAGCAAAAATTTGTCGTCGCACTCCGCAAACGACACCCCCGAAAATCCGGTCTCATAGGCCTGCGGACTTTCAACCGCCTTGACGTCCTCTATGCGGTCGAGCCTTATCAGCGCATTCGCCTGCCCGTAGCTTAGGCGTTTTATGCTGCGTATAACGCTGTCTCCGAAACGCACCCCAAGGCAATCCCCGGACGTGGAAAAATGCAAAAACACACTCTTTACCAATCTGTCTTTTCCCTCCACAAGGCTGCATATCCCGTTGGAAAGCTCAAAGGGCAACATCGGTATGACGGTCCCGACCAAATATGTCGAATTCCCGCGCCGGCGCGCCTCCCTGTCGAGGGCGCTTCCAGGCCTTACATAGTGCGAGACGTCCGCTATGTGGACGCCAACCTCCAGTCCTCCCTCAGGGTGCTTGCGCAAAGATATGGCGTCGTCAAAATCCTTTGCGTCGTCGGGGTCTATGGTTATGACATAGTCGTCGCGCAAGTCAAAACGCCCGCGCTTGTCCCTTTCGGGAACTTCCGGATCTATGGACGAAACCTCCCTGACAACGGCTTCGGGAAAGGTCTCGGAGAGGTCGTATTTAAGAAGTATGGCCCTGTATTCCGACATCGGAGTGTGGCTCTCCCCAAGATTTTCCACTATCTCGCCGGTGGGATTCATGTGCCTCTGCCGCCAATCATTAAGGCGCACCACAACTTTCGATCCCTCAGACGGCACTGGGAATACCCCGCTGGATTCCGGAGCCCCAACTATGATGTCATAAAAAAACTTCGGATCGTCCGGCACCACATGCCAGAAATTGTACGAGCGCGAAAGCGTGCCGATAACCGTAGAGCTCCCGCGCTCCAATATCCTAATGACTTTCCCGTAGCGCCTGTTAAACGGCGACGCAAAAGACTTTCCGCGCGCCCCGAAACGCCGTTCCGAGCGCCGGGGCCTGCGTTCCGGAGCCGAAGCCAACACGCGCACAAGCACCTTGTCGGAATTTAGCGCCACCCCCGTATCCTCCGGGCGAATGTCTATCGGGTCTATTCCATCCGCGATAAGCGTCGCCCAGCCGCCGTTCCTAAATTCTATTTTTCCGGCAACCAAGTCCAAATCGGAGCTTGCCCCGTATCTATCACCCTTGACCTTTGCCACGCTGCCTTCGGCAACCATGCGCCCCAAAACCTTCCTTATTTTGGAAAGTTCCCATCCGCGCACCCCAAGCGTTTCAGCTATCTGCTGAACTGTTTGGGGAACGTAATCCTGCCCGCGCAGTAAACCGAACAAAGCCTTTTTAATTTCTTCGTCGCTCATATGCACTCCTTCACCGGAAAATTACACGCATCCGACCATAAAAAATTCCTAAACTCTATTGGCACAAGCATCAAAAATGAAACCGCCAGCGCAATCAACACCCACGCGCACACCTTCGACTCCCCCGCCGCGCGCGCCCACGCCAAGGCCGCCAAAAACAACTGTGCGCTCAAAACAATCCCCCCCAAAGAGAACTTTACAACATGCGCCGCATTCAACTTTGACCCCGCAAGGAACACCGCGTCAAACGTGCCTAAAACCACCGCCGCCACCATCAAAGCCGCCGCCAAAAGCATGCTCCAGCGCACCGCCGCAAACATGCGCTTCAATGAGGGCGCATCCCCGAGGGCCGAAATGGACTCTTTCATTCTCAATGCGCGCCTTTGAACCAGATACAATGCCGCAAACGCCCCCGCCAGCGCAAAGGCCCCGTACGAGAACACCGCAAAAAGCGCATGCGCCGACGAAATAGCCTGCATGTCCCCCACGTCGTGCCGCAGATACGGCAAAAACAGCGGGCAGCACAGCGGAAGCACCGTCAAAAAGGCCGCCACAGGCATAGAAAAACAAAGTATCGCGCGAGCCTTAAAAACCGCCGCTCCCAACAGCTGAAGCAGCACGAACGCCCAAACCAAACACACCAAAACTTCGTACGGGTTCCCCAGCGGAACGCGCCAGCGCAACAGTGCATAAACAGCAATCGCCGCCGTGTGCAAGGCTAACCCCGCCCATGCGAACGCCGCCGGCACCCGACCAATGCCGCCTATGCCGCGCCTGATGCCCCAAAGCGCCGCCGCAAGGCTCAACGCATACAGCAGCGCTACAACCGACAACACAAAACCCGCTGCCAGACCCTCAAACATAATCTAACGCCTTCCCTTGAAAATTTGACATACCATCTCCGCGTGGGAATCGGAATCGTTCAGGCAGGGCACAAGTACAAACCTTTCGCCGCCTCCCGCAATAAACCTGTCCCGCAAATCGCTTCCTATTTCCGTAAGCGTCTCGCCGCAATCGGCAGAAAAGCCGGGGCATATCACCGCCAAAGTTTTTACCCCCGAAGCCAACAGAGAGTCGCAAACCTCGGCCGTTCCCGGGCCAAGCCACCCTCCGCGCCCGAATTTCGACTGCCACGCAATTTTTATCGGCCCCATTCCGCTGGCTTTTTCCAACAACTCGACAGTCTTAAGGCACTCCGCCTCGTACGGCGTCTTTGCCAGATGTTTCAGCGGCACCGAGTGGAACGACGCAACAAGCGCCCCGCACTCCGTTGCTCCAGCGGCCCTTATTGAGTCGGCAAGCGCCGACACATACGCGGGGTGGTCGCAATAAGATTGAACAAAGTCAAAAATTTCCCCCGGGCGCATATTCCTAAGGACCTCCGACTTCGCCGACTGCGTTGTGCTCGACGCATTCTGGGGGAACAGCGCTATAAAACAAAATTTTTTTGCCCCCTGCGCGCGCGCCCTTCCAATAACCTCTCCTATCGAAGGCGAACCATACCTGTATGCGAAATGCACGCCAACCCCCTCAAGCCTGGCAGCCACCTTCCCTGCCAAACTTTCGGTGTGCTTTCTAAGAGGATGCGCGCCGCCGTCGAAAATTCGCCCAAGGCGCTCCGCATAAGCCTTGCCGCGCCTGAATGCCGCAATGTGCGCAATGGCCCGCCTGAAGATAAAATTTAGCGATATCACCTCCGGATCGGACAAAAACTCCAGGAGAAACGCAGAGGCCGCCTCCGATGTAGCCTTTTCGGGTGCGCCCAAGTTTATAAGTATCAACGCCTCTTTCACCTAATCCAATCCAGCGCCGCGCAAAGACGCAAGTGTTTGCGCCCAGCCGACATCTTTTGCGCGCGCGTAATCTTTATTTCTATAAATTTTTGCACAGTCTTCCGGCCGCGGAAATCGCGTTTTCGATGCAAGAGCTAACCCCTACGCCGCCCCTAAACGAACCAATTACCGCAAGGTTGTCGTAGGTTGACTCGGCGGAATTGACGGCGTCCACAAATTCTTGATATCCCACGTTGTACTGCGCTATTGCCTGCGGCCAAAAAAACAGCTTTCTGAACACAGGCTCCCCGCGCACTTTCAAAAGCTTGCGCAGGTCTTCCATCACAATTTTTTCCATTTCCGCTTCGGGCAGACGCGCCAATTTCGGGTTGCGCATTCCGCCTACGTAGTTTGTAAGAGTCACAAATCCATCGGGAGCCCTGTCGGAAAATATGCTTGAGACAAACAGAGAGCCCAATATCGAAAATTTCTCTTTCTGCGGCAAAAGCACTCCAAACCCGTCGAGCTTGTGCCCCACGTCCTTTCTGGCAAAGCCCAAGGTAAGCGTTGCCACGGGCGCATAGGTTATTCTTGAAAGCGGCCTCAGCGCCGAACTCAGATTGCCGCACAGGGCAATCTTTCCTATTTCGTGGGCGGGAACCGCCAAGACTAAAACGTCGGCCTGTTCGCAGCTGTCCTCTATGTCGTTTCCCCACGACACCGCCCATCCGCCCTCGTTGTCCGAATCCACAGAAAGAATCTTGGCGTCGGTCTTGAGCGAATCTCCCAATGTTTCCACCATGCGGTCTATAAAAGTCTTCATTCCCCCCTTGAAGGAAATCATGACCGGCTTGAAATAATTGCCAGCCGCCATTTTGTCCGCGCGCGATTTAAATGCCCCGCGAAATATTGAACCGTACTTTTGCACCAAATTCCAAAATTGCGGAATTGCGTGGCGAACTGAAAGCTTTTCGGGGTCACCCCCGTATACCCCCCCCATAAAGGGGTTCATTCCGTAGTCGAGGGCGTCTCTCCCCAAGCGCCTGACGGTGAAGTCTGCAACTGAAGGGTCGCTATCGGGCGCGTCGGGCTTTACAAAGGGTTCAAAGAACAGGCGTATTTTCCCAAGGGGCGTAAACAGACGCGTAAATATCAGCTGCACCGGCCCCATAGGAACCGCTCGGGCCTTGCCGTAGCGGGCAAAAAAGCGCTTTTTTGCCACGCTTTGCGGATACTCTACTTCGTCGGCCAGGCCTAATCCAGAAAGAAAATCCAAGGTTTTCTGCGATTGCACCATCACGGAATTCGATCCGCTTTCCGCGCGGAACCCCCCCTCCGAGAAAGTATCCATAACCCCGCCCGCGCGCGAAGCTTTCTCAAGCACCGTAACCTCGAACCCAAGCCTCTTTAGCTCAACCGCCGCGCAAAGCCCGCTTACGCCCGCGCCTATAACTACAGCCTTCTTATTTTCCATTTTATTCCTTCCTACCATGCGGCCGAAGAATGGCAACACTTTACGTGTTAGAATATCGTTAACGCTCCGCCGCCGAATGAAGTATCCGACAGCGCCTTTCAAGCCTTGTTCGCCGCCCTTTCCGAAAAGCGAAAACAAGAACACCCATGCCGGCCAGAACTATCCGATTTATCTCAGAAAAATACAAACTAAAAAACACGCCGCCGTCCGCTTGCAAACCGGAAGAAAATTTCGCACGCCGCCGCACGGCGCCCAAAGGCAGTTTTTTGTCTTGATTGGAAGGGCAAAATGTGGTTTTGTCGGCCGAAATATTATGGACGATAAGAAGTTTAGGAAAGGGCCGCACGCGGCGAAGAATAAAACTGCCGAAGATATTCTCGACGGTAAAGTTTCCAGTGTGGACGAGCGCAAGACAGTCGTTCTTGACGAAGATCTTGAAAATGTCGAATTTGACGACAAGGTTTGGCTGTATTGGAAGAGGAACCGCAACTTCATAATCCTGCTGTTGGGCGCGGTGTTTGCGGTGATAGTCGGGACGCAGGGGTGGAAGATATACAGCCTCAACAATGCGGCCGCTTTGGCTTCGGCCTATGAAGCGTCGTTCTCGGCGGGAAATTTGGAGGACTTCTCAAAGGCAAACCCGGGAACCAAACTTGGGGCTGTTGCCGTTCTTGAGCTTGCCGACAAGTTCTACTTGGAGGGCAAATACGACAACGCCAAAATTCTCTATACCCAGAGCGCCGGCGCCCTCAAGACAAATGTGCTCTTCGGAAGGGCAAAGCTGGGCGAAGCCATGTGCGAATACATGCTAGATCCGGGCAAGGGGAAAAGCGCCTTTGAAGCCCTTTACAACGACAACTCTATAGCCCCAACCTTCCGCGCCGAGGCCGGTTATCTGTGGGCCCAGGTTGAGATATCCAACGGCAACAATGCCGGGGCTCGCAAGATTTTGGAAGATATAGCCAAAAACCAGGCTTATGGCGTATACACAAGGCTTGCGTCCGACACTCTTGACAATATTAACTGACGCCTTCCCCCGCGCCCGGGTTCTGCTTGCGCGGTAGGCGGAATTTTAGCGGACAGGTGGGCTCAGATTGGACGCGCATTCCACTTTTGGGGAATGCGCGTTTTTTTTGCAAATTTGCAAAATGCCAACCCAAGCTTCATGGACGCATTGTGAATCTATCCAGATATTCCGCCGTGCGTTAATATGCGCAAAAGAACCCAACAATAGCCCTAAATAAAACAATATTTCCGCACATTCAAATTCGGGCGCGTCTCCAAGCGGAGCAAAACCCGCGCTTTTTCTTGCTATAAGACCTATTAAGGGCCCAGTAAAATCCCCCGTGCCAAAAGAAAGGGAAGGAAAGCTCTTTTCGTTAGACCGAACAAGCAACTTTGGGGCAAAATTTTCAAAATAATTTTGTGTTCCCCTACCTTCCGCGCGCAAACGGAGTATTCGGGGCAAGTGTCACCTTCGAGATGTCAAATGGGAGTTTTTTTTCATCAAATGCCTCCCAATATTCATTTTTGCCAAATATCAACAATTCACCCCGCACCACCAAAAGTTTTTTCTCCATATCAAACCACACTTCGCAGCGATAGACGGAACCCGTATCCGGATTTATCACATGCCCCGAGTAAGACTGCCTTCCCTTCGCCAGGCCGAAAATAAAGTCCATGCCGCACAAATGCGGAGACCCTTTTATTCCCTTTGCACGCTCCAAGGGCTTGTAAAGAGTGTCCGACATTTTTGACTGGTCGTCGAATATCGTCAGCATCTTGCAATACACAAGCCCGTCGCCCGGATTCGTGTAGAAGTAAACCACGCTTTCCGGGGCGTTGCCGTTTTCCCTGTCGACAATCAACCAGCAACCCAAGATATCAAGCCTTGAGGTTCTCTCCCTGTGGCGGGCGCTAACAGCCCCGCCCGAAGGCCCTGTATCTGCCTTGTCTTCAGAATCGGACTTCGTATCTATAACAATCCTGGCCGGTGGAATTTCCCCCTCTGCCGCAAAAAGCCAACCTACCGTTCCCGCCGCAAAAACGATGCACAAAAATACAAACGCCCTGTGCCCCCCTAATGACATACTTCGCGCACACTCTACTAAACGAAGCCACCCTTACAAGGCAAAAGCTTTGCTCCTCACAAAAAATGAAATAAATGTTGACAAAACCCCGCCAAGAAAACATAAGAGACCGTCAATAATAATTGACCAGTGGTGTAATGGTAGCACAAAGGTTTCTGGCACCTTTTGTTGGGGTTCGAGTCCCTACTGGTCAACCATTTCAACTGGCGCCTGGCGCGCGTTTCACCCCTTTTGAAAGGGGTATTTTTTTGCCAGCAGCCAATTTCTGTAGAACGAGCCGCCCCGGCAATATAAAAAAACAGCTGGGACATTTTTCCAAAAGCGCGGAAAAACAAGTTGCCTACGGCAGACATTTGCCCGGAAATTGTTAGCGGGCATCCGATATTTTATTTTGTGCTGAAGGGCGCATTTCCCGCCTGTAAAATCCAATATCCGCACGCGGGCCGCATGCTGCATCTGCCGCTTTTTAAATACCCGAAAACACCGCAAATCCACTTCCACCGCAAAGCGGGTCCTCCATGCGGCACTTTGGGCCCCTATGTCTCTTGAGCAAGCTTATTGGCAATACGCACGGCCGCCTTTAGCACGCGCAGAAAACCGAAAGGCTGTTCTATCACATGCACGACAAAAAATTTGAATACAGCTTTAAGCCCGCCGCCTGGCTTTTTTCAGGGTGGAACTGGCACGCCACTAAATTTCCCCTCGACACCGCCGAAACGAAATTTTCAGGCCCATACTGTGTAGTTGCAAATATCAAATCTTCGTCGCCAGATTCCACGCAATAACTGTGCACAAAATAAAACTGCGCGCCTTCGTCTATTCCCTCCAACAGCCTCGACCTAAAACTCGTTGTGCGCCTAAAATCGGCATTGTTCCAGCCCATGTGTGGCACCTTTAAGGGCCTCGGCGGCCTAAGGCGCCTAACCCTTCCTTTAAAGACGCCAAGACACCCGCACTCGCCCTCCTCCGAATATTCAAACAAGGCCTGCAAGCCAAGACATATCCCGAAAAAAGGCCTGTCTGCGGCTATCCACTCGCGTATCTTTTCGGAAAACCCTGAGGAATCCAGCGCGCGCATTGCGTCTGTTATGGCGCCTTGCCCGGGGAAAACAAGTATATCTGCGTTGTCCACCTCCACCGGCTTGGACACCAGGCGGGCGTCCGCGCCCACATGCTGCCACGCGCGCAACACGCTCATCAAATTTCCCATTCCGTAATCTATTACGGCAACACTTTTTCCTCTCTCTCTCATAGTACAACAAAAATCTGCCACAGGGGAAGCTCCCCGAACGCAAAAGCAGCCACACCCACTATATGGAGCCCTTTGTGGACGGAATGTTATTGCCGCGGCGCGGATCTTTTGCCACCGACATCGAAAGCGCCTTTGCAAAACATTTGAACGCCGCCTCCGCAATGTGGTGGGGCTCGTCTCCATACTCCAACTTTATGTGGAGATTGGAGCCGCTCTCATTTGCAAAAGCCTGAAAAAACTCCTTGCAAAGCGACAGGTTAAAATCGCGTATGCGCGCATTTTGGTCCCCCAGCTGATACACCAATATCGGCCTGTTGCAGAGGTCAATCGCCACCCGCACAAGAGTTTCGTCCATGGGAAGAATAAAGAAGCCATATCTATTCATGCCCGCCTTGTCGCCGACAGCACTCTTGACGGCCTGCCCCAAAACAATCCCGACATCCTCAACAGTGTGGTGATAGTCTATTGAAATATCGCCCTTTGCTCGCACGCTAAGGTCAAAAAGCCCGTGCCGCGCAAACAACTCAAGCATGTGGTCAAAAAACGGAATGCCCGTGTCCACGTCGTATTTACCCGATCCGTCCAGGCATATCTTAAGCGATATTTTCGTCTCGGTTGTCTCTCTGTCTATAATAGCCGTTCTGTCCATTTTTTTCTCCTACCGTGCGGAAAGCCACTGGCCGATCGCCGCTTTTAACGCCGCCATCTGCGCATCCGTGCCAACCGTTATGCGCAAAGACATGTTTATCTTCTCTATGCTCGGGAAAAAGCGCACCAAAATCTTGCGCGCCTTCAGGAACTCAAAAAGATCGTTGGCAACCTCGAAGCCCGAGTTTCCACGGGAATCCACCGGCGTCACAAATATGAAATTCGAGGAGCTCTCCGGGAAACTCCACCCGAGCGATCTAAAGAAATCCTCCGTCTCCCCGCGCGTCCGAAGCACTTTTGCGCGAAATTTTTCATAGTACTGCGTGTCTCTAAGCGCCGCAATTCCAGCCGCCTGAGCCAGCCTGTCCAAGTTGTAGCTGTCGCGCACCCTGTCAAGTATTCCAATAATCTTTTCAGACGCCACCGCCCAGCCAACCCGCATTCCCGCAAGGCCCCAGCCCTTGGACATCGTTCCGGCAACTATCAAATTTTCGTATTCGCCAACCAATCCTGACGCCGTATAACCGCTAAAGGGCCCATAGGCCTCGTCAACAAGAACTATCCCGTCGAAACCTTCAGCTATGCGGCGCACAACGTCTTCCCCCCAGGCCATGCCCGTAGGGGCATTCGGGTTGGTAAATATGAACATATTTGCCCCGCAAGAAAATATTTGGTCGTACGGTACCGACATTCCTTCTCCAAAATCAATTGGCAAATACCCGCTTGCCTGCATTTTGGCCAACACCGGATAAAGCGAATAGCTCGGGTCCAACGCCGCAACCGATTTCTCCGAATCTGAAAAGGCCCTGACTGCCAAGTTAAGCAGCTCGTCCGAACCGTTTGTGGCAATAACATTCTCTGCCCCCACACCAAAATATCTGCCTATCTCCTCCCGAAGCGCCGAACTGACAGGATCCGGATATAAACGCAAACTTCCGCAATCGCCGGATATCTGGCTTGCCACAGCCTCCGCAACCCGGGGACTTGGCGGATACGGAAACTCATTCGTATTCAGCTTAACCCATCCCCCGCCGGAAGGCTGCTCTCCGGGAACATAGGCGCTTAAGCCCCTCACGCTGCCGGCAACTTTTTCAATAGGGTCAAATTCCTTCATCTTAAACTCCCCCGACGGACCTAAACGCATACGCTATCTTTGAAAGATCCGGTATGGGCTTTTTCCTCAGCCCGTTCTGAAGCTTCTCAAGATACGGGTCCGGCTTGCGCTCCAAACTGAAAGGCTCTTCAGGAAGGTTGTCTTCGTCTATATCAAGGTCGTCCACAGGATCAAAGTCCTCAAACAACATAGACACCCTGCGGGCCTCCTCTATCATCAACTCTATCGGGTGGGCAACGTGAAAATTCACGTCGACATACTCGAACACCAGCGGCAGGCACTGCTTCTCGTACCGCGACTTGATTTCAGCCACATCCTTATTCGATACATTCTCCCGCCTGCTCAAGAGAAGGCAGTCCGAATAGTGCGCCAATGCGTCGGCATAAGGCTGCACTTCGTCGGGCAATTTGCACAGCAGTTCGCAATCCAAAACTCCCCATATTCTCGCCAAGCGGATATGCCCCGCATCAACTAAGCGCTTAAAATCCTCCATGCAATCGGCCAAATTGCGCGTGGCATCGGCAAAAAAGAAAATTCTGGTAAATTTGCCCGAATCCAAAGACGCAATCTTTTCCATTGCGTCGTCGGCGTCCTTGTACCTTATTATCCCGGCGTTTTGCGCCGCCGCTATGCGCTTGTCGCTCGCGGCGGGAGCCTCGTTCTCCGATATAAAAACCCCGCAAAATTCGTCGTCGGCGGTAGTTTTTGTAATTACGTCCCAAATTACGCCGCGCCTTCCGGACGTAGGCGTGCCTATAACAAGGTATGCGGGTATAGTGTTCATAAAAATCCCTCCGTAGACGGCCGCAAAGCGGTTTGGGAAAGCACGGCGTCCGCGCACACAAGAGCCGCCATCGCCTCAACTATGGGCACGGCTCTCGGGACAACGCACGGGTCGTGCCTGCCTCTCCCAACAACCTTTGTCTCGTTTAAGTTTTTATCCAAAGTTGCCTGCTCTTTGGCAATGGTCGCCGTAGGCTTAAAACCTACGCGAAATTCCACCACATTGCCCGAGGTTATACCCCCAAGTACCCCGCCGGCGTTATTTGTGCGCGTTCCAACACGCCCGTCAGCGCCCAGTTCAAAAATGTCGTTGTGCGCCGAACCAAACATGCGGGTCCCGGCAAAACCGCTCCCAATCTCGAAGGCCTTTGTCGCCGGAATGGACAACATCGCCTTGGCAAGATCCGCCTCAAACCTGTCGAAAACCGGATCTCCAAGCCCCGCGGGCAAGCCCGTTATTGCGCATCTTATAACGCCCCCAACGCTGTCGCCCTCGGCCTTCGCCTTCTTTATAAACTCCTCCATTTTGGCCGCCACAACCCTGTCGGGGCAACGCACGGGGCTTGCTTCCACCTCCTCTAAAGTGGGTATCCTGTCGGGAACCGACATGGTCAAAGCATGAACGCTCTCCACCCACGCGCGAATCTCCACGCTGCGCTTTAAACGCGCCTGCAAAACTTTTCTTGCAAAAACGCCCGCTATTACCCTGCCTATGGTTTCCCGTGCCGAACTGCGCCCGCCGCCGCGGGCGTCCCTGAAACCGTACTTCGCATCGTATGTAAAATCTGCGTGCGACGGCCTCCAAAGCTTTGCTATTTCGGAATAGTCGGAAGACCTCTGGTCGGTATTAAAAACCACCACGCATATTGGAGTTCCAAGCGTTTTTGCATCCAACATGCCGGAAAGTATTTGGCAGACGTCGCCCTCCGATCTCTGCGTGGAAATGGAACTCTGGCCGGGAGCCCTCCTGGAAAGCTCATCCATAATTTCCTCTTGGGCAACTTCCAAGCCCGGGGGACACCCGTCAATTACACACCCCAGCGCCGGACCGTGGCTCTCCCCAAAAGTCGCAACCCTAAAGTATTTTCCAAATACGTTTCCCATTGCCCCCATAACACCATTTGCGCATTTATTTTCAAGCATTTTTTACGCATGAAGCACGCCTGAAATCCTTTTATTAAGCCGAAATTCGCCGTTTTGGCGCACCAAAACCAGCCCGCACAAGCCCGCGCTTACAACCCCCCGCACGAAATGATATTTTTTGCCCGCAACAGAATTTGCACGGCAATAAAAAACGCCGCAAAATGCAAAAATTTAGCAATCTGCGGCGCCGACAATAGCCTTTACAAACTACATTTTAACAAGTTCGTAATCCATTGAGCCAAGTCCCAGCTTCTGGGCGTGTTCCAATGCGGAAATCCAATTTGTGTCGGGAGAAACTCCCGCAAAGTGGTCTCCATGCAAATGGCCGGTCTTTGCCAAAACGCTGTCCACCGCGGCAGGTTGCGCGTTGACGGCGTCGGCGCACGCCCTGTCTATCGCAACAGGATCAAAAGAGGCAAACATTCCAACATCCTGCACAATGGGAACATCGTTTTCGGAATGGCAGTCGCAAAACGGAGAAACGTCTATAACTAAACTTATGTGGAAATTGGGCCTTCCGTCGAGAACAGCCTTCGTATACTCGGCCATCTTTCTGTTCAAGATGTCGTTGGCCTCGTCAAAAGGCGGCTGGACAGCGTCTTTGGGGCAAACGCCTATGCACCTGCCGCACCCTACGCACTTGGAATGGTCTATCTTAGCCTTGCCGTTCTTTATAACGGGGGCATCGTGCGCGCAAATTTTGCTGCACATGCCGCAACCTATGCACAAATCGGTCTCTACGTGCGGTTTCCCCGAACTGTGCATCTCCATTTTCCCGGCGCGCGAGCCGGACCCCATGCCTATATTCTTTATGGTCCCGCCAAAGCCGGCAAGCTCGTGACCCTTAAAATGCGTGAGCGAAACCACTATGTCGGCTTCCATTATGGCCGCCCCAATTTTCGCCTCCTTTACATATTCCCCGCCCTCAACCGGAACGAGACATTCGTCAATCCCCTTCAATCCGTCAGCTATAATGGTGTGCACTCCCGTCGTAAACGGATTGTATCCGTTTTCGTAGGCGCTGTCGAGATGGTCTAAGGCGTTCTTTCTGCCGCCAACATACAAGGTGTTGCAATCGGTCACAAATGGCTTGCCTCCAAGGCGTTTTATGTAGTCGCACACAACCCGCGCATAATTGGGCCTTAAAAAAGCCAGATTCCCCGGTTCCCCAAAATGCAGCTTAACGGCAACAAACTTGCCTTTAAAATCTATCTTCTCAAAACCGGCCTTCTTCATCAAGCGCCTGAGCTTTTCAAGCAGATTTGCGCCCGCGCTTACGTGCATATCGGTGAAGTAAACTTTAGAACTCATAATATTTCCCAGTTCAAAACGGCATCCAACGCCTTTTTGCCGAATTTCGCACACGACCGCAAATATTCAACAAAAAAACGCCGCTTACCCCGTTTTAGGAGGTCTTAGCGCCCTTAATAATGACTACTCCTCCACCGCTAAAACGATCAATACAGATATGGGCACCGATACTTTCGGGGAATTTGCGCCTGCAAAAACAATGACCATTGCGCCAAATTGGCGCATTTGGCAAAAACATTCATAAGCGAATTCTACCCAAGCACAGAGAAGCACCTTCTTTTAGCCGCGCCCCAATAAAAAACACGCAAACCGCGCGGCGCCCGCAAATGCGGGCATCGCGCAATTAGCACCCCCTGAACCCTAAAAACTGTACCTAATTGCGCAGATACTTGCGAACCGATGCAAGCACATTGTCCACATAGCGCCTTGGAACATACGGTTTATTTCCGTCAACCATGGACCCTTTTGTGTCCACTGTTATGACATTGTCGGCAAAGGAAAAAGATGCAACGGCACTCTGGCGAATTTGAACAAGTTTGGCCTTAACCGGATAGCCGTCGCTTTCGATAGTCCAGCCCCTGTCCTGAAGCGCCTGAAGAACCTTGCTATGCAATTTCTCCTTTGTGGCGTCCAAGCCAGAATACTTGAGCGTATATTCGTTCCTTGCCGCCATTGCATAGCTATCGCCGCTGACATAGAGTGCGCAACCCGATAAACTTACCATCGCGCATACCGCCAATAAAGCAACACTCCTTACAAACATAACACAACCCTTTCCGTTTAAAAACCTTTATCGTCGCAAGGCGTAACACGGCGAATTCTACCTGTCAAACAATATTCTACACTGCGCTTCAGCCTTGACGCAAACATTCAAATCCATTCATAATATGTATAAATAAGTTAAGAATATGCTTGTACTTAAACACACTTCATGTAAGAAGGTTTCTAAATAAATAATAACGCAATCAAATATCACACTTGTTCAGGAAAAGCGCGTATTGCTTCTTTAGATATTTTCATGGGCATTTGAACGTTTTGGCAATTTTTTGCGTCATACTCGGCATTTGTTTGATAAAGGCCGGCTTAAGCAAGTAGGTTGGTGCGTGTTATTTTAACATTAAATCAACATGCAAAAACACAGCGGACTAAAAAGATTGTTGAAGGCCTGCGGATACTCACTCTCTGGGTTATGGGCAATATTTAAATCGGAGGAATCCTTTAGGCTGGACGTGCTGCTGTGCCTTGTGCTTGTGTCGGCCGCATTCGCGCTCGATTTTGACGCTGTGCAAAAGTGCGTTTTAATAATTCCCGCCTTTATGCTTCTCGTTGCGGAGATTTTAAATTCCGCCATAGAAAAATGCGTGGACATGTTCACAGAGAACTATAACCCTCTTGCAAAATTTGCCAAAGACGCTGGGAGCGCGGCGGTATTTGTATGTCTTGTTTGCATATTTGTATGTTGGATAACTGTTTTATATTCCAAATATGCGTAATGGTTGTAAACTTTTGACCTTATTGGCAAATCTGCCAACTTTTTAAGCCGCTCCCGAAAATTTAAATTACCCATAGGAAACCGCACTCCATATACCGCACAATACCTAATTTGTCGCCAATAAACGAATTTCTTCAACAAGCAGAATACATTTTACGCAGCAACAACTTGCCAATGAACCTATCAATTTTAAAAAATTCCATTTTCTTTCCAGTGTTGCTTTTTTGTGCGTACGCACCCGCGGCTCAAGCGTC
The DNA here is from genome assembly GCA_949287395.1 of uncultured Verrucomicrobiota bacterium. Taxonomy (GTDB): domain Bacteria; phylum Verrucomicrobiota; class Verrucomicrobiia; order Opitutales; family Intestinicryptomonadaceae; genus Merdousia. The sequence goes on from CASEFZ010000099.1 coordinate 18,190, forward strand.
GGGAAGGGTTGACCCCCTTAAGGAAAGCATCATGTGGGACAGTGCTTGGACAAGGTTCTTCGGCAAAAACACTGAGATTTTTTACGACATAATAACCTCTAAAAATCCGGAAAACTCGCTCGACTTCGTCCCCACCGCCGAGGACATAAAAATATTGTCGAAGATAAATCCAAACGGATACGGAACGGGAATGGAAGACGGCATGATTCTCGGGGGAATAATGATGTGCGTGGTACTTGACAAATACGAATGCACTTTAGACGCCTCCCTGAAAAAGTGTGCCGACGCAATTTTGCGCGGAATGTGGCGCTGCAGCATGTCCCCAAACGCCAAGGGGTTTGTCGCCCGCGCGGTGAGTACCTCCGATGCGAAATCGTTTTTTCCGTCAACCTCAAGAGACCAATACACACACTGCATACATGCCCTGTGGAGATACAATAAAAGTCCTCTTTGCTCCGATGATGACAGAAAAACCATTGCAGCAATCTGCTCTGCGGTGGCGGACCGAATGATTGAGAAAATCCGCCCAGAAACAAATTTCGACGCGCAAAATGCCGACAACACCCCATCTACATTGGGGCTGTCTAAAATGTGGAATGTTGCCCCGCACGAGGCCGCACGGCTGCCGATGATATACGGGGTTGCGCACCTGCTGACTAAAAATGACAAATACCTTGCCGAGTACGAAAAATATGCGGAAAAATCCATAGAGCAGTCGGAACATTTTTCAAACATCGCCCCGTGGGCCCAGCTGCAGATGCAGATATCTTTGGAAATTATGCTGGAGCTTTCAAAATCCGATTCTCAAAAGCAAAAAATAACCTCTATAATGGAAAGGCTAAGTAAGACTGCGGCGCGCACAATGCGTTCCCAGACGCAAATAATATCCTCCGGAAAGCTAAATTTATCAACTCCTTTGCCGAACCCGCAAAGGCGCCCCATACTTCCCAACGGTAAACCCGACATGGACGAATTTCACGATATAATGCGCGTGCCCAGATGCCACGGGGAAATGGCCCTAACCATGCTTGTCAGGGGAAAATCCGACTTCGACAAAGAATCGATAAAAGATCTTTGCCAGCCCCTGAACAAAATAGATTACGACAACCTATCCAGTTGCGCACTAATGTTTCATCTTGCAACATACTGGAGCGCAAAAAAACACGGAATTATAGAATAATGCCTAGTTTCTTTCTCGCATAAACAACTTCTTCCCCACAAACAACTTCTTGAAATTTACACACTAATTAAAAATACAATACACGAATATATCTCACACAAATTCACTTACACAAACTACTCAACTCATGAAAAATTTTATTAAAGACATTCTTCTCATTTTTTCTATAATTTGCATATCTGCAATAGGCAGGCTGTCTCTCTTGGCCTACTTTGGCGGCAACGAACCCTTCCCGTCATTTTCATGGTTTTTGACGTCCCTTAGGTTCGACTTGATGACCGCGGCATACCTATCCATTCCCACCGCCATATTGAGCATAATTTACATATTTTTCGGACGCGACTTTCCAAAACTAAAAACGGCCTATGCGGTTTTGTGCATCGTTTCATACACGTTATTGTGCGTTGTAAATTTTTGTTTTTTCAGCGAGTACAACAGTCAATTCAACTATTGGGTATTCGGTATATTTTTCGACGATTTCCACTCTATACTAAACGCCATTTTGAAAGACTATCCTGTCCTATGGATATGTTTATCAGCCATATTGTTTATATTTCTCGCATACAAGTTTGTCGCGCTTATTTTTAGATGGGTGGACACCTTAAAATTTTCCCGAGAGCAAGGGGTTAAATTTCCGGTGAAGATACTCTGCACAATTGCCTATGTTGTATTGTTTTTGTTCATGATGCGCGGCGGGAACCTCTGGGGAAGGCCCATGCAGTATAGAGATACAGCAGTTGAGCCTTCGGAATTTTTAAATAAATTAATCCCGTCTGCGGCCTATTGCCTAAAGACTGAAATTGTATCATTTTTATTGTCCGCCAATTCTGATGGCCTTGCCCACTTTAATATATCCGAAGCAGATATACCAAAAGTCATAGAAGATGTATTCGGGAAATCCGACAATTCCGAACGCTCTTTGCAAAAATATGTTGAGCGCTCAGCCGGAGGTTCGGCTCTCAAAACCAGACCCAAACGCATATTCTTCATAGTGGGAGAGGGACACTCCGCATGGCCAACCTACGAAAAATACGCATCTTTTGGTTTGATGCCTCAAACCAGCGCCCTCTGTAAAAATTTCCTGCACAGCAAAAAAGTATTGTCATCAGATGGAGGCACAATGGCTTCGGTATCGTCGCTTGCAAGTGGCCTGCCTTATTGCGGGCTTGACGTTCGCGGAGTCATAAATGCCTCGACTGAATACTCAATAGCCAACATTTTTAAGGGGCTGGGCTATTCATCGACATTCTATTACGCGGGGCAAAGTACCTGGATGCGCCTTGGGGAATTTCTGAGGCATAACAACTTCTCCGAGGTTGTGGGAGGGGAATCTATGGGTGAATTATACGGTATTGTTGAATGGGGAATCAGAGACAAAGATATGTTCAACTTTATATTAAGCCGCGACATACCTGAAAACTCGTTCAATATGATTTTAACTGTTTCAAACCATCCACCGTACGACGTGGATTTAAAGGCCGAAGGTTGTCCCGCAGAATTAAAGACTGAAAACGATGTCAAGCTGTACCATATGTGGTACGCCGATAAGCAAATTGGACATTTCACCACGCGCATAATGCAAAAATATCCAGATTCAATTATAGTTATAACCGGCGACCACTCTGCCCGAACGCTTCCTAAGAATACGCAAATGGACAATGGAGATTCGGCCTATGTGCCGGCCATTTTCGTGGGGAAACAAATTTCGGAAGTATACGGGAATATGGAGCTCTCACCCGGACAACACCTCGACATAATTCCAACGCTTGTTGAGCTTATAGCGCCCAAAGGATTCAGGTATAAGGCGTGGGGAGACAATCTGCTAACGCCCTCCAGACCCCTTCCCGCTATGACGCACCAATCGGCTATTTTAGATGGAAATTATGTAAACTTCAACTCATCCTCCTGCCCGGATAGCATAAAGGAATTGGCAAGGAAATATTTCGCCATAGCCTACTACAAGTCTATTCAACAAAAGGCCCGCAAAAAAAACTGACCTTTCCCAGAAAATATACTCCCGCTAAAAGAAACATCCCTAACACTGCGGAGGATAGAATTGCGCAGCCCGATAGCCGGCCTTGCTATCTCTGCGCAACGAGATCCTCAAGGCGGTAGTTGAGCGCCTTGTACAAATCCCCAACTGCCAACTCCACTTGGAAACCCTTTTTTCCGGCGCTAAAGACCACCGTATCAAGCCCGCCAAGGCTATTGTGAAAAAATGTCGGAAATTTTTTCTTCATGCCAATGGGAGAGCATCCTCCGTGTATATATCCCGTTGTTGCCAACAAATCTTTTTGCTTTAGCATATCAATCGACTTTTCACCCGCTGCCTTTGCCGCTTTTTTCAAGTCGAGCTCCCCGCATACCGGTATTGCAAATACGTAAAATTTCCCGCTTTTTCCAACAGTGACAAGAGTTTTAAAAACTTTATTGCAATCCAGCCCCACAAGCCTTGCCACTTCCACTCCATTTTCTGCCGAAGCATCGTACGTGTGCGTCAGATAGCTTACCCCAAGGTTGTCAAGTATGCGCGCAACGTTTGTTTTATCATTCATCGCCTGAGCATAATGTGCATCAATTAACTTCTTAAAAGAAAAAATTTCGACCAGCGCCAATCAGAAAAAGTAAATAAAAGCGCAGAAGGCCTTCCTAAAAAACATAAATACAAACCCGACCAAAGTTACACACCGCGTGTAAGTTGCCACAAAAAGACAATTTTTTTAAGGCACCTTAAATTCAACTTCAATTTCCCCAAAAGGCGCTTTTTTCAACCTTAATATCAACGATTGAAATTTTTCTTTTTATAAGAATTTTGCAACCCGCATTGAGATTATGCGCCAGCCGCCCCCAACATTGGCCCTAGCCCGATGTAAATTTCTCCGCTCATGGCCTCCTCAAACAGCAAAGTTTTCAATATTCCTTTTGAATTCGCATTATGCACAAACGTTCAGAATGGATTGGAATCAATGGCGGCATTCCACCGGATGCGGCCCACAACCCAAAATTTACAGACCTTCCAGTCAAGCTTAGGAATGGCAGCCTAGCGCGCTTGGTGCCCCAGAGATTTTAACCCTCCAAACGCGTCTTTCTCATATCCGGAAGCCGCAATTATCTCGGCGGCGGGGCGCGTCTTGACGGCCTATCCCCCATTTCTTTCAGCTAAAACAAACTTAGTATTAAATAGATGTATAGGCTGGAACAAAGCAAGTTCTCCCCTATTTTCCCAAGCCCAATGTCCAAGCCACCAGCAAAATAAAAGCTTAGGTTGTCTTTGCCCGCCGTCCATTTTTGCCAGCAATAATCTAAAGATTTGAATGTTCGTTTAAAAAAATATGCGCGGGTAATTCTAAATGAGACTTAGAGCATGCACCAAATTAAAGAAAACTATTTCCACTGCTATGCGAACACTCGCCTTTTGCGGTATCCGCCTGGGTTCCACATTATCTGCCTAAATCAAAAAGACCTTTGCCAAAGTCCACAAAAAAAAGCCGCGCAAAACGCGCGGCGAAAAATGCTGCACTGCAAACTTAAACTATTGACGCCTGCGCCTGCGTATATACGCCGCAAAACCCAATGAAAGCGCCCCAATTAACAAAGCCACCTCGCCAGGTTCCGGCACTACCACATACTTTACATACAAACCGTCGTCGGCAACCGTAAACAATGCCTCGTACACCTGGGAACCGTCATCGTACAAATTCGCAGCAAAATCATTCGCAACAAGCTCCGTGATGTTTTCTGCATCCCAAGATATCACCTTCGTGCCGCTTGCATCCTCCTCAAGGCCAGTCAGCCACGCAAGATTCTCGCCGAAGTCAAACTTCACCTTGTCGGCTCCCTCGGTCTTGCTTATCGTGCCGCCTTCAACCTTCTCATACGATACAACAGTCGAATCTCCGGTGCTATCCTCCACCTTAACATAGTAGCTCGTCAAGTCTATCATGTCCTTGTTTGCCTCGGAATCCAAACGCAGCTTTATCGTACCGTCGGTGTAAACTATATTCGTGAAACGGAACGCCCCATAACCGCCGGTACCGCTTATCGAAGAAAATTCCCCGCCGCGCATGTC
>CASEFZ010000100.1 GCA_949287395.1 uncultured Verrucomicrobiota bacterium
TGAAGATGTTCATTTTTACAACAACTTCGCTTCTCAACTGACGTTGAAAAATTCTGAAACCCGCATTACCCTAACAGAAGCAAGCAAGATTGGCGCAGGAGCTTCAATGACCGTTGATGGGGGAAATTTTACAGTAGTGGACAACGCATCTTACAAACAGTTTGCCGTTACTCAGGGCTCTTCGCTAACTTTTAAAAATGCCTATGTTGATCTTTCAGGTGCGGAACTTTCCACGTTAACCGACAGCACATACTCGAATCGCTTCGCTAGCATAAATATTGAGAATAGCTCTTTTAAATCCGGATACGTCGATTTATACGGCTATGAATCTTCAGGTGCCTTCCCGTCCTCAATATCACGAAGGGTTCAAATGTTACAATATCGCTCGTAAAGATTTACGAAGGGTGCGATTGGAGCACCAGCGAATGATACGCCATCCGATATATGCGCGGCGGAACTATAAATGTTTCGGGGGAGAACACTATTTTAAATTTGGTTTCATCACTCATTCAAGTTAAGCCGATAGACACGCAAGTATATATCTCTGTAATTGCAATTTCTGATGGTACAAACGCGAATATTTCAGATGTTGTGAACGTATCGTCGGTGGATATTGACAACGGGAACATTAAGGCGGACAGTATTTTAGTTGGGGCTGGTAGATCCCTCAAAGCTACTGGCAATTCGACGATAACCGCCGACTCCCTCATTGTAAGTGACGGCTCAAGCGTATCGATTGCGCTTGAGAGTGTTTTGCGAGCGGAAATATTGGAAGTTTTTATTGCCAATCTAAAGATCGGCATGAGTTACGGTATCAGCAACATATTTGGCGAAAATTTTGATGACATTCTCCTGGCCGTAGACGGCAATGTGCTAATGGGAGATTTTAACGGGGATTATTTTTATGCGACGGTTGCCGGCAGTATTATCACGGCTTGCGCGGCCGTCCCTGAACCCGTGGCTTGCGCGGCGATATTTGGGGCACTTGCGCTGTTTTATATGCTTCGGAAAAAGAGGGCGTAGCCGAAGTCGTTAAACTAAAAATCTTTTAACGGTCTCCAATTTTAGGAGGCTGTTTTTTTAGGAACTTTTTACTGCAAAAATCTTCGCTAATTTACTCTAAAATTTTGTTTAAGGCCCTTGTATTGAAACCTGCATGGACAGGATTCGTACTTTCAGCAACAAAAAAGACATACCTCTCTGTAGGCAGCGTTATGTACAAAAAATGGCCAAGCTGAACATAAAAGTTTGTTCAAACAAAGTAAATGACAGGCCACTAAGTTGCCTAATTTAAACGGAAAATAACAGAGCTGTTCGCGCGCGGACTTTGTAACTTACAAGAAAACCTCCTTGGGAATCACGACAAGTTATTGTAAGTTCATTCACATGTAAGTAAAAAAATTGGGATAACCCAATATTTTGTGTTGTGCGCTGCAGTAGAGACCGGGCACATTAAAGGATGAGCCTATCGAAATATTTGGCACAATTCATTAGCATCGTTCAAATAATATCTACATTACTCTGACCTTTCCTTCGCTGGCGCAAACCCGAACAGCCTAAAAGCCGCAGGAGTGACTATAACACTCAATATAGTGGAAGAAACCAACCCTCCAACTATCATTACGGAAACCGGGTATAGCAATTCTTTCCCAGGGCTTTCAGGGTTGAACATAAGAGGAATCAGCGCAAATGCCGCCGTCAAAGCCGTCATCAGAATGGGGTTTATTCTTTCGACAGTTCCACGCTCTATCATTTTGCCGTCGAAATTCTCGCCTTCAAACTCCATGAGGTGGATGTAATGCGATATCATCATTATGGTATTGCGCGCCGCTATTCCGGAAAGGGCAATCATTCCTATTAGAGAAGCAACGGACATCGTTCCAATGAAATACCATGTTGCAAAAATCCCCCCTGCAAAAGCCGTCGGGATGCCCAACATAATTTGCAGCACCAAAGCTGCACTTCCAAAATGGGTGTACAAAATTGCAAATATTGCCAGCATGGCAAAGCCGAACAAAAGGCCGATGCGCCTCCCAGCGTCTATGCGGTTTTGGAACTGCCCCTCAATGTTGGCATAATACCCCTGAGGCAAATCCAAAGTGGAATTTATTATATTTCTTATTTCTTCGGCAAGACGGACGGAATCCCCGTCTCCAGTGTTTAATCCCACTACAATTCTCCGCTTGAGCCCTTCCCTGTTTATGTGGTTGGCGCCGGCAGAATTCTCAACGCTGGCAAAAGAAGATAGGGGATATTTCTCGCCGGATATATTCTCTATTAAAATGCCCTCCACATTTTCTTTGGCGGAAATAAAATCCTCTTCCATTCTCAAAAAGACATCAAACAAGGCGTCGGCGTCGGCCACTTGCGAGAGCACTTTTCCGCCAAGCACCGTTTGCAGGATATCGTTAATTTCCCCCACGCGCACGCCGTAAAGCCTGGCTTTTTCCCTGTCAACTTTGATTTTCAGCTGGGAGGTTTGGGCCTGTTTTTCCACATTGACATCCCTTGCGCCTTTAAGCCGCGATATTTTATCGGCAAGTTCAGAGGCTTTCTGCCTTAAAATTTCAAGGTCTTCCCCAAATATCTTTACGGCAATCTGCGACTGTGTTCCGCTCAACATATAATCTATGCGGTGCGCCATCGGCTGCCCTATGGAGTAGGTAATCCCGGCAATGCGGTCCAGCCTGGAACGCAACCAGCTGATTATTTGCGACTGCGTATGTTTCGACGTGTCAAATTCCAGGTTGAATTTAACTATATTTACCGGCTCGGCATGGTCGTCTTTTTCCGCGCGGCCTATTTTCATGCCCGCACTTTTTATGTCGGGATTTTCAGAAAGTATTTTTTGGACTATCGCGCCCATTTCTCTTGAGCGGTCTATTGAGCTGTCCGGGGAAAGCTGCAATATCAGCAGCGAGCTGCCTTCGTTCAACGCGGGAATAAAATCTCTGCCCATAATCGGGAAAAATGCAAACGCCGCCGCCGAAATAAATGCCGCCATCGAAAGCGCCGCATGCGGATATTTAATTGAGGGCCTTATTGCAAGTTTTGCTATAAGCCATTTCAATATGCGCGAAATTACAGGTTCACCGCGAGACTTCCCTACCCTGCCCAATAAAAGCGAGCACAATGCAGGCACAACCGTCAAAGCCACAAAAAACGATGCCGCCATTGAGACTATCACCGCCTCTGAAAGCGGTCTAAACATTTTGCCCTCTATGCCTCCCAAGCCGAAAGTGGGAATGAAAACTATCATTATCAACGCCGTTGCATAGAAAATTGACGCGCGTATTTCAACGCACGCGTCTAAAATCACTTTCAAATGCCCCCTCTTTCCCGGCAACCTGGCATTTTCGCGTAACCTCCTATACACATTCTCAACATCAACTATTGCGTCGTCCACAAGCATCCCTATGGCCACCGCAAGCCCCCCGAGAGTCATGGTATTTATTGAAGACCCCGTCAGCCTGAAGTAAATAAGCGCGATGGCCAAAGACAAAGGTATTGCGGTAATGGTAATCAGCGTTGTGCGGACATTGAATAAAAATAAAAAAAGTATAATGAAAACCATAATGGCGCCGTCCACTATGGCGTCTTCAACGTTGGCAATGGCGCTCTTTATAAAATTGTCCTGACGGTAAATTACGGAAAGCTCGGTATGTTCGGGAAGGCTGTTTTGTATTTCGGAAATTGCGGCCTCTAAATTTCTTGTCAATCTCAGTGTGTCGGTGGCAGGCTGCTTGGAAACGGTTATGACAATCCCGGGTTTACCGTCTATGGCAGCGTCGCCGCGCAGCTGGGCCTTGTCAATCCTGACCCGCGCAACGTCCCCAACAAGAATATTGCCGTTTGGATTCGGCTTTACAACCGAGTTCGCTATATCCTCAACCGAAGTGCTGCGCCCAACATTGCGAACGCTCACCTCAACCCCGTCGCGGTTCACTATACCGCCGCCGGTATTTGATTGCGCATTGGACACCGCCTTTTCAAGGTCTCCCAAAGATATTCCAAGCGCCGCCATTTTGGCAGTGTCTGGAATAACCCTATACTGCTTCAGCCCACCGCCTGTGGAAAGCACCTGGGAAACCCCGGGAATGTTTGAAAGCCTGCGCGCAACTGTGTAATCGGCCATTGTGCGCAAATCTATGGGAGTTATATTTGGATTTTCGGTGGATAAACCCAATATCATGATTTCTCCCATCACCGACGATATTGGGGCTATTAATGGCTGTACCCCGGGCGGGAGGGCTGAGGCGGCAGATTGAATCCTTTCCTGGATTAGCTGGCGCACCTTGTACGGGTCGGTATTCCAATCGAATTCCAAATTTATCAGGCAAAGCGATGGCGTATTTGCCGAACGCACCCGAGTGACGCCGTTAAGCCCGCTCAGTGCTGTCTCAAGCGGAATGCTAACCAGCGTTTCTATTTCCTCCGGCGCCATTCCCGGAACCTCCGTCACTATTGTGGCTATTGTTTTATCCAAATCAGGCAGAATATCCACCGGCAAGGTTCGCGAACAGTAGATTCCGTAGCACGCCACAATGAGCGCCGTCACAAGAACCAAAAACCTGTTCTCAAGAGAGTATCTGATTATTGCAGAAAATATCTTCATAAATTATTCTCTCCCCGAGCGCGCAAAGGCCGCCGCAAAAATAACGTTTAGCAAAATGGAAACTCCCAGCAGCGCCCAAAGGAAATATTTAAAATATCCCGACCGGCCAAGCTTTTCCAGAATGGACAAATCTCCATTCCCGATACTCACAGCTGCGCCTGATGCCGCACCATCACCTACCGCCCCCACAACAGAAGGGGAAGAGTGTTCCAATTCACTGTGGACATGTTCGGGATGTTCTGCCACACCGCCCTCCGCCAAATGCTCTGTTGCCATATGCTCGTCATGACTGTGCGGCGCTGGCACATTCTTTCCCGCGGGCGCATGATTGTCCGCATGGGCGTCCATATCGGCCGCAGGCATAAATTGAAGTTGGTAAACTCCGCTTATCGCCACTTTCTCTCCGGCCTTCAAGCCGTGCAAGATTTCCGCGTTCAGATCATCGGTTCTTCCTACTACAACCTGGCGCCTCTCATAAATTTTGTCTTCGGGACACTTTTCCACATAGACAAATTTTCTCGCATTGCCTCCCGTAAGCGCGCTCTTTGGCACGGAAACGGCCGCTTTCCCAGAATTTGTGGAAATGTAAAAAATTCCGCGCATTCCGTTCCTAATCGCGCGCGACGGATTCTCAACTTCAAAGTAAACCGGCAATGTATTTGTGGGCGCGGAAATGCTTGCCCCAAATTTTACGAGCTTTGCCGAGAATATTTTATCGGGATATGCCTCAAGCTTTACGCGCGCAGGCATCCCCAATTTCAACTTCCCCACATAGCTTTCAAACACATTGGCCACCGCATAAAACTTTGAGGTGTCGGCTATGCGCGCTATTTCGGCGTTCGGCTCGACGGGGCTTCCCCTAAAAATATTTAGAGCCTCCACTATGCCGCTCTTGGGAGCCTTAACGAGCACCGACGGCGGAGGATTGCCCGGCAACAGGCTTTCTATTTTACAGATGGGATCTCCCTCCTTTACTGAGGCATCCGGGCTTACGTAAAGTTTGCAGACTCTCCCTGCTATGCGCGTTGAAACCACGGCAACATTCTCTGGAATGTTTTCAATTTTTCCTACGGCCGTCACAAGGCTCTCAATTTTTTTTGCTTCGGCGGCGGCTGTCTTTAGGTTGATGGATTCCGACGATAAACCGTCCACGCAGACAAAATTTGAACCGCCCTGCTGAATGGACGCATCCGGAGCGTCTCCGTGGTTGCAATTTTCGTGCTGCGCGAACGCACACGGCGAATGGGCCGCGCCAAATATTAACATCACATAAAAAAACATCCTACTTTTCATTATTTTCCTCCAATGCCAATGCGTATTTTAATGCCACCGAGTTTCTCGCCTGCTCTGCGACAAGCGAAACCCCCATCAACTTAACTTGCAAATGCGTCTGCCAAGCCCCAAAGACCTCTGCTATTCCCGCCTGGGCGTGAAATCTTGCGCTTAAATACTCGCCGTAAAGATCGCCCGAGACAGACTCAAGGTCAGCCTTGTGCTTTTTTAAAATTTCTGCATATTTTTGCGCGCGCATCCTGTATACCGAAATTTCCGACATAATCTGATTCTCCTTTGCCTCCGCGCGCGCCTCCGCCTGCCTGCGCAAAGAAAGTTGCTCCTCTATACTGCCGTCGTAGGAATTAAATGGGAGTGGTATGGAAACGCTCAAGCCCATTACCTTTTCCCTGGCTTTTCCAACCGGCTCGTCCACCGATTCCGACGCCTCAAAAAACACGCCCACTTCTATGTCCTCAAACCTTCCTGCTTTAAGGAGCGCTATTCTCGCATTTGCGCTCTGCGCGGCTATGGAATATATCTGCCAATCGGGGCGCGCCTCCAATGTGCTTTGGGAAAACTTCCCCGACGGCGGCTTTATCTCGGCAAGCTTGTCCGAAAGCTCCACTTTCGCCTCTGGAGGCAACCCCAAAAGCGATTTTAGCCGAGCCTTTGCCGCCGAAGCCTCCACTTCGTCGCGCATGATTTCAATTTCCAGCTTTGAGGATTCCCCCCCCGCGCGCTTGTATTCAAGCTCCGATATCTCGGCGCTCAATGCAGCCTGCCTAAGCTGCCTTTCAAATTCCTTGGCAGCCTTTAAGAGATCGCGCTTTGCTGAAACTATACTGTCTTTTTCAAGCGCGTCCAAATACGCCGTTTCCACCTGAAGCGCAAGGGTCCTGCGTGCCTCTTCATATTCAAGGCTGGCAAGTTTTATATCTATGTTTCCAATTTCCCTTTCTTTGGACAATCTCCCGAACAAAGGAAATTTTTGCGATATGGACGCCTTTACGCTGTATTCGCCTTCGTTTGAAAAAAACGCGTCGTTGCCGTATTCCGAGCTTAAAACCGGATTGTCCAACCTTCCCGATTGAATCGACCGGCCGCGCGCCGCACTAATACCCTCTTTTACCGCCTTCAATTCCGGATTATTGCGCAACGCAAGCCCAACCGCCGCCTTTCTCGACAGGCTCTCTCCGGCATTTTTCTGTTCGCCCAACGCAACAAGGAATTGCAGGCAAATTACAATAACCGCTAAAAATTTATTCATACCGTTTATAATTTAAAAGTTGACTCCTTGGACGCGCCAAATGCGCCCGCAAGACATCAAACACTTCAAATTATAAGCGGAAGTTTCCCGCAAACCCGCAGATTGTCGGGCACACTCGCCGGCGCCACATCAATACAAACAAAATTCCTTTTATCTAAAGGCTCGGATATTTCAAATTCCCACAATACTTGCGCAACCAACTGCGGCAAAGGCAGCTTAAGCCTCTCAGAACCCAATTTGTACAAAGATCCGTCGCCTATGACCAAATCAACGCAGTCCGACGCATCAGAACACGATACTTTTTCCCCGGGGGCCTTTCCATGCTCAAAATTGTGCCCCGGCTGGCAACAGGCTGCCTTAATTGCGTCAACGTGAACAAGGTCATCATGTATGCAGACAACAAGAGTCCCAAGAACCCCCACTATGGAATTCAGGCAAAAGCTCATCGCAAGCAACACTGTCGCAAAAAAACGCACCGGTAGCAGAATTTAACAAAGTTTTATTTTATTCAAGCATTTTCATGCTATTAAAAGAATATCGGTTTAATTGGTTAAACCAAAAATCCACTTTGCATTCTGAGACTTCAAATAACCACTCGCATTTGCGGCATATAAAAAACGCCGCCACTCCCCCAAGAAGGATTTTATTTACAGCGTAAAATAATTTGATAGATTGCCGCGGGTTGATAGTAATACTGTTGTTTCTATGAAAAAATTGCTCTACATTTCCGCATTGTCGCTTATTTTAGCCGCGTTTCCTCTCATTTCTTCGGGGAACGGCACCCCACAGAAAGACCTATCCTACACGTCATCACCCGATCCTTATAAAGCGGAGCGTTGCCGCCTCGATATATACCCGCCAAAAAACGTAAAAAATTACGATGTCTTTGTCTGGTTCCATGGGGGCGGAATTTCCGAAGGCAATAAAACCCTTTTCCCGAAAAGTTTTCCGGATGAAGGGATAGGGGTTGTTGCCGTAAATTACAGGCTATCACCAAAAATCAAAGCAAACGAGGCAATTCTGGACGCCGCCGAGGCCGTAGCGTGGGTCTTGGACAACATAGAAAAGTTCGGCGGCAATCCGGATAGGGTTTTTATAGGCGGACATTCCGCCGGCGCCTATCTTGCGGGAATGGTTGGGTTTAACCCGGCTTATCTTGAAAAGTTCGGCCACAAAAATACGGACATAGCCGGTATGTGCCTAATTAGCGGGCAAATGACAACCCACTTTCAGGTAAAAAAGGACCTTGGATACAAGGGAGGGCAGTTTCTTCCCGTTATAGACAAGTATGCCATTTTAAACTTTGTGGAAAATGAGGTCGCGCCGCTATTGATAGTCACAGGGGAAGAACCGCTTGAATGGCCGTGTAGGGTGGCGGAAAACAGGCTGTTGCTGGCAAGCGTCAAAAAAATAGGCAAATGCCCCTTGGCGCGGATGTCGGAACTTGGCGGCTATGGGCACAATTGCGCCCAGCCAAGCGCGGGGCTGATATCTAATTTTATAAAAGACGCTGATAAGCTGTATAAAAAGCCATAGCAGCGCCGATCTAAACTAATTGGAATTCCACGCTTTTGTTCCCTACATAGCAACATCCATGACACGGAAAAAATCAGCCCTTAAATAGCCGCATTATTGCGTCGTCATTTAACTTCCTCTAACACAAAGTCAGAATTAAAAGCCTCCCCAAAGGGGACCTTTTTGCCGGCAGCCAAGAGCCTTGTCTTCCTTTCGACGCCAATCCTTAACGACCCCCCAACAAATATATTGTAGAAGCCTTCGTACATCTCTATGTCGCCGCTCTTGTTATAGGCGCCAACTTTTTCCGAATCAATTTCTGCGGACACGCGTTTTGTCTCGCCGGCTTTCAAGTGTACTCTCTCAAATGCGAAAAGCTGCCTCCACGGTCTTTGGACAGGCGAAGACAAAGCTGAAATGTAAAATTGGACAACTTCGTCACCATCCATACCCCCGGTATTTGTGACATTCACATATATTTTTTTGCCATCTATTTTTAGGTCAGAATATTTAAACTTTGTGTAGCTTAAACCGAATCCAAATTCCAGCAGCGGAACCGCAGGGCCGTCAAAATAACCAAATTTTTTTCTGTCGCACTTCGAGGCGTAATACACCGGCATTTGGCCCCTTCTTTCAGGTATGGAAACAGAAAGTCTCCCCGCCGGATTGTACTCTCCGAACAAGATTTCCGCCACGGCCCTTCCGCCCATTTCTCCGGGATACCAAGCCATCAAAAAGGCCCCGCAATTTTCAAACGCCGCATTCAGTAAAAGCGGCCTTCCCTGTATTCCCACACAAACGATTGGTTTGCCCAAACTTTTCAATTTTCCCAAAAGCTCCATCTGTCTGCCGGAATACTCGAGCATAATACTGTCTGTGCCCTCTCCACAATCCTTGTCGGAATCTCCGTCAGAAAGAATATCTGTAACTGCTGCGCCCGTAAGAGGATCGGTCTTTATGTCGCCAAACCTGGTACTTGATCCTCCTGCCACAAATACTATTACTTCGGCATTTTTCGCAGCGTCGATCGCCTCTTTGAAGCCGTCGGTACTCTTAGAGCGCACAGAACAGCCTTTGGCGTATACCACCTTGGCCTGAGGGTTGCGTTGTTTCAGCAATTCTTTAAGGCCATCAAAAACTGTAATTATGTCTTCGCGCCCCTGATTGGAAGTATAATCTCCCAATTGATTCATGGGGTTGTCGGCATTCGGGCCTATTACCGCAATCGCAGAATATTTACCCGCATCCAAGGGCAACAAACCGTCGTTTTTTAACAACACGCAACCCTCCCTTGCCGCCTGAAGCGCCAAATCTTTGTGATATTTATTTCTCAAGACTTTCTCCGGGTTCAATTCCCTGTTGTCATTTGAAAGGCAGCCGGCATAAGACTTTACAGTCAGAACCCTTGTGGCGGCGAGATCCAAGTCATCATCGGAAATCAAGCCCAAATTATACGCCTCTTTGTAGTAATATCCACAATCTGAACTTTTCTCGTGCCCCGAATCAGAATCGCAACCAGATTTCAACGAGTACGCAGCCGTTTCCGCTATTGAAGCCCCCATTCCCCTATTGTGCATCATAGGTATAACCCCACCGTCTGCAGTCAAATATCCCTTAAAACCCAACTTACCCCTGAGAATGTCTGTAAGCAAAAGTTTGCTGGCCGACGCATGCTGGCCGTCTACATCGTGATAGGTTGGCATTATGCACTGCTGTGCTCCCGCATCTATTGCGTACTTAAAAGGCCTTAGATGCGTGTTCCACAATTCCCTCAACCCGACGGAAACATTCCAAGTATTTAAACCACCTTCCGAAGCGCCGCCGCCAACAAAATGCTTTAAAGTTGGAAATGTCTTCCCGGCTAATATGCCTCTTACATATTGCCTTCCCAATTCCGACACAAGATAGGAATCCTCTCCAAAGCATTCCTCAACTCTCGACCATCTGGGATCCCTGACAACATCCAATACAGGCGAATACACCGAATGTATCCCACATGCATAAGCCTCCTCTGAAACAGCCTTTGCTATTTTATATGCCAATTCCTTATTGAATGTGGAACCAATTGATAAATTTACCGGGAACACCGTTGCCCCAATCGCGCACAAGCCGTGCGGCGCCTCTTCCACAAAGAGCGTCCCTATCCCGAACCGAGATGCCGATTTGTACTCATCTTGAAACAAATTAACCGCCTGGTTGACCCTCTCAAGAGTTATCCCATTCGACGAATTCCTATTCGCCCACCAATCTGCTCTTAATAATCCGTATACTGTACCGTGGCCAATTTTTTTAATTGATGACTTGTACTCGTCAACAAGCGCAATATTGCCGTTTTTATCAACGGAATATGCATTAAATCCGCGTGCCTTGCATAATTGTCCAATCTTTTCATCAGGCGTCATTTTTGACACCAGGCGTTTTGCTATGGAAATATGCTCCTCCAATGATGAAGCGGTTGAGTCTTCGGAGAGGATAAGATTGGAAGAAAGGCATACAAGTGCCGTCAATAACACTCTGCGAATTGATGTGTTAATCTGAAAATAAGCCATAGTTTAAATCCGTTTAAAAGTAAAAGCTGCACGTGTGAGAAACCGAAACATATTGGTAATGACGCACAAACTTTTTTAAAGTTAAAAAGTTGCATTTTTTCTCAATTGAAGTTTGCAAACGGTACATGCGGCAAGTTCCGGCAACTGCCATTTGCATCCACGAGAATTTTCTTCGTTTGTATCGCTGTACGAAAAAAGCGAGTCAATTAGGAAGGGATTTAGACATTTTGCGCATGCGCAATTTAATGTATTTCCTAAACGCAATTCCGCGAATAGAGCCTTTTAATTGCTTTCTGCACAATGCACAGCACTGCTTTCGTGCATTATTTTACAATGTTAAAAGGGATAGCCTATCTGCATCTCCGCCACAAGCTTACCCAATAGGCACAAATCGAGTTTTAATAGCAAATCCAAAAAATTTTCATTAAGACATTTCCCGGCTTTATAATGCGCGCCCAAAACAGGGGGCGCTGCAACAAACTCTTGCAAAGAGCGTTAACCTTGTTCGCGCTCCACAACCAGCAAAACGTAGAAAGCCCGCTTCAATTTATTCTTGTTCTCCATCCCCGCCCCATTTTTGTCGGCTGACGAACACTGTCCTGATAGAATGTGAGCCTTCCCCAGCTTCACAAGCAGGGTTGTGTTGACAGAATGTGTTGCGTACACAGGAAGATAAGAATCTTCACTATCTACTGCGCCTTTACTCTTGGAAATCAGCATTTGCGATTTTTTGTAAAAACCGGTCAGAAGAGTGTCCGAAAAATCAATCTTCGCAATAACTTCGTCTGCTTCTTCCCGAAGTATGAGCGTTATCGAAGACTTTATTCCCGTCATTTCAAGTTTCGATTCGTCTATTTTCCCCACCAAGTTTTTCGGTATTTCATGCCGCCTCATATATGACGATACAGATTTCCCCATAACCCCGTCTTTTTGAATCGATACTTTTTGCGTAATAATTTTATCCGCAGCGCTTTTACAATTTTTTTCGAGATACTGCTGAAGTTCCTGCCTCGGCAAATTCAAGAGAGGGTCTTCCCCAGAGCCGGATTTGTTGAAAATATAAATGCCCACATTGTAGTACGCCGGCCCCAAAGATTCTGAGAAGCATAGGCTGCCGCATAAGGCAAAAAGCGATATTAAAAGCATTTTTAACTTCATAACACGTCCTTTTGGTCGAATCCAGAAACAACGCAACCTGTTCTGTTTAAAATATTGCCTAATGTCAATCTATTTCCCGTTTTTACGGGCGAAAGCTGTTGACAAGAACTTCCCGCATTTGATAGAGTTATGGCGGTGACATCAGTTTTTTTCGCGTGAACTTAAAGCTGTTTTATGAAAATAAAAAAAATAAACAGAAGAGAATTTATAGAGGCGTCAACACTGTCGCTGCTTGGATATTCCATGATGGTATCTGTTCCGGCGGAGGTTTCCGCGAAAAGCAAGGCGGCTGTAAGCGAACAATCTAAACTTATAGATGCCGTTTTGGAAGGGGCGAAATACGACGACTCTTCCGAGCCGAACATGCGCAAGGTGGCTCTCGAATGCGATGTTTTGGTTTGCGGCGCGGGCATGGCGGGAATTTGCGCTGCCATAGCCGCAGCGCGCAACGGTGCAAAGACCATTCTCATAAACGACCGCTCCCGCATGGGGGGCAACGCCAGCAGCGAAATAAAAATGCACCCCCTTGGCATAAACAGCCAAAAATACGGATTTAGGGAAGCGGGGGTACTGGAAGAGCTTTTATTGGAAAACGCCGTCAACAACCCGCAAAACTCGTGGGACGTTTGGGATGTAATGCTCTACGACAAATGCGTTTCCGAGCCAAACCTCACCCTAATTCTCGATACGGCAGTTTATATGGCGCAGAAAGCCGAAAATAAGATAGAATACGCCTACGCGCGCTGCGACAAGTCTCTGACCATATACAAAATAAAGGCCAAAGTTTTTATAGATTGCACGGGGGATTCGCGCCTGGGCATGGAAGCTGGGGCCGAACTTATGCATGGGCGGGACGGCTCGGAAAAATACGGGGAAAACGAGGTTGTCCAGACATACCCGATAGGCGGCCTTTTGTGTTCGTCAATAATGTACACGACAAAAAACATGGGGCGCCCCGTCCCGTTCAAGGCGCCGCCTTGGGCGGTAAAAGTTACCCCGGAAATGCTGAAGTACCGCAACCCCCGCAAGAACGGATTCGCCTACGGCTACTGGTTCATATCCCATGGCGGGCTTGCCGACACAATAAGAGACAACGAGGTCATACGATTTGAATTGCTATCAATCGTAATGGGCCTGTGGGACTATATTAAGAACAGCGGAGAATTTCCCGAGGCAGACAATCTGGCTCTGGACAGCATTGGCATGATTCCCGGCAGGCGCGACAGCTATAGAATAATGGGCCTCTCCCTCTTTAGCCAGCACGACATAAGGGGAAAATGGCGCGAGCGCCCGGACCAGATAGGAACCATAGGCTGGAAGCTTGAGGACCAACCATCAACCGGTTTTTACGCCTCGGACGACCACCCCGCAATGCCTGTTAAGGTTGAAACGCTTCCCTTCAATATTCCGCTTTCCATTTTGATATCCGGGAAAATTGAAAACCTGATGATGGCCGGGCGCAACATAAGCTGTACCCACCTTGCCTTTTCCTGCACCCGTGTCATGAAGAGCGCTGCGGTTGCCGGGCAGGCCGCCGGAACGGCGGCGGCCGTGGCCGCAAAGAATTCTGTTTTCCCAAAGGCAATTTTAAGCAGCAAAAGTCTCTTAAAGCAGGTTCAGCAAACCCTTCTGCGCGACGGGCAAGTTATAGTGGGGCTGGCAAACGACGACCCCGAAGACATTGCGCGCAAAGCTAAAATATCGGCCTCGCACTGCGCGATGGAGACGTCTGCGGAAAACGTATTAAACGGGGCTGTGTACGACTGGCTTGGCAAAACCGGCAACCGCTGGATTGCCCCAATATCTGAAAAGCCCTGGCTGAAGCTTGAATGGGATTCGCCCAAGCGGGTATCGAAAATAATATTAAATCTCGATAGCGGCTATAGGCACCTGACAATGACAACCGAAGAGGCCCAGGTTGACAAGGTGCTTCGCGCGCCCCAGCCGGAAACATTGGCAGACTTTAATATCGTGGGCATATTACCGGACGGAACCGAAAAAAGGCTCGTTGAGCAAAGGGGAAACTACCAAAAACAGAGGGTGTTCAACATAAGTCCCGCTGAAATTTCCGCCCTGCGCCTGGATTGCCTGAAAACCAATTCCGACCAATTCGCGCGAGTGTTCGCCCTGCGCTGTTATTCGTAAAGTTCCACATTAGCGGTTCTGCGGAAAACTTCCGGCAAAGTTAAAACTTTAAGCCCGAAAAATTTTCGGGCTTTTTTTTGAAACTTTTTAAATTGCGCGGTGTGGACGATATATTAGTTTATGAATCTAAACTTTTTCATATTGACAACGGCCTTTGGAAATATTTTACCAAACCGAAATGAGCAAATGGAAATCGATGGGGGAAGAATCTTGCGAAGAGTCTATTTTGGAGCTGTTAAACGAGTGCACCGACAAAATGAGGCGTTATGTAGCCTATAAAGACAAGCACAGGCTTCACGGCCTCTCGATAAGCCAGGCGGAGATATTGCACTACATTGCCGCAAGGAAATCCGAAGTTATGTTCGCAGAGCTGATTGAGAGGTTCAAAATATCAAAGAGCCTTGCGTCTCAATCGGTGAGCCGTCTAATTGTGCGCGGATACATAAGGAAGGCCCGCGCGGAAGACGACGCCAGAAATATTGTCATATACCCGACAAAAAAACTGAAGAAGTTTCATTCCGAATTAAAAGATGTTGAAAGGCGCTATCTGTTTGCGGCGCTAAAAGAACTTTCTTCGCGCCAGATGCGGGATCTGCTGAACATATTAACCAAGCTGAATACACATTTTGATAGGAGCTTTGTATGATATTAACGAATACAAACATTCGCATATTGTTATTATTATTTGCCACGACGGCTGCATTCCAGGCCTTCTCCGCTCCAGGTGGGCCGTCAGAGAAATCGGCGATATCGGTGCCGGCGGCCACGGCGGTTATGGAGGATGAAATAGACGAATACAGGTACACGGGGCGCGTGATTGCGATATCGACAGTGAACATAACCTCCAGGATATCAGCCGACTTGAAATAAATAGGCTTTTCCGACGGCGACTATGTGGAAAGCGGGCAGTTCATTTTTACCAAAGCCGGGTCTGAAAATGTAATCGGTATGGTCCATTCGCCCTCTTTAGAGCAGTCGCCAAGGGAAATCTTGAGCTGGACGTCGCTTATTAATATATAGTCGTTCCTGGCAATCTGGTGTTGCAGGCGCTGCCCGTAAATCATAGAAACGTTTTCCCAAAGCAGTGCACCGTGGGGAAGTACAGATCTTGGAACATCCTTGTATGTTAACGCGCCTTCGAAAAGTTCCTCGTCGGAATCAAGATCTCTTGCGGCAACCACAATAGAAACTTTTTCCTCGTCTTTTGCCTCTTTTCTATCGAAGAGAGTCTTGCTAACCACAAAAACTGCGGCAAGTCCCAGTATGACCGACACAACCAGGGTATCACGTTTTTCATCCCCGTTTTTTTCATTTAAAACCGCCTTTTTGTCAAACCTTTTCAAAGTTTGCACACCCCGGTATAACAGGCTTTAACAGTTTATTTAACACAATGTTCGCAAAAAAAAACGCGGATTGCCACTTGGCCTTTCGCGGCAAAATTTTTCCCGAAAGGTCCTCTCTTCCCATATTAGCTCCGCGCCAAAATAGGTACACAAAGAAAATACTGCTTTTAACTTCCAAATATTTTTTTGCAAAGGCAGTTGCGACAAATTCCAATCCACCGCTAAAAGACGGAACCAAATGCCAGCCGCCAGCCCATCGCATTATAAAATTTTCAAGACAACTGGCTGTAAAGGGACATGTAGATTCCAGACATAAACATTCATGCACAAACGCCCAAAAGACATGAGCCACCCACAATACCCACCCAATAAAAAATATTTTTCCAGTCCTGCGAAAACAATTCTGACTCCGCCGGCGGAAATTTACAATCTGTGGAATTCTTTATAATGTGCTTCTAAAATACCAGTGAAACATCAAACGCATTCGCATTGGCACACTTGAAATTTTCAGGGGATAAAAAGTGGTATTTGGCTTGAATTTTGCCTCTGCCAAGTAGAAAATCCTCCCCGTTGGCCTTTCTTTATATTAAAAATTATTAGACAATATGAAACCAAGTATTTATTTATACTTTTTTTTGGTGCTGTTTTCATGCAACTTTTCTGTGGCAAAGGAACTATTGAGGGATCCCGCATTTGAAAACGGTTTTACATTGTCCGCGGTAAATACCGATAGAAAGCCGCTGTGGGTAAAGAACATATTTGTCAAAGATGACCGTTCAAAACCTGTATGGAAATTGGCCCAATGGGGCACAAAGTTCGATCTAAACGAAGCAAAACAACTATCCTCAAACGGAAACTATTCCTGTTTCAACCAGGCAAAAAAAGTGTCGCTTGAAAACATTAACGGAGAAAAAACTTTGACCTTCTATGTGGACGGAGAGCGCGAATTCTCCGGGCGGGCGCGGAAACGCGGGGAGTATTGGCCCCACATGTTCCTGAAGCAGGATTTCTCGCCGCTTGTTAAGCTAAACAAAATAGAATCCTTCCAACTTCGCTTCGACATAAAAATAGGCCTTTCTGAAAATATGGATCCGTCAAAAACCGACCCAAAGCTTCACACGGCCCAATATGTAATGTATCTGATTCTCCAAGACAGAACAAAAGGTTCTGAAGGTTTTGGCGATTATATATGGTTCGGCATACCGGTTTTTGACGCGCGCTACGAATTCCCGAAAGAACACCTTGCAAAAGACTCCGGCAAGGCAGACTCCACAAAAAAGTTTATATACGTTAGAGACGGACGTGCCTTTTGGAAGGATCCCCTAAAAGACGGAAAGTGGCATAATTTCAATTTAGATATTTTGCCCGAAATGAAAAAGGCTGTCGCTATGGCAAAAAAGATGGGATTCCTCAAAAAATCCAAATTTGAAGACATAGTGATTGCGTCCATGTCCACCGGCTGGGAGGTAAGCGGTTCCTATGTTGCCCAATCTTCAATAAAAAACATATCAATGGATTTTACCTACGCCAACGAAAACAATTAGCACAACCTGCCACAATATGCGCTCCAAATAAAAATCCGCCGTGCGAAACGCACAAGTTACGCGCAAGTTTTTTTAGCGCGCTTTGCCTTATTCAAAACAAATAAAAAAAATTCCCGCAGAGCAAAAGCCCGCACCCCAAACTTCCCTGCTAATTATCAAAATAGGCGGGCCGCGCAGGTATGATTTGCAAAATATTTTTCTAACAATGTGCCCGCGCAAAATATAAATGCCCTTTTTTATAAGCGGAGCACGCTCCTATCTCCAGGCCTCGTTGTAGCAATAAGCAACAAACACGCAGTCCAAAAGTGCAAAAAAAGCGGCGCAAACACTTCGCGCCGCTCCGTAGGAAATTTTTAGGCCGCTCGGTTATTTTTTTCTTCTGTACGCCGAAAACGCCAAGGCCGCAAACCCAAACAACAAAGCCACTGTTGCGGGTTCAGGAACAGCCACATACTTTACATACAAGCCGTCGTCCGCCACGGCAAATTGCGCCATATAAGAACCGTCGCCATTTGTGTATAGGTTGGCCGAAAAATCCGACGCATCCAAAAGGGTCTTATTTCCATCGTCCCACGCCACAACCCTTATACCGTCTCCCTCGGCGTCTATCAGCCAATCCAGGGAGTTTCCGAAGTCGAAATTCACCTTGCCCTCGGCTCCCTCCGCAAGCGAAATTGTGCCGCCTTCATGCCATACATAGGATGTGGCTATATTCTCGGCGTCGGTGGAATCATCAACTCTTTCGCAGTATCCTTGAAGGGTTATGGTATCGCAGGAATTCTCCCCGTCCAGGCGCAAACGTATCGTTCCGCCCGAATATACTATATTTGTGAAACGGAAATCCCCGTAACCACCGCTTCCGTCTTCAAGAGAGGCAAATGTGCCTCCCTTCATCACAAGGTCTCCGTGGGAACTAACCGTGCGCACGCCCGAACCGTCGCGGCCGGTCCAATATGTGACCCACTTTTTGTTCGCGTCCAAGTCGGCATAATGCTGGTCGTTGTTGGCGCTTTGGGTGAAATTTATGCGCAAGGTTCCAGAAAGCATCACAACCCCCCCGTGAAAATACATCGTGTTTGATGTGAAAGTCTGGCTTGCGGTTCCGTTCATTACCATGGTCATTTTCCCAAGAGACTCGGACCATGCATTGCGGCACAACTCGTTTGAATTTCCAGAAGTTGTGTAATCGTCAGAATTTGTAAGTATGAAATACGAGGTCGTTGGAGCCCCGGACGCACCCTCTCTGCGAATAGTGGCAGAACCGCTTACCCCTCCTATCTGGAAATAGTTATCATACTTTGGATCCCCCTTGCTGTACAAGTTGCCCTTTTCAACAATTCCCTTGACTATCAAATCCGGGCTGGACAAGCCATTTTCAAAAGTGTCCGTTCCGGCGGCAGCCCTTTCCGATACAGTGCCGTTCATTTTAAAATAGAAACTCGGCGAACCCGCAACAGAAGTCAAATTCCCGTCAACAATCAACCTGTATGTGTCGGAATTGTCATATTCTGATGTAATATTATTCCCAAAAATGGATACGTCGCCCTTTACGTGCAAATCCAAGTTGCCCATAAAGATCATATCGCCAACCGACTTTGACAAATCGCCGTTAATTGTGAGCTTTGTGCCAAATTTTGAGCCGACAACATACGTAAGATTCCCCCAATTCGACATCGAGTCTATCTCTAAAGCGCCCAGCTCCAAGTTGTCTACATCTATCGTAAGGCCTGCATTTTGCGAAGTTTGGGTATTGCCAAATATAAACTTGTCGTTGGCAAAATCGGCATCGGAGCGTATGTATATTTTGTTATCTCCATCCATTCTGTACCACAAGCCGTCGCTATCCGCAGTGCCTATCGACGAACTCCATGTGGCGTTGCTTTCCAAGTGCCACTCATAGCCGCAAGCAAGACCAGTTGCGAACAAAATAGAAAGAGACAATCCAATTGTATTTGCTGATTTTTTCATATCAAAAGGCGAACGTTTACTCAATCAGATCAAGTAAAATTCCAATACAATGAATGTCAACCATTTTCACAAAATTATCTCATTTTATCCAGTATTTTTAAGCTGCTTGCTTAAGCCACGCATTTAAAACTTTCACTTTATAAAATTGATAGTGAATTTTCCCAAATAGATTCTTGAAAATTCAAATCAACGTAGAAAAGAAAACAAGCTGCGGGCAGAACAATGTGCGTTTAAAACCCAATTCAAACAAAAATAATATCCAAATTCTTAAAAATACCCTTATAGCGCATTGCACAATCTTCTATAAACTCAACGCCCCTGGCGTATTCAAGGCGGCGCTTTTTAGTTATTCGCCCACACTTCCCGCGCAGGGTTGCATCCAGTCCATAAACTACAAGTACTGCGCTTTCGGCCCCGGATAGGCGGCGCGCAGCCGAAATTATTTCCGGGAAGACAAATAAGGGGTCAAAATGGCCGGAACGGAAATCCAGCACTTCCACCTCGGCAGCGGGATTGTATATCGAAAGCAAATTTTTTGCAAAACTCGAGACATCTGCAACCCCGTTTTTTTGGGAAAGTTCTTCCAGCGCGCTTTCTATTCCGCTTTCGGCGTCCGCGCACACGGCGGCCGGACGCCCGGACGCGGCTGCAAGAAGCGCATTTAAAAGTTTAATTTTCTTTCCCGAAGCGTCCATTATGGCACATTTAAAATTTTAGGCCCTGCTGGTCTGCATCATCCACTCCGGAATACTTTCCCAGCCAGCGCAAAGACACATTTTCAAAACCGTCGAGAGAACATGTGTAAACATAGATTAAACCGCACGCTATTGCATCGTAGAGGGCGCAGTGCCATTTGCGGCGCCCCTTGGGGCAAAATTTTTCTGCCAGGGAATCCAATTCTTCCTCCAGACCCAGAGCGCCGATAACATCAGAAAGTTTTGCGCTCTTGATGGACGGATAGATATTTCTGCAAAAGGCGCATGAATCCAGCCAAGGCCCCCACGTGGCGCAAGTCTCTCCTGAGAAGAAATCCAGCACAAACGACGGCGTTGGCGCCTCGGCGCGCAACAGGGAGTCTTCAACCGCGGCATTGTGGGCCGCAAAAACACCGCGCCGGCGAAGTTCGGTAAATTTGGGCAAATCTTCAGAAAACGGCATCTCAGCCCGCGCTTCAGAATCGGATATATCGAAGAACGCGGCTTCGCGGGAACGTATCCTAACCTTTGGGCGGCATATGCGCGTATAGGCGCACTCAAGCCGGCCAGCGAAAAACTCCGCCACGCCGTACTCCACTATTCCCAACTCGCGCGACCCTTCAAAGTCGACAGCCATAATTGGCACCGATATATTTTTCATCTTGCCCACGGCAAAAACACCTTCTAACCTATTACTTCCATGGAAATGCAATCTTTCAAGACTTTTATCAACGAACTCGGCGATATCAGCGGCGAATACATAGCCAAGAATTTCGGGCGCAACCTCTCCATAGACTACAAGCAGGATTCATCTCCAGTGACCGAAGTTGACAAAAACACAGAGGAAATTTTGCGCCTTGCCATAGAAAAAAAATTTCCGCACCACGGAATAATTGGCGAGGAGTTCGGCAACAAGAATCCCGACGCTGAATTCGTTTGGGTGATAGACCCAATAGACGGCACAAAATCATTCATCAGCGGCGTTCCGCTCTTCGGCACTCTTGTGGGGCTCACGCACAACGGCAAGCCCGTCTTGGGCCTAATAAACCAGCCAATTTTGAAAGAGCGAATTGTTGGAGATTGCCGCGAATGCCTCTTCAACGGAAAACCCGTTAAGACATCCACGCGCACATCGCCAGAAGGCATGACCATTCTTTCCTCCGACTACCGCTATTGTTCCTACTACCACAACGCCAAAAATTGGCGCAATCTTGAAGAGAAAGCCCTCATAGCGCGCACCTGGGGAGACTGCTACGGCTACATGCTTCTTTGCAGGGGGCTTGCCCACGTTATGGTGGACGCCATTCTTGAAGTTTGGGACGCCACCGCACTCATACCAGCGCTAGAGGGCGCAGGCGCATCCTATTCAGATTGGCACGGCCTAAACAACATAGGCAATGTAGACGGGCTTGTTGCATCGTGCACTGCCGAACTTCACAATAAGGTTATATCCATATTAAACACCCCTGAAACAGATTAGCAAATTCGCAACATAATCCGCTTAAAAGCCCGCGTATAATGGAGAAGTTCGGGCAATATAAGGGTCAACCGTAATCCCTTGAGGCCTCTGTTCTCGTGTGCGCATGTTTTTTCTAAAATCAATCCTGCTGTCTGCCGGGAGCGGCAAGTTTGCTAATTACCCCAACGCCGTGTGCCCTATAAGAAAATTCCTCCAAGCGGCACGCTTTTCGGGAATGGCTTAACATATCCATATTGAGAATGGAATTCCCAGAATATGAAAAAAGGCGGCCTGCCGCAAAGCGCGCGAGCCGCCTTTGACCCTACTGCCGAAATGCCTCAGGACGGGTCAACCCATTTGCCTTCCGCCTTTATCAGGGCCACCAGCCTGTCTATAGACTCTTCCTGCGGGATGTTCATCTCCACGCATTTTTTGTTTTTATACAGGCTAATCTTTCCCGGAGCCCCGCCAACATAGCCGAAATCCGCATCGGCCATTTCGCCCGGACCGTTCACTATGCAGCCCATAACCGCTATGGTTATATCTTTCAAATGCGAGGTTGCGGCCTGGATTTTTGCCGCCGCCGCCTGAATGTCGTAGAGTGTCCTTCCGCAACTTGGGCACGCAACGTATTCGGCCTTTGAGCGCCTGGCCCTGGCTCCCTGCAATATGGAAAGCGCATACGCTGCGTCTTTTTCGGCCTGCCCCGATATCTCCACGCTCGCAATATCGCCTATGCCGTCGCATATAAGCGAACCTATGTAGACCGACGCCTCATTTAGCTTAGACATTTCATCCGCATCCTTGCGCGAGAGCTTTTCCCCGTCAAACTTCAGCCAAACCGGGTTTTTCAAGCCAAGCCTCTTCATCTCTGCCGCCAAAAGACGCGCCTCCCCAACCGCATGGCGCCCTGCCGCCGGCTTTGGCGCAATGAGCACCACCTTGTTTTCGCAGCCACCAAGAACCTTGGCATAGCTTTCAAGCTCCGCAACAGGTATCTCAACCGCAAGCGCATCGGCATCACTCAGAGCCTCCCCAATTTTTTCCGAAAGGGCTTTTTTGTCCAATATTCGCATAAGCCCTCCCTTGGCGGAAACGCCTTCGGCTCCTTCAAAACTTATATCCGCATTTTCAGCTTTGCCAAACGACGCAACGGCAGGTACAAAACCTCCGCCAATTTTTACGTCTGCGCAATCAATCCTCGCGCTGTCGCGCTTCGCGTAGGAATAGAAGTCCAGGCCCTCGTCTACTTTTGACGCCTCCGCAGAGGCCTTTTGAACCCTCATGCGCTCCACAAAGTCAACTATATCCTTCGCAACGGGTATCTCGTCCACAGGGTCTTCCGTGAGTGAAACGCGTATGGTGTCTCCTATTCCGTCCAACAAAAGCCCCCCTATACCCATGGAGCTCTTTATGCGAGCATCGGTGCCGAAACCGGCTTCGGTTACCCCGAGATGCAACGGCGCCGAAAACCCCTCCTTCTGCATCATCTTCACGGCAAGCCTGTATGTCTGGGTCATTATGCGGGTATTGCTGGCCTTGAAGGAAAAAAGATAGTTGTGAAAATTTAAATCGTTGCAAATGCGCGCAAATTCAAACGCCGCCTCCACCATTCCATAGGGGGTGTCGCCATACCTGCGTATTATCCTGTCCGAAAGGGAACCGTGGTTTGTGCCTATTCGTATGGCCCTGCCAAGCTCCTTGCAGCGCAGCACCAAAGGCTCGAATTTCTGGCGCACCTTTTGAAGCTCCGCCTCGTATTCCAAGTCAGTATACTCCTTGCCGTCGGGCAGTTTTTTGTCAGTGAAGTTTCCGGGATTTACCCTGATTTTCTCAACGTGCTCAACCGCCTCCATGGCGGTGGCAGGCAAAAAGTGTATATCCGCAACAAGGGGCTCTTTAAAACCGGCCGCGCGGAACTTCTTGGATATTTCTCCCAAAGCCCTCGCCGCCTCCAAATTTTGCGCCGTCAGCCTAATTATCTGACACCCCGCCTCCGCAAGCTGTATACACTGGCGCACCGACGCCTCAACGTCCTGCGTCTTGGTGTTCGTCATAGACTGAACCACTATTCTGTTTGCGCCGCCTATCTTCACTCCTCCGACGTCCACAACACTCGTCGGCCTGCGCACACACTCAAATCTCGATTCGCAATAATTATTCATGGCCCTTAAAAGAAATATCCCTGATATAGTACTCCGATTGCGCCATATCTGCGCTTTCCATGCTTGAGTCTCCCGACCATCTCATAAACCCTATATACACCACGTACACCATCAAAGACACCAGCAGTATGGAAAACACCCCCTGAAACGCCGCCAACAAGACCGGCGGTATGCTTTTGCCGGACAACCTCGCTATCAGCGCAAACAATATGTGTCCGCCGTCTAAAACGGGTATGGGCAGCATGTTTAAAAATGCCAGGTTTATATTCAGCAAAACCGCAAATGACAACACCAACGCTATATCCTCAAGAGAAAGCCTGTATATTACCCTGCCGATATCCACAGGCCCGGCAAGAGAACTTATCCCGACATCGCTTTTTGGGTTTAGCAGGCTCGAGAGCGCGCCTATCGTTCTGTCGATGGCGTCGCCAAACTGCTCCGGCACGCTCGGATACTTAATTTTTACCGGAAGCGCCAATGAATACCCCAGCATTACGCGCTCTTTCGGCGGAATTATTTTAGATTCAGCGCCCTCAGGCAAATACGCCTCTTTCATTTTCATTCCGGCGGACATGAACGACAGCCTTATTTTCTCCCTGCCGCCAAGATGGTTTACCAGCGCGTTAAGCTGCGTTATGTTAGATATGTTTTTCCCGTTTGCCGCATATAGCATATCCCCGAAGCCAATTCCGCCAAAATAGGGATTTCCTATCTTTTTAGAAAAAACTTTCACGCACTCCGAACCCGGCGCATAGCCCGACGCATTCAAAAATTCCAAAGATCCAAACTTGCCCATTGAAACTTTGCAAAGCGGCTTTGTAAGCGCAATCTTTCGCGGGGTAATTTTAATTTCATGCGTTTTCCCAGCCCTTAGGACCGACAGGCTCACCGGCGTGTCCTCACCGTTTTTTTCCAAAATATCCGCCAACTGCTGCTGGGAATACAGTTTTATCCCGTTTACAGACAGCACTTCATCTCCGGCTTTAAGGCCCGCCTTTTCCGCCGGGGAATCCTTCATCAGGGTTCCGACAACCATCTCCTGCTTGGGCGAAACCCCTATCATTCTAATGGCGTCTCCCGTTGCCACGTTGGTGTTCGCCAAAACGGGCCTTACAAAAACCTCCATCTCTTTGCCGCCGCGCGATATCTTCAACTTCGCCAGGGGAAGGCCGTCCTCACCCCTTCCCGACCCAAGCGCAATGCGTTCCACCACGTCCGAAAAACTGCGGGTCTGCTTGCCGTCGACACTCAGAATCTTGTCGCCCGGCAATATGCCCGCAAGCTTTGCCGGAGAACGCAAAACCTCGGAGCGCGCGTCCGTTATCGTGTCTGAAACATATCCAACCGTATTGGAGTCGTAATGGGAATTGGTTGGCAGGCCTGTAAAACTCACAATCAGCGCCAACAGAGCCGCCAATAAAACGTTGAAGAATGCGCCCGCCGCGCTTACTATAATTTTGTCGGTGCACGACGCCGGCGGCAGCAACTCTCCCTTTGCTTTTTCCTCCGCATCTCCGCCCTCCAGAGCCCCCATATCGGCAAGCTGCGGCAGCGCCACATACCCCCCAAAGGGCAGCAGCGACACCATGTAGACGCAGCCGTCCCTGCCCTTCCATGAAAATAATTTCGGGCCGAATCCTATCGAGAAGCGCAGCACCTTCAACCCTCTCCACTTGGCCGCCACAAAATGGCCGAATTCGTGCACAAAAATAGAGCCTCCGAAAATCAATATGACTATCGCAAGCTCCCAAAGGTTGGAAAACATCTGGATATACTCCGACATTCCTTTTTATCCGCAAAATTTCTCAGATATTTTTCGCGCCGTCAGACGCGCCTGCGCGTCCGCCGCCAGAACTTCGTCGAGGCTCTCCGGGTCGAACGCCGTTTCCTGCGAAAGCGTCTCGCCCACCACGTCCGCTATGTGTATCCAGGGCAGCTCGCCCCTTGTAAAGCGCCCCACTGCAACTTCATTTGACGCGTTAAAGACGGTCGTGGCGGTTCCGCCCTTCCTAAGAGCTTCGTAGGCGTACTTAAGGCACGGAAACCTCTCCGTGTCCGGCGGCCTGAAGTCCAAACTGAAAGGCTTTGAAAAATCCAAGGGCTCAACCGCAAAATTTCCCCTTTCAGGTGTCAATAGGCTGTGCGATATCGCAAACGTCATGGACGGCGGAGACATGTGGGCCAATACCGACCCGTCCACAAA
Source organism: uncultured Verrucomicrobiota bacterium (assembly GCA_949287395.1). Taxonomy (GTDB): domain Bacteria; phylum Verrucomicrobiota; class Verrucomicrobiia; order Opitutales; family Intestinicryptomonadaceae; genus Merdousia. The sequence continues at coordinate 25,902 of CASEFZ010000100.1, forward strand.
CTGCACCATAGAATGCACCAAGCTCTGTTTTTGAACCACCACCTGGATTTTATCGGCCGAAACCCCGAAAAGCCAATGCGCCTCTATAACCTCAAGCCCCTTGTTCGCCAAGGTTGACGAGTCTATCGTAACCTTCGGCCCCATATTCCAATTCGGATGTTTTAGCGCGTCCGACGGCTTTATATTCAACATTTGCTCGCGCGTATAATCCCTGAACATGCCCCCCGAAGCCGTTATAATAAGCTTGGCTATATCTGCCTTTCTCTCACCGGCAAGGCACTGGAATATTGCGTTGTGCTCGCTGTCGAGCGGAAGAATCTTTACGCCTTTCCGCTGGGCCGCCGACATCACAAACTTTCCCGCCATAACGAGAAGCTCCTTGTTTGCCAGAGCAATGTCTTTACCCGCCTCTATCGCCGCGAGCGTCGGCTTCAAAGCATCCGTTCCAACCACTGCCGCAACGAGAGTGTCGGCCTGCGGCATCACGGATATTTCCATTATCCCTTCTTTGCCCCCGTAGAGCCTGACACCGTCAAAAAGACCCGACTTGCGCGCCTTTTCAAAGGCCTCGGCATCGTTTATTGCCACGTCTTTTACGCCAAACTCGCGCGCTATGCGCGCCAACTTTTCAAAATTTTTATTTCCCGCAATACCCGCAATTTCAAGCCTGCCGGGATTTGCCCGCACAACCTGCAGCGTATTGTCGCCAATGGAGCCCGTCGCCCCCAATATAACCAATTTTCGTCTCTGAGCCATAACCGTAAAATCAACCGCCCACATTCGCCAAAGCCGCCAGTAAGACCCCAAACGGAGCGCTTAAAAGCACCGAATCCGCCAAGTCTAAAGCCCCCCCGATTCCTGGAATGACCCCTCCGGAATCCTTCACCCCCGCGCGCCTTTTGTACACCGACTCTATCAAATCCGACACTATCGCCGCAACTCCAATCACAGCCCCTATCCACAGCGCGTCGGTAGGCATAAAATTTTTCGGGAAAACGCTTGTTCCATTGCAGCACCACGCGAAAGCCGCCGCCACCGACACGGACGAAAACACCCCGCCTATTGCGCCCTCCAAAGTCTTTTTTGGGCTAATTTCCGGGGAAAGTTTTCTTCTCCCGAAAGCCTTTCCGAACACGAACGCCCCCACGTCTGAAAATTTTGCCACCGCCAAAATCATCACCGAAAACATAACCCCGTATTCAAAAGCCGCATACACCAGCCACTGTAGCGCAAACGGCACCGCCAATATCACAAGCAAACTTGGCAACAGCGATTTCTCCCAAAAAGCTCCGTAGGGGTTCGCCAGCAGAGAAACCAACATCAACCCGCATGCCACCGCCGTGGCAGACGCCCCCGAAAGCCCCGATCCCCCAAAAGGCAGGCATTCCGCCCACATTATGAAGAACGTCGCCGCCTGCACGCATGCCTTCATCGGCCTATGTCCCATTTTTTCCGATATCGCGCAAGCCTCCGCCGCCGCCCCGGCTGCAAGCGCCCAAAGAACCGCCTCCCAGCCAGCCGCTCCGCCTAAAACTATCGCAACGGCCACCACAAACCACAATAAAAGCGTGCTAAAAATTCTCGATGGCATATTCCCGCCTATTTTAACTGTTCGCCGGTAAGCCCGTAGCGGCGCTCCCTGCGGTGATATTCATTCACGGCCGCTATAAATTCCTCCCTGGAAAAGTCCGGCCAATATTGCTTGGAAAAATAAAGTTCCGCATAGGCCGCTTGGAGCATCAGATAATTACTCAATCGAAGCTCTCCCGATGTCCTTATCAACAAATCCGGATCCGGAATGCCTGCCGTATCCAAATTGCCGGATATTCTGTCCCAAGAAATTTCATCAGGCTCCAAATTGCCGGACTTTACCTGCCCGGCCATCTTCTTTACAGCCCGCGTAATTTCGTCCCGCGAGCCGTAATTCAGAGCCAGCACAAGGTTTCTTCCCTCAAAATCTTTTGTCTGCGCCTTCAGGAGATCCAATTCCCGCCTGCAAAAAGCCGGCAGCGCACTTACATCGCCTATTGTGAGCAGTCTGGTTTTATTGCCCAGAAACTTTTCCCTATTGGCCTTTATTGTTCTGGCCAAAAGCCGCATTAGGGCCGATACCTCCGCCGCGGGCCTGTTCCAATTCTCGGAGGAAAACGCAAATAAAGTCAGATATTCAACTCCCATCTCGTGGGCCGCCTGCATTATCTCCGGAACCTTTTCGGCGCCCTTAATGTGCCCGAAAATCCTTTTTTTTCCGCGCTCTTTTGCCCATCTTCCATTGCCGTCCATTATTATGGCTACGTGGCGCAACCGCTCCCCTCTGCCTTTGCGGCCATCTTTATTCTTTTGTGGCATAAAAAACGCGTTTAACAACCCCATCTTGCGCCATTGCCGCTGCCGGCGCATAAAATGGCGCATATCAAAAGTGGGGTCAGGCTACCCACGGCACATTCGGGACATCGTTACCGTTGCTTTCTTCCGAACCTGGCGGGGTTGGCGCATCCGCAAATTGCATGGGGCCCGACCTTGTCCTGAATTTCCGCACAATTACCCCCAACTTGCAAGTCTTTTTGCGCGCTTGCGCGCAATTCCCGCGCACTTATTTTGCCAAAAGCGTGCCCGCCTTCTAAAAACCAATGTAAATACAAAAAAGCGGCGTGGCCCGAAGGCCCCACGCCGCTTTAAGCCTGCCGCAAAATTTACTTCGCAGCCGCCTTAACCGCGCTGTTTACAAGGCTTACAAAACTGTCTGCCTTCAGCGCCGCGCCGCCAATAAGGCCGCCGTCTATATCCTTTTCGGCCAAAAGCGCATCGGCGTTTTCCGGCTTCATGGAACCGCCGTACAATATCCTGACCTTTTGCGCGCCGTCTTCGCCAAATATGGAAGACAATATGGCGCGTATCTGCGCGTGCACTTCCTGAGCCATTTCCGGAGTGGCAGTCTTGCCCGTGCCTATTGCCCAGACGGGCTCGTAGGCTATGACAACCTTTTCTACTTCGGCTGCCGACACTCCGTCGAGGCCGCCCTTCGTCTGGGTGGAAACCACGTCTATTGTCGTGCCGGCCTCGCGCTGCTGAAGGGTTTCGCCAACGCAAAGAATGGGCTTAAGCCCGCTGGCCAATGCCGCCTTAACCTTCTCGTTTATAAACGCATCGCTCTCCTTAAAATACTCGCGGCGCTCGCTGTGGCCCAATATCACATATTCGCAACCGAATTCCTTAATCATATCGGCCGATATTTCGCCGGTGTACGCACCGGAAGCTTTCGGATACATATTTTCGGCCCCAAGCGCAACCTTAGATCCCTTGAGGGCCCTGCTTGCCGCATCAAGAGCCGTAAATGGCGGGCAAACCGCCACGTCAACCGCGCTTTCCGAGCCTGCCTGGTCAACTATCCCCTTTACGAGGACGGCAGCCTCGGCGGCCGTCTTGTTCATCTTCCAATTTCCCGCTATCAAGTATCTGCGTGACATCTCTTATTCTCCCTGCGTTAAAATTTATTTTGACTGCAAAGACACTACCCCCGGCAGCTCTTTGCCCTCCAAAAATTCAAGGCTTGCCCCGCCGCCCGTAGACACGTGCGACATCTTGTCGGCCAAGCCGCTCTTGTTAACCGCCGCAACCGAATCTCCGCCGCCTATTATTGAAATTCCGCCGTTGGCTTTCACCTGCGCCACCGCTTCGCATACACCGAATGTCCCGGCGCTGAATTTGTCCATTTCAAAACACCCCATCGGCCCGTTCCAAACCACAGTCTTGGCCGATTTAATGGCGTCGGAATAAAGCTTCACTGTTTCCGGGCCTATATCCAGGGCCATCCAGCCGTCGGGAATTTCGTCGCCAACCACCTTTGAATTCGCGTCGGGCGCAAATTTGTCCGCCGCAACATTGTCTATGGGGAGAAGGAAGTTGACCCCAAGCTGCTTGGCCTTGTCCATCATCTCCTTGGCATAGCCAAGCTGGTCTTCTTCGCACAGCGAATTGCCTATGTTGTGCCCAAGCGCCTTCAGGAAGGTGTAAGCCATTCCGCCGCCTATTATGAGCGTATCAACCTTGCCCAGCAGATTTTTAACCACCGCCAACTTGTCGGAAACTTTCGCCCCGCCGAGTATCGCCACAAACGGACGCACCGGATTTTCCACCGCAGATCCGAGATACTCAATCTCCTTTTCCATCAAAAAGCCCGCAACCGACTCCCCAATGTATTTCGTTATCACCGCAGTTGACGCATGCGCGCGGTGGGCCGTCCCGAAAGCGTCGTTGCAATATATGTCGCCGTAGGAGGCCAGCTTCTTTGCCAACTCTTTCTGGCTCTCTTTCAGAGCCGCCTTGCGCGCAGCAAAAGCCTCGTCGGTCTCGCCGTCCTTTTTCTTGCACTTTGCCTGCTCTTCCGCGTGGTAGCGCGTGTTTTCCAGCATAAGAACGTCGCCCGGCTTCATCGCCTTAACTTCCGCGTCTGCAGCCGCGCAGTCGGCCGCGAAAGCCACGGGTTTGCCTATCAGCTTTGAGAGATAGTCCGCAACAATTTTAAGAGTTGTGTCTGCGGTTATGCCCTTCTCGTCGGGCCTGCCCATGTGGGACATCAACACAAGGCTTGCCCCGTGGTCCAAAACGTAGTTTATAGAGGCCAACGCCCCTCTTATGCGCGTGTCGTCCTTTATAACGCCGTCTTTGACAGGCACGTTAAAATCGACCCGCATTACCACTCTCTTGCCGTTTAAATCAACGTCGCGCAGGGTTTTCTTATTCATTGAGATTCCTTTTGTAGATTTATTGAAAATACTATTTTTTGCATCTTGTCCGAATGCGCCCGTTTTGCAACACCTTTCTTAACTTTGTTTTCACCGCCGCCAACAACTTTTGCCCGCCGCAGAGAAGTTTTTTTAACGTTAAAAAATTCCGCAAAATCTTCGCAAAATCTCCCCCAGTAAACTATCATCCGTTCAATGTTTCCGCCTGCAAATAAAACAACTTTCTTTCCATTGGCGCAGAAAAATTCCCAGACAAACTAAACGACCAGCCTTCCTTAAAGTTTATCCGCCAAACAAAGATTGCCCCTCCAAGAAACACCTTGCCGCAGATTGCATAAGTGTGCGCCGAAAAACTAATCCCTCCGATTACCCGCGCCGCGGAATTTAGGCAAAATTTTTTGTTTCACATGCTAAAAACCCATCGCCCGCATTTTATTTTCCCGCCAAACACGCAAAAAAATTGCGGGCTTGGGAAACCCAAACCCGCCTTAAAAACATTAAAATTTCCAACCGAAAACCGGTAAATGCAAAAAAACTACTTTTTCGCGTCAGCCGCGGGCTTGGCCGCAGAAGCCGAGGGAACAGCAGGCGCCTTCGCGTTTATGGCCTTGATCAAATCCTCCGTAATGTCCGTAGAATCCTTGTAGAAGGGCACAGCATTGCGCTCGAAGATGAAGTCTGCCTTCTTTTCTGCAGCGAGCTGCTTTACAACCTCCATTATCTCCTGTATATGAACCTGGCGGACACTGTTCATATTGTTCTGAAGACGGCGGGAAGTCTGCTGCTGCATTTCCTGCATGGCGTTTTCGATGCGGCTGGCCTCCACATATTTTGGCTGGAACTCAGTTTCCATGATATTCTTCTTGGCCGACTCGGAAAGCGCCGGGTTCTTCATCTTCTCCTGTATGGCGTTCATTTCCTTGACTATATCGTCGCGCTTCTTCGCCATATCCTGAAGCTCTTTCTTGGCGTTGTCAGCCGAAGCCTGTATTTGTGAAAACGCCGCCTTTGCCTTGTAGTAATTCTGGTACGCGCGCGCCATGTCCACCACGAATATGTTCTGGGCCGCCACCGCCGCGAGGCTGGCCGCCGCAATTACCATAGATGCAAGTATCTTTTTCATAATCCCTCTATTTTCCTTCTTATGTGTGCAATGTAAAGATAATTATTCCGTTATACGGCATATATTCGCCAAACTAAAATACCGTTCCGAATGAGAAGTTAAACTGCATTCCGTCGTCGTTGTATTTGCCTGTGCGCCATGGGAAACCTACGTCTATTCTCATGGGCGCGCCCATCAGCAAAATCCTGAAGCCAACGCCGAAGTCCGAATTGTAATCCGAAGGATCCCAATCCCAGTCGCTCTCGTTTACAAACCCCCAATCGTAGAACACCGCAAAGCGCACCGGATCGAAAAGCTCTATAGAATATTCCACCGCTATAAACCCGAAACTATCGCCGCCAAGAGGTTCCTCTGTTGCCGGGTCAATTGGGCCAACCTTCCTGTATTTAAAGCCGCGCATGTTGTATCCGCCACCAAGGAAACATTTCTCAAAGAACGGAACGTCCTTTCCACCATACCCCATTACGGTTCCGGCCCTTCCCACAATAGAGAATACCTGTTTGCCGAAATCGAAAGTAGGCACCCAATATCCCGCGCGCCCCTCTATGCGGTACAAATTCGTCTGACCAAGGAACGGCCCGCCCGCAACGTCCTGCACCAATTCAAAACGCGTTCCGCGCGTGGGCATCATTATGCTGTCGCGATTGTCGCGCAGGAAAGTCAGGCTAACTTGCGAAATCGAGCGGCTTCCACTCTCGTCTTTTATCACCTGGGGCGCGTCCCTTTCAACGTCGTAAATGTCAACCAGCTCAATTTTGTAGGCCAAGCGCGCCTCGACAAGTTCATATACGCGCTTGCGCAAATAATTCAAAGCCCCAAGGCGCACTTCGGAATAGTAGTCGGAATAATACCCCGTATCTGTCCTGTACAAGTCTATCCCGTACCCAAGCTGCCTGTTAAACACCCACGGCTCCTCAAAGCTCAATATTATCTGGTTTGATTCCAAACCTATCGTGCCGCGCAAACGAAATTTCTGCCCCGCACCCTGGAAGAGATTTTCATAGTTCTCGTAGTCGAAATTGCTCTGCGTCACCTCAACCGTGGCAACCAAACTTTCAATGGTGCTAAAACCCGCTCCAAATATCAAATTACCCGTGCGGCCCTCCTTTACGACAACGCGCAAATCACGCCTTTGAGGTATGTTTGTCGATTCCGGCGAAAGCGTAACCTCGTCAAAAAAGCGCGTCTCCTTCAACCTGTTTTCGGAAATTTTCATGCGGTACAAGTCGAACACGTCGCCCGGCGCAAGTGCAAGTTCTCTCAAAATAACGTCGCTTTTGGTTTTGGTGTTTCCCTGTATGTTTATCGACTCCAAATAAAACTTGCCGCTCTCTATTATATCTATGGTTAAGTCTATGTTTCCTGTCTCAATATTCGGCCTCCTAAGCGCGCGCACTATCGTGTCTATATACCCAAACTCCCCGTAAAACGTCCGCAAGTCCTCTATGAGTTTGTCCACCCGAGACGGCGAAAACACATCGCCCTTCTTGAAATCGTACCTGTCGTTTATCAGATACATCAAATGGTCGGTGGTAAAAATCTTGTTTCCTTTGACAGTTATATCCCCAACAAAATACTGCTTGTTTGGCTGTATGTCTATAACTATGTCCATGTCTCCCGGACTGTCTGAATCCGGAAATTCAAATTTCACCTTGGACTCGTCTATAACAACGTCCAAATAGCCGTGGTCCCTGTAAAACTTTCTCAGCTTCTCTATGTCGTCTTGAAGCTCGGTTTCCTTAAAGCGCCCGTTGTCGGTCAGATGCGATAGCAGAAATATCCACGTATCGGTCTTCATTTCCGACTTCAGCTTTATAGAGTTAATCTCCGAAGGATCGTCCGAACCGAATATCATGTTGCCAAGTTTTCCCCAAAAGCCGTAGCTTTTCTCGGCGTTTTTGTCGCCGGTAAAGCGTATGTTCATGATTTTTACGTCCTGGCCCTCGTCTATCTCAAATATGACCGCCCCAACTCCGGATTCCTCGTTGCGCTCTATCGAATATGTCACTTTCGCAAGCGAATACCCCTTCTTTTGGTAATACTCCTTTATTTTGTCGGCGTCGCGCTTGACGTCTATTTCGCTCAACATAGAGCCCGCATAGGTCCCTATCTGCCCCTTTAGCCTGTTTGCGGAAAATTCCTTGTTTCCCCTGAAGGCCACAGATCCAACCTTATACTTGGGCACTATCGTAAACAATATGTCCATCTTTTTGCCGTCGGCCGAAAGAGACCTCTGCGCCTCCACAAACTCGTAGAGGCCGGTGTTGTAAAGCGACCTTATCGACTGGTCCAACGCCCGCTGGTCGAACGGCGAACCGCTACGCAAACGCACATGCACATTCACCACACTTTCCGAAACGCTCTTTGGGCCCTCGAACTTATACGTAATTTTGTCCACAACCGGCACAGGCGCCGCTGCCGCGCCGCTTTGGGCAAAAGCCGCCGGCGAACAAACAAAAAATGCCAACGCAAAAACAAACGCCGGCGCTGCGCGCCCCAACCCGGTGAGGGCGCGCCCGAAAGCGCACAGAGGCGCCCCGCAAAAACGCGTAAAATTCTTCAATTTCATGATCTGTTTATAGCGACGCATCGTCGCGTGATGTAAAGTTTTCATAGCGCGTGTGGTTCCTGTTAAACAGGAGAGTCACCACGCCCGTTGGGCCGTTTCTGTTCTTTGCCAGTTCCGCGCGTATCTGCCACTGCGCATGTGAAACGGTATCGTCATCTGTGTCAGATTTTCTCGCCCGGCTCAACAATAAAATGGCGTCGGCGTCCTGTTCTATCGACCCAGACTCTCGCAAGTCGCTCGGGCGCGGATTGCGATATTTATCGCCCTTCTCGCTTTCGCGGTTGAGCTGCGCCAAAACTATCACCGGCGCGCGCAGCTCTTTCGACATTGCCTTCATTCCGCGCGATATCTCAGAAACTTGCTGCTCGCGCGGCATATTCGGATCGGTCCCGACTAAAAGCTGAAGGTAGTCCACCACAACCAATCCAAGCTTTCCCCCAAGCTGCTGGTTCAACCTGCGCGCCTTCGCGCGCATTTCAAGTATGGTCATATTCGCCGTATCGTCAACCCACAGCGGCGCGTTCTTCAACTCCTTGGCTGTCGACCTTATGTCCTCTATGGCCTCGTTTGTCACAAAGCCCTCCGCAAGGCGCTTCTGGTCAATGCGCGCCCTGCTGGCTATCATTCTCTGGTAAATCTGCTCCGAGAGCATCTCGAGGGAAAATACGAGGGTCGGCACCCCGCCCCCGGGAGTCTTAAACAGGGCGTTTTCTACTATGTTAAGCGCAATGGACGTCTTTCCGGTTCCGGGGCGCCCCGCTATAACTATCATTTCGTTCTCGTGCAGCCCCCTCATCAGGGCGTCTATGTCCCTGAAACCGGTCGGAACCCCTATGAGCTCGCCCTTGCTCATTATCATCTTGTTTATGAGCGCCACTGCGTCGTCGACCTTCTCGCTGGCCTTCTTGACCGAATCCCCGACCCTGTCCTGGCTTATGCCAAGAATTTTCTCCTCAACGCTCTCCACAAAGGCGTCTATTCCCCCGTTTGCGGCATAGGCGTCCTCTACGGCGCGCAGGCAAGCCCCTATGAGCATGCGCAAAAAGTACTTTTCCCTGACTATTTCAACCCACTGCCGGTAGTGGGCGTAAGTCTCTATCCGCCCGGCTATGGCGTTTATAACATCCAATCCGCCCGCCTCCTCAAGCTGGCCACGCGCGTTTAAATACTCGGCTATGACAATCTCGTCCACACCCTTGCCCTCGTTGAAGGCTGCAAGGGCGGCGGCGTATATCCTCCTGTGCTGGGGCTTGAAAAAATATTCCTCCCTGATCTTCAGGGCCACACACGCATTCATGACCTCGCCGGTGCCGTCGAGCATTATGCTCGCCAAAACCCCCTCTTCGGCATCGGTATTGTGCGGAAGCTCCCGCCCCAAAAGTTTGGAGCGGTCTTCGTCCGAAGACGAAAAGGCCGCGACATTGCCATTGCGGCGCGTCGTGGCCCTTTTCTTTGGATTTCCCTCCGCCATTTGAAAACGAAGTGGAAAGTTTTATTTCTGCGCGTCCTCTATCGGATTTTCCGAAACCACCTCGAACTCCACATCCAACTTTACGTCTTTGTGAAGCTTTATGTGTGCGACATGCTTGCCCAACTCCTTTACAGGATGGTCCAAATGCACCGACTTCTTGGGAAGCTTAATTCCGCCCTCCTCGATGCGCGCAACCAAATCCGCCGCCGTAACAGAACCAAAAAGCTTGCCGCCTTCGCCGGTCTTTACCGCAAACGCTATGCTCATGCCTTCTATTACCTTCGCCAAAGCCTGCGAATTTTCCAATTCTTTAGCCTCGCGCAATTCCCTGGCCTTTATCAAAGCCTCTATCTGCTTTTTGTTGGCCTTGTTGACGGGCATCGCCAACTTCTGGGGATACAAATAATTGCGGGCATACCCAGCCCTTACAGTCACCTGTTCTCCCTCGCCGCCCAAATCTTCAACGGGCTTTACCAATAACACCTTGCTTGTTGCCATATTCTATACTGCTTTTAATATTTCCACAAAAGTTGGCGCCGCCAAACAAACGCCGGCGCCGTCAATTCTCTACATCAAAACGGAACGTCGTCGTCCTCCATGTCGTCCGATATCGGGGCCGAAGGATGCTGCGCCCCCCTCGGCGCCGGAGAAGAACGGTCATAATCCGGAGCCCCGCCGTCGCGCCCGCCCCCGGAGGAAACGAACTCGAAACGCTCAACCACAACCAAAAGCTTGCTGCGCTTCTGCCCGGTTTGCTTGTCTTCCCAAGTGTCCTGGCGCAACCTGCCCTCAACAAGTATTGGCCTGCCCTTGGAAAAAAACTTGCTTATGTTCTCGGCGGTGCGCCCAAAGCTGTCCATCTCAACAAAACAAGTCTCGTCGCGCGAAGACCCGTCCTGCGCGTTGTAAGACCTGTTTACCGCTATCGAAAAACGGCATATGCTTGTGCCGTTTTTTGTCTGCATCAACTCGGGATCCCTCGAGAGATTCCCCATCAGTATCACTTTGTTGAAAGACGGCATAACCTGTTCCTCCCGAAAAGGCTAATCGGCCAAAACCAAAATTCTGTCCACCGTTTTATCCAGACGAAGCTTCTCCTTAATCTGGCTGTTCGCATTCGACGGACCCTCGAACTTCACCTGCACATATATGCCGGCCGGGAACTTCCTGTCGGGCGTGCGAACAAAGGTGCGCTGCCCCATGTTCTCAACACTCTCAATCTTGCACCCGACGGATTCCATCACGCCCTTGATGTTGTCCACGAGCGTCTCCACCGGATCATTATAACTTCTCGTGTCGAGAATAAACGTTGCTGTATACTTCTTCATGATCTGTTTTGTTGTTTGTAAATTAAATTGCCCTATAAAAGCGCGCCCAAAGGTCAGCCGGGGAACCCCCAACATTCCTAACGACGCCTGTTAAACAAGTTCTGCGCTGCCTGCACGCCCCCGGAAACAAGAGCCCCAACACATGCGCCTATGTCCACCAAATCTATCTTTGCGGCATCTATTTCGTCCAGCCTGCCCAAAACGTAGTCGGCCAAATCCATTCGGGGATCCGGTTTTCCTCCTATGCCAACCCTCACCCTGACAAATTCGTTTCCGCACCTGGACATTATGTCTTCCACCCCGTTGTGCCCCCCGGAAGAACCGCCCACAGACAACTTCACCCGCCCTACTTCAAACGAGATGTCGTCGTGCACAACCGCGCATTCCGAGCACGCAACATTGTAAAACCTCAAAATTTTACCGAGGCATACGCCGCTGAGATTCATGTAAGAGTCTGAAAAGGCCAACACAACGCCCCTGCCGCGCAAATCAATTTTTGCGACATAGGCCCCGCAATACTTGTTGCGCGAAAACTCCGCGCCGCAACCGGCAGCCAGGCGCCTCACCAAAGACGCCCCCACATTGTGCCGAGTGCCGTCGTACTCGACCCCAAAGTTGCCAAGCCCCATTACAACCCTTACAGACATTCAGTCTCCCTGTTAAAGAACCACGCGCGCCGCCCCAAGAACAAGGGGCGGCCAAAGCGCAAAATTTATTTCTTGGCCGCCGCATCAGGTGCCGGAGCAGCAGCCGGTGCCGCAGCCTCTTCGCCGGCGGCAACGGGCTCTTCCTCTACCTCTATCAGGTTGCAGGTCACAAGTATATCCTCCAACTTGTGGGCCTCAAACTCCACACCTTCGGGAGCTTTCACGTCCTTGAGGTGGATTGCCTGCCCAACGTGCAAATCCGATATGTCTATGACAATCATCTCGGGAAGGTCGCGGGGACGGCACTTTACTGTCACCTCGTGCTCGTGTATCTCTATGATGCCGTTCTCGTTCTTGACGCCGAAAGACTCTCCGACAAAGTGCAAGGGCAAAACAGCCTTCATTGGCTTTCCACGCACAACTTCCACAAAATCCACATGCGTCGGAACCCCGGAAATCGGATTCCTGTCAACAGCCTTCAGCATCGCAAAACGCGAATCCGTGCCGTCGTCGAAATCTATCTCGAGAAGCACAGCCTTACCGCTTATTTCCTTCAAAGCGGAATCGAGCACCTTCGCGTCTATAAGAAGATTCTTTTCGCCGTTTTCGCCGTAGATTACGGCGGGCACGCGCCCTTCCCTGCGGTAGGCTTTCGCCGAATTGCCGCCAACTTTTGTTCTGCTGGTTGTTTTGAGGTTTATCTGTTTCATCTTCTGTCTCTATAATAAAAATATCCGCACCGAAACCTCTCGGAGACGGCGCATCCTATTTAAAAGATTCGCACTTTATTTGAGAAAAAAATAAAATCAACAAAAATTTATCGTCAGATTGACATACCCATAATAAAATCGTTCATAAAAAAGCCGCTGCCTATGTCGAAGTCGCCCTCGCGAACTTTTTTCATGCCCATTTTCCGATAAAAATCCAGCGCCTTATTGTTTCGATTGACGTTCAGTTCCAAAGTACACGGCTGGTTGCACAAGCCCTTGACGTGGACGATAGCCGCCTCGAAAAGCCGCCGCCCAACCCCTCTGCCCTGAAAATCCGGCAAGACATATATCTTTTGCAGATGAAAAAGCCTCTCACCCTGCCTTTCTACCGAAACATATCCAATTCCCCGCCCGCCCAGCCTGGCTATGTAGTATGCGTGTCCGTCCGCAAACTGCTTTAGCAGGCTCTTGCGCGAATACATCCAGTCCATCATATATTCGGTCTGCTCCGGCGAAAGGATCTCCGCATAGGTGCGCGGAAAAGCAACATTTGCAATCTCCATTATCAGCGGTATGTCCGCCTCGGAGGCGCGCGATATATCAATTAAACACATTTTCTTTCCCTCCATTAAAGAGCGCCGCCGCCCGGACCCGAAACTTCTCCGTTGACCCATTGGGCATATCCAAAAGACGCCTGCGCTTCTAAAGCAAGCCACTGCGGACATTCGTAAGGATGCTGCTTCAGGAACGACTCCCTGGCCAAATCAAGTTTGCCAAAGGGAATTTTTAGCGACACCGGTATTTCGCGCTCGTCGCAATATGTACCTTTCCAAACATAAACCGATCTTATCTCGCCGCCTATTTGCGCGCACGCGGCCAGCCCCGACTTAACAAGCTCGGCGCACACCCTATTGGCGGACTTGTCGTCGGGAAAAGTTGTCAAAACTACCGCAACCTTGTTTTCCATGCGCCAAGTTAATGACGTTAAAAAAAATTTTTCAACGCCTTTTTGCGGAAAGAAAAAATCGCTTGAAATTCGCGGGCTGGGCCGCTATACCTATCGTCGAAAAGGGGCGCATTGCGGGGCGCGGGGTGCGTTCCGCGGTGGGGGCGTCGGAAAGGTTTACGGGAAACATGAATACATCGAGAAGGTCGTTTTTAAAAGGTGTCGGGCTGGCAACGTCGGCAATGTTTTTGTCGTCTAAGGCGTGGGCCAACACAAAGGGGGCAAATTCAAAATTTCGCGTTGCGATAGTTGGGGTTGGCGGACGCGGCGATGCGGCAGTTGGTTCGCTCATGTCGTGCCCGGAGGCTAAAGTTGTGGCGTTTTGCGATGTCGACGACAGGCAGGCCGCCAAAAATTACAAAAAATATCCCGATGTTCCGCGTTTCCGCGACTACCGCGTAATGCTCGACAAGATGGGCAAGCAGATCGACGGCGTGGCTGTCTGCACTCCCGACCACATGCACTTCCCGATTTGCGCATGGGCCATAGCCAACGGCAAGCACGTTTTCTGCGAAAAACCACTTGCCCGCACAATATGGGAAACGCGCGAACTTAAGCGCCTTGCCAAAGAGGCGGGCGTATTCACCCAGATGGGCAACCAGGGGCACTCAATGGAGGGCTGGCGCAACCTCAGGGAATGGACTGAGGCGGGCATACTCGGCGAAATAGAAGACATATATTGCTGGACCGACCGCGCAATATGGCCCCAGGGGGAATCGCTAAAAATTCCCGCGGGAGAGCCGGTGCCGCCGGAGGTCGACTACAATTTGTGGCTTGGGGTTGCCCCCTACCAGCCCTACAACAGGGCCATATTGCCCTTTGCATGGCGCGGTTTGCGCAACTACGGCACGGGCGCCGCGGGCGACATGGCCTGCCATTTTCTCGATGTTCCGTATTCAGGCTTGGAGCTTGGCATGCCCGACACAATAGTGGGCAATGCCGACAAAGCCTCCGACTACAGCTGGCCGAAGAGCGCGGATTTTGTGATGACTTTCACCAACAAGTTCGGCAAAGACGGCAAGATTAGGCTGCACTGGTTCGACGGCGGCCGCAAGCCAAAGGAAATCAAGAGGGTTCCCCAGCAATATTTTGAGGAAGCGAAGAAAAGGAACGGCTACGAAGACAGGAACCAAACCTTTATTGTCGGCACAAAAAACACCATGACCGGGAATTTCTACGGCGCCACTTCCATTTTGTTCCCGCGAGAAAAGATGCGCGATGCGCTGCGCGACAAAATTTTCCCCGAAAAGAAAATACCGCGTTCAGTTGCGCCCGGCAATCCGCACGCCGAATGGGCAAAGTGCTGCGTTGCGGGCGTCAATCCTCCGGCGAATTTTGATTATTCCGCGCCGTTTACAGAGTTTGCGCTGTTGGGAATGGTTTCCGCCCTGTTGCCGGGGAGAGAGCTCAAATACGATTCCAGCACCATGACATTCCCGAATTGTCCGGAGGCGAACGCCTTTACAAAGTCTCTGTACAATTACAGAAAAGAGTTCCTGCCATCGGCGGTAAAGCTTTGAGTTTTGGAAGCGCTTTGCGCCGATGCGGGCGGAGGGCGCAACAGAAGGCATTTTTTTAATGAATTCCAACAAAAGGAAAGATATATATGATTAAGAGAAGAGAGTTCCTAAAGGGCGCGGCGGCGTTGTCGTCTTTGATGATATTGCCGTCCTGCGCGACAAGCAAGGTAAAGAGGGCCAATTCCAAGTTGCAGGTGGCCATAGTCGGAGCTGGCGGGAGAGGTCGCGCGGCTGTTGATTCCATTGCGGCAAGCAGCGACGCGCGTTTGGTTGCCTTCTGCGATGTGGACGACGCAAGGGCTGCGGACACGTATAAAAAATATCCCGACATTCCGCGTTTCCGCGACTACCGCGTAATGCTGGATAAAATGGACAAAGACATAGACGCGGTTGCCGTTTGCACGCCCGACCACATGCACTATCCGATTTGCGCGTGGGCCATAGCCAAGGGCAAACATGTTTATTGCGAAAAGCCCCTGACCCGCACGGTCTGGGAAGCGCGCGAATTGCAGCGCTTGGCTGACGAGGCTGGCGTGTTCACCCAGATGGGCAACCAGGGTCACACTAACGACGGCTGGCGCCTCATAAGGGAATGGAGCGATGCCGGACTTCTTGGCGAAATAGAAGATATCTACTGCTGGACGAACCGTCCCATATGGCCCCAGGGCGGCCTGAAGGTTCCGCCGGGAGAGCCCGTACCGGCCACTTTGGACTACAATTTGTGGTTGGGTGTTGCGCCCTATCAGCCCTACAACAAGGCTATACTTCCCTTTACTTGGCGCGGTTTGCGCAATTACGGCACTGGAGCTGCCGGCGACATGGCGTGCCACTTCCTCGATGTTCCATACTCTGGTTTGGAGCTTGGCTATCCCACGAAGGTGAAGGCAAATTCAACCCCCTTCTCCGACTACGATTGGCCCAAGGCGGCCTCCGCGGAAATGGAGTTTGCAAACAAGAGGGGCAAGGGCGGAAAGATCAGGCTGCACTGGTTTGACGGCGGCCGCAGGCCCAAGGAGGTCAAGAGGGTTGACGAGGCATTTTTGACCGACAAGCGCAATGACAACTGCACGTTCATAGTGGGCACAAAGCAGACTGTGTACACGAATGAATACGGACAGGGCACCACAATCTATCCGCGCAACATTATGCGCGATTTGGCCAAGGGCGGAAAGCTTCCCGCCAAGACGATTGCGCGTTCAACCAAGCCGGGCAATCCCCATCAGGAATGGGCGAAGGCGTGTGTTGAGGGCAAAAACCCGATGGGCAACTTCAACTATGCGGCGCCCTTCACTGAGATGGTTCTCTTGAACATGGTGGCTGTTTTGAATCCGAATAAGGAGCTTGAATACGACCCGATCAACATGAAGTTCCCGAAGAACCCCGAGGCCGACAAGTATCTGCGTTCACTCTACGCCTACAAGGAGGAATTCCTTCCTTCCAAACCCAGCTGGTGGTGGTAAAACGGCGCTAAAAGTTCAACTTCCAATATTTCAGGCCGGCGGAAATTCCGCCGGCTTTTTTGTGAAAAAACCGAGCGCCGGGCGCGGCTTGAAGGAGGAAAATTTTTTTCGGAGAAAAAAAATGTTGATTTTTGAGAGAAGCGCCGTTTAATCGGGCGAATTATAGATTTTTAAATCAAGGAGTAATTTATGTCGCAACATACAAGTTTAAAAAGTGGTGGGTCTTCGTCTTCAAAGAAGCGCAGCGTGTTGAAGCGTTTTGAGCGCATTGATTTGCTCCGCAAGCGCGGGACGATAAAGGAGGTCAAGCGCGTGACGGGTTTGCCCAAGACCAAGCCTGCGGAATAAGTTGGCTTTAGCGTGTTTTTATTGCGCGACGGCGGCAACGCGGCCATCGCGCTTTTTTGTGCGTGGATGACTCCTGCCGCGAAGTATCGCGGCACACTCAGTGCAAAGCCAAATTTTTTCCTTCCTGGGCGCAAGCGGACAAAAGTGTGTTGACTTGCGTGCGGATTTAGAGATAATGTTTCGGAACATTCAACCTTGCGGCGAATCTCAAAAAAGAGAAAAGATATGTCACTTGTAAAAAGACTTTCGGCACGTTTGCAAAACCACCCAAAGCGCCTTGTTTATGCGGAGGGTTCCGATCCCCGCGTACTGCAGGCGGCTCGGCAGTTCGCCACAAAAAAGTTGGGGGTGCCCTTCCTTGTAGGGGACAAAGAGGAAATAGAGCGCACTGCGCATTCGATAGACGTGCGCCTTGACGGAATGAAAATAATCCAGCCAGAGCTTGCTGACGACTTCGAAGATATGGCAAAAACTTTTAACGGCATGCCGAAATTCCGCGGCTATGAGCCGGAAACAGCCAGGGAATTGCTGAAAAAGTCCGGCTACTACGCCACAATGATGCTTATGACTGGGCGCGCCGATGCCGTTGTCATAGGTGCTACGATAGCAAGTTCAAGTTCATTGAGGCAAATTTTCCAAATAGTGCCGCTGCAGAAGTCGATAAAGACGGCGAGTTCCATGATGGTTTTGGCATCAGACAGCGAGGAGCTTGGAATAAACGGAGATCTGTTTATGGCGGACTGCGGCGTAATACCAAACCCGACTGAGGAGCAACTTTCCGACATAGCGGTGACAACGGCAACTTTGGTAAACCATCTTACGCTGGAAAAGCCGAAAGTTGCAATGCTGGCGTATTGTTCCAAATCTTCGGCAACGGTTGACCCGAATGTTTTAAAAATGAAGGCGGCAACGGCGCTCGCCCATGAAAAGGCAATGGCGCAGGGCCTTGATATAGACATAGACGGGGAATTGCAGGTGGACGCGGCGCTGAGGCCGGTTGTGGCCGAACTCAAGGGAATAAACTCGTCCGTGGCAGGAAGGGCGAATATTTTGATTTTCCCCGATCTCAACTCCGGGAATACGGCTTACAAGCTGGTGCAGATAACCTCGGACGTAAAGTGCTACGGCCAAATTATGACAGGCCTGACAAAACCTGTTGCGGAAATATCCCGCGGGGCGAGCGTGGACGATATTTTCGGGACAAGTGTAATTGTCGCGGCGCAGGCGGTTGACCGCAAATTCTATTCTTTTGAGGAATAGGCTTTGCGAACTCGCGCGCCGGAGTGTGGGGGAACCGCAATAACGAATACTTGTGGTTGCGCGGTTCCTTTTCCACGGGCAAACGAAACAGGTGTATTGATTTTGAACGCGCGAATATAAAAAAATTTTTATAGTTTGGGCGTAGAGAGGAAAAATGCCGGCTTGAAACGGGCGTATCTTTTTTTGCGGGTATCGGCGGGGGAGGAATCGGTGCAATGCAAGGTTGCATCGATTTTTTTGCGTCCAGATGCCGCAATTAGGCGCAAAAGGGAGAGGCAATATTCGCCCATTTGGCGGCACAGACAAAGTATCCCCAATTTTAAGCAAAAACTGAAAATGTTTTTTAATTAAAAAAATTACTGATTCTTTAAAGCCGTCTACTTTTGAAAGGCGAAAACAATAAAAACACTCCTTTTGCGCGGAAATAAAATTGGGAAGGAGGGATTAAAAAAATCCAAAATGGTTGACGCGAATTATAGATGCTGTTTGATTTTAGGCGAGTATGGGGAGGCGGATATTTAAGTTGTTTTCGATTGCTTTGCTGATGGCGGCACAATTCGCTGCGGCAATGGTTTGCGGGGGAACGAATGAGGTTTTTTTGGAGAGGCTGGCGAGAGAACTTTTAAAATGCCCGGATATTGACGCGGCAAAAGTCAGGCTGGCAGAGGCCGCTAAAGAAAATCCGTTGCAGACAGACTGGTTATTGGCCGACATTGGTGGGAACTTGGAAGTGTTGGTATCCGGAGAGGAAAAGGTGGTTAAACTTTTTGCAAAAGCCGCTCAAAAATATGAAGAGAAAGTCGGCATGTCGCATGACGGGTATGGCAACGAGCGGGGCTGTCTTGCCTCCGCGATAGCGCGATATTTGAAAGCGCGCACAGCCAACAGGGAAAAATTCCTGTCAGATTTTTTCGGAGGCAGGGCCAAATGTTTCGCGTATGTTGAAAGGATCCCCATAAGGCCAAGTTTTTACGCCTACACCGAGGGCCTTTCAGACGCGCGCGGAGAAAAACATTTCCATCCAAATTCAAAGTTGTGCCTGTTGACTTTCAACGGGAAAGATATGGAAAGAATGGTGTTGTTGGAATCCAAAGACGGGACAATAAGAGACCCGGACGTTTCATACGACGGCAAGAAAATTCTGTTTGCATGGAAAAAAAACAAGCAGGACGATTACAGCCTGTACGAGATGGATATTTCCACCCGCCATGTGCGCCTTCTGGCGAAGTCGCCCAAGCAGGCAGACTACGAGGGAAAATATCTGCCCACGGGGGAAATTGCATTCAGCTCCACCCGATGCGAACACTCAACCGGATGCTACACCACTGAAGTAAGCAACATGTACATTATGGGCGCGGATGGAACGCGCATAAGGCGCGTCGGCTTCGACCAGGTTCACACAACCTATCCCACCGTATGCGAGAACGGGGATATCGTCTATACGCGCTGGGATTACAACGACAGAGGCCAGGTTTACACGCAGGCCCTCTTTACAATGAAGCCGGACGGCACTTTCCAAAACGAGCTGTACGGGAATAAATCTTGGGCTCCAACCGCAATGGGGCACGCGCGCCAAATTCCCGGTTTTCCGAATAAATTTGTGTGCATATTGCACGGTCACCACACGCCCCAGCAGGGCTGGCTTGCGAAAATCGACGTTTCAAAAGGGAGGCAGGAAGGCGCAGGAATAACGGCCATAGCCCCGCTGCGCGAAATACCGAAGGCACGCGACAGATACGCCCAAGACGGAATCCAGTTTCGCTACCCCTACCCGCTTGCCGACGGCGCGTACATAGTAAGCGCAAATATACTTAGCCAAGACTGCGGGAGTGAGGACATGAAAAACCGCATGAGGCGCTTTCCGTTCAGGCTCTATGCGATAAACGACGCTGGCGAGCGCGAGATTCTTGTGCCCTTTAAAACGGACTCTCCCAATCTGAGCCAAATGCAGGCAGTAGCGGTGGCAAAAAGGGAAATTCCCATGCTTGAGAAATCGTCGGTGGACTATTCAAACGACAAAGGCTATTGCCTGATAAGAAACGTGTACGAAGGAATGGGAACAAAGGGCTTAAAAAAGGGAACCATAGAAAAAGTGCGCGTTGTAAGGCTTCACTACAGGCGCGCGCCGGTCGGGAATTTGCCGATGACAAGTCTCGACGGCGCGGGCATGGGGCATGCGTTTACGCCCATAGCTTTGGGAAACGGCTCGTGGGATGTTAAAGAAATACTTGGCGAAGTTCCGGTTGAACCAGACGGCTCGGCCTATTTTGAAATACCTGCGCGCACGCCCGTCTATTTTCAGCTTGTCGACAAGAATGGCTGCGTTGCAGCCACAATGCGCTCGTGGACAGCCATGCAACCCAACGAATTTTACGCGTGCATGGGGTGCCACGGAAACAAGAATGAAAACAGCCTAAAATACGCAGGCCTCTCACCTCAAAGGAAACCTGAAAAGCTGAGGCCGTTTTACGATGTCAAAGGCGGATTTTCCTTCAGGAAGGTGATTCAGCCTATATTGAACGAAAATTGCATACGCTGCCATAACGACCGTTCCGCGGCAAGGCTGCACGATGAAAACGACTACTCAAAATTAAAGTCTGTTGCCGATTACGCACCTGTCAGTGACGAGCACATCAAAGATTTCATAGAGGAAAACAAACATGCCATCAGGCGCGCGTTCAGCCTTCTGGACGTACCTATCCCCAATAGGCGGGCCGGAAGGAACTTCAACGACGCCTACTACAATTTGTTGCGCCCCTCAATGAAGAACAAGGGCAATCCCTTCACGGTAGATTACAAGAGCGAGCTCGTAAACTGGATCGGAGCCCAAAGCGCGCCTGTTTTGCAGGCTCCATACACGCGGGGTTCGGCGAATAGCAAACTATACACTATGCTCAGGGACGGTCACAGCCACCTCATGCTGTCGAAAGAGGAACTTGACAAAATATGCGCGTGGATAGACCTTTACGTCCCTTTCTGCGGAGACTACCTTGAAGCAAATATATGGAGCCCTAAAGAAAAAGAATACTACGAATACTACCTTAAAAAAGCCTCACTTTCCGAAGAGCGGGAACTCCAAGAAATAGAAAGGTATCTATTGGGGGAATCTAAACTTTCGCAAGCCGACAGCAATCCTCCCCGGCAAAAGGCTGGAACACCCGAGTGAGATAGATGCCGAAGAAGTCTGCTGCGATATGTCTTGACAGCCCACAATTGAAAAACTCTACTCTCAAGGCCATACCACAAAGGGAGGCGCATTCCCGACAGGCAGACAATGTTAAGAATAAACGAAACTCGTTCAAAGGGGATATCTTTCGCGGCGAAGCTTGCGGTTTTTGCGGCGCTTGCGCTGTTGGCGCACGCGGCTGGGGCAAGCGCGCAGGACGTTCAGGAACATTCCCCCCTGCTCTACCCAATTCCATTGCAATCATACCCAACGGAGGCAAACCTGTGGGAGACGCTGTGCAGGCGCGTGAGAATGGAACCGCTGAACTTGTATGTTTCAATAATTTTTTTGTGCGCGGTAATCCACACATTTTGCTACAGAGTGTTTTTAAGGTGGTCTGCTTCGGTAAAAGAGCGCAAACAAAGGCTCACGGGCATTACGGGAATAAGCGAAGACCACATAAGCACAATAAGCAAAGTGCTGAAACTGTTCGGTGAGGTGGAGATAATATTTGCGCTGTGGCTGATACCGCTGTTTGCTCTCATATGCTGGTTTTACGGATACCACACTCTTGCCGGGTACATGAACAAACTTGCCTACGAACAGGATAAATACGCCGAACCGGTGTTTGTCATAGTTATAATGTGCATGGCCTCCGCGCGCCCGGTGATACTTTTTGCAACCAACCTAATAAGCAGGCTGGCAAGATTCGGCGGGGAAACCGTGGGCGCATGGTGGGTGTCTATACTTGTCGCAGGGCCGCTACTTGGCTCGTTCATAACCGAGCCGGCGGCAATAATGATTTGCGCAATATTGCTGTCGGAAAAGTTCTACAAATATGGTCCTTCAAGGGCGCTTAAATACGCCACGCTTGGGCTGCTGTTCGTTTCGATATCCGTGGGCGGAACGCTCTCGCACTTTTCGGCGCCGCCGGTGCTCATGGTTGCAAAGACGTGGGATTGGGGGCTTGCTTTCATGTTTAAGACCTTCGGGATAAAGGCAATTGTTGGCATAGTTTGCGCAACGGCTCTTTACTTTGCAGTATTCGGGAAAGAGTTTAAGCTGCTACAGCAGCGCCGCCAAAGCGCCATAGATTCGGAAGCCTCGGACGGACAAAAAATGCCCGCTTGGATAACTTGCACAAATATAGCTTTTATAGTCGGGAGTGTCCTGCTGCTGCATTATCCGGTATTGTTAGTGTTTCTATTTCTGGCCTTCATAGGCTTTGTTGACGTGACATCGCACTTTCAGCCGCACTTGAAGTATAGAAGCCCCATTTTGGTGGGAATATTTCTTGCCGCGCTTGTCACCCACGGAAGCCTGCAAGGCTGGTGGATAGAGCCTGTGCTGATGAGCATGGAGGACAAAATTCTTTTTGCAGGGACAATTTTTTTGACGGCCTTCAACGACAATGCGGCAATAACGTACTTGGCCTCGCTTGTCCCGAATTTTAGCGACGCAATGAAATACATAGTTCTCAGCGGAGCCGTAAGCGGGGGCGGTTTGACAGTAATTGCCAATGCGCCAAATCTTGCCGGGTTGTCGGTGCTAAAAGAGCACTTTAAAGGCGGCGTTTCCCCGATTCTTTTGTTTGCGGGCGCGGCAGTCCCAACCGCTATAATGTCTGTGCTATTCTATTTCTGGAGCGTCTAAAGAGACGCTCGCAAAAGCCGCGCGGAGAAATCCCGGCATGTGAACCGGCGTTCCATACGGGGAAATCCGCTTCCGGCGCGGCAGCCAAAAATTCTTCGCCACAGAGGAAGGCCCAGGGAAAAAACGGAATTTTTGAAATGCGGGAATGTTAACCAAACGAGTCGAAATATCCCGCAAGAAAATCACCCTAAACAAGCGCGCGCTAATTTAAATGCGCCGCGCGGCATTTGCCGATAAACAGAGTTTTGCAATTCATCCGTAAAAACACTCACCTGCCCGCGTAAAATAAAAAAAGGGAGCCGCATGCAAGCCGCTCCCTTTCTTCGCAATTTCGCGCCGCCAACTAAAAAGTCGGGTGGAATATAACCGTTTCTCCGGCTTCCACGGAACTGTCTTCGTCGGCATTCCAAATCTCGTCATTGACGAGAACTTTGAACTTCAAGCCTCCCTTGGAGACCAACTGCTCCCAGAGCCATTCGTCCTCTCCTATGCACTGCATAAGAACGCCCTTGTGCCAGTTCAGACCTGCACCTGTACCGCGAATATACAACTGATTTCCCCAGCCAACATTGTATTTAACGATAATCCTCGTCAACTTGCTTGGGGCAGTCTTCTCCGCAACCTGCTCTTTTGAAGCGGGCGCAGCGGCACACTTCTTTGCCGCCTTTCCGGAGCACTTTCCAGCCGCACGCTTTTTGGGGGCTGCCGCCTTGGCAGCGGCCGCGCTTACGGTCTTTTTCTTCTTCGATTCCGATTTTACAGGCATCTTAATTACCTTCCTTTCATTTTTGGAAGTATCTCTTGCTCGAGCACTCCCAACTATAAGTAAACCATGAAAATGCAAGAAAACCCAAACACAAGCTTTTTCTGATAGTTTTTTAGCCCGAAAATAGACGCAACTATCCTTTTCATGCTTTCTTAGATTTAACACCGCTTAGAATGAAAAGTTCCAAAGTAAGAAATTTTTCGCCCGCATTAAGGCGGAAAACTAAAAATGCCACATGCGCAATGTACGCGGAGTGTGCCGTAATATTAGCCTGTTAAGAGTGCGCAAAAGAAGATATGGGCGCAGGCTGAAACAGGCCCCAACGTTGCAAGGGGAATGGAGTACAAGGAAGCGGCTTAGATACAAAAAATTTTTCAAGTGCGGAAGTGGAGCAAGGTGTAGATGATAAAAAAGTTTCCATTTGCAAAAAGGACACACAAAAAAATTTCAGCTTTTAATGGAGCTTGGCAAAGGCGGAGTAAAATTCAAAAATTATGACATCGCAATGCCCGCACAAACACAATTTTAGCGCGAAAAAATTTTTCTGGAGTGTACAAACGCTCCCGCTAAAACATATCTTATTGCAAATTAAGCGGTTTAAATAATGCACCAGAATGGATAAAGAAAAGGTGGGATTTTTTTTAAAATTAAAAAAATTTTTCTTGCAATGGCGGTCAAAAAAAGGATTATTCGGCAATTCAATTTCAAACCGTCTTGGCGCAGTCGATGCGGCGGTGGCGGTTTGTTTGATGCGTTCTGCGCCCGTAGCTCAATTGGATAGAGCTTCTGACTACGGATCAGAAGGTTGGGGGTTCGACTCCCTCCGGGCGCGCGCTTAACGCGGCCGTCGAATCGGCTTGGGCGCACAAAAGAAACAGGTAAAGACCATGACAGAAGAACCAAAGAAAAAGAATCCAGCTGAAATCGCCTTCACGGACACAGAGGCGCTCAATCGCTATGTCACTGAAACGGGCAAAATTCTTCCGCGCAAGTTTACGGGTTTGACGGCAAAGGAACAGCGTCACGTAAAGAAGGCAGTTAAGCACGCGCGCAACATGCTTCTGATGAAGTAGTGTTTTGCCCGAGCGGGCCTTGCGCCATGGGTGTTTCAAAACAGTTTGTCCAGCCGTCCGGAGATATACTCGGGGCGGCTGGTTTTATTTTATCCGGCGGCATAGGCGGCGTGCCGACGGAAACGGTGTACGGATTGGCGGCGAATGCCCTCGATGAACGCGCTGTCAGAAAAATATTTAGCGCGAAGGGGCGCCCGTTTATAGACCCTTTGATAGTGCATGTTTGCGATATGGCCATGGCCGAAAAGGTCGCATTCTTGACGGATCGCGCAAAAATTTTGGCAAAAAGGTTCTGGCCCGGCCCGCTGACCTTGGTCTTAAAGAAGAGAGATTGCATTCCCGGAATAGTGACGGCAGGAATGGATACGGTGGCGGTCAGAATGCCTTCCCACTCGCTGATGCGAAAGTTTATAGAGGCGTGCGGCTGCCCGATAGCGGCGCCCTCGGCAAACCCATTCGGGTATGTGAGCCCCACAACAGCGGAACACGTGGCTGAGCAGCTTGCGGATAAAATCGACTTTATTTTAGACGGCGGTAAATGCGCCAAGGGTGTTGAATCAACTATTTTGATGCTGTCGGAATCCGGCAAAGGACATAAGCTGTTGAGGGCCGGCCCAGTGCCAGTGGAAGAATTGGAGGCGGCCCTCGCAGAGGAAATCGACGCCTCGCCAAAGCACAACGAAGCGCAGCCACAGGCGCCTGGAATGCTGAAGAGCCATTACAGCCCGCACTCGCGCCTCACCCTTTTCGATTGTCCGTCGGAAGTGGAAAATTTACGCGCTGAAAACGTCATATTTTTCACCAGGCCAACCTCCCCGGAAAGCAACCATTTTTGGCTTTCGGAAAATTCCGACTTATCGGAGGCGGCGGCAAATTTATATTCGCTTTTGAGAAAATTGGATAAAATTTCTCCAAATGGATTTTTTTGCCAAAGAGTCCCGAATACAGGCATAGGAGTTGCCATAAACGACAGGCTCTCCCGGGCAGAATCGAAGCTTTAGTCGGCCTGCTTTCCGCGCGGCGGGCGGAATTAGGCGGCAAAGCGGGCAAAATTTAGTTGCAATATCCGCAAAAATTGCGAAATTTACCGCCAATGGATTCCAGCGCTTATATTTCCGTGATATTGCAAGTCTTGGTTGCCGTCGGCATGGGTGTGGCCATTGTGGCGGCAAGCCATATTTTCGGGCAGAGGGCGGCGCCGAACAAGGTGAAAGATTCGGCTTATGAATGCGGAATTGTGCCGATAGGAAAGCCTCACCCGCGTTTTGGGGCGCGTTTTTACATGGTTGCAATGCTGTTTGTGGTGTTCGATATAGAAATGGTGTTTATGCTTCCGCTCGTTTTGGCGTATAACGACCTTCTGATACAGCATGCGCCAATCCTTTTGCCAACGCTGTTTTTCGTAGCGGTTATGATTGTGGGCACACTGTACGAAATAAAGAAAGACGCCTTCAACTGGAACATACCAAGGTCAAATTAATAGATTGCAAAAGACGGGCTGAAAAATGAGGCTGCAGAAATTCCTGACAAAATCGCGAATAATCGACATTGAGAAAGTCGATTTCGGCGATGTTGTGTCGGCCCTATTGGCGACGGTTCCCGAGAGCCTCCTTGGCAACGAAGACCGCCGGCAAGTGAGGGACGACATAATAGAGAGGGAAAAGGCCATATCCACTTATTTGGGCGACGGCATTTGCATGCCCCATACCCGCGTGAAAGGCCTAAGGCAGAAGTACGTTTTTGCCGTGGGAAGAACGCCCAACGGGGTTAAGTTTAATTCCTCGGACGAATACGGCGGAATCAGAATTGTTGTGATGCTGCTTTCAAACGAGGAAGTGGACACGTATCTGCAAATTTTATCCACGCTTGCGCACATATTTTCCAGGCAGGAGTTGATAACAAAGCTCAACGCCTGCGCCGACATAAACGAATTCAGGGGCGCCGTAATGGAGGCGTTTTCAGGGGGAACCGATACCCAAAAGCAAAAAAAGGCCGCCCCGCTGAGGTTGCGTTCGCTTGAGAAAGAGGACAGAATAAACCTCCTTCTTGCGCGCACGGCGGTAAAAATTGCAAAAGTTTCCAAGTGTTCGTCCATTCTCCTGCAGGGAGACTCGTTTAAGACAATACCGGATTTGACGCGCTATTTTGGAGACTTCAACGTAGTGGTTATGACCGAAAAGAATCTTTCGTTCCGCATACCAAGCTGGAATGTCATAAACGTAAGGTCTTTTTCAGCGTCGAGGTTTTCGCAGTTAAGAAGCGCAATAATGATAGGTTTGACGCGCGGCCTGTTTAATTCAAAAGACAAAATCTGCTGCATAGGCGGCGTCCGCAACAGCAATCTGATAGACACGCTCACAATTCTCGACATAGAGAGGGAGTTCTCGGATATTTTCATACAGAAAGACATGTTGCCTGCGGGTGTTAAGCCCGAAGTTGTCGAGCGCGTTATAGACATAGCCACTGAGCTTTCAATAGAGGGCCGAGAGGGAAAGCCAGTTGGCTGCATATTTGTTCTTGGGAAATTTGACGACCTAAAGCCGCACCTGAAGCAGTTGATTTTAAACCCGTTTTACGGATATAAACCGGAGGACCGCAATGTCCTAAATCCCTTTATGGACGAAACGGTAAAGGAATTTTCTCTAATAGACGGCGCCTTTATAATAGACGGGAGCGGAATATTAGAGGCTGCGGGCGCCCTCATACACACTCCGGACTTCAAATTGCAATTGCCGGGCGGGTTGGGCGCGCGCCACGCGGCGGCCTATGCGATATCTTTAATTGCGGATTGCCTGTCTTTTGTTGTGTCTTCGTCCACGGGACAAATCACCGTGTTCAGAAAGGGGCAAATGATGCCTCTGACAGACAAACGCAAATAACGGTTGGTTTCTCCCTTTGTTTTAGCCGCCGGCAAGCGGCGTTTTTTTTTGTTTGCGGCTGCCGATAAAACACAAAAAAAGCGTCAGAAAAAATAACAAAGCCTACATCCAAATTGCACATTTTGAAGGGCCATACCCCCGCGCGAAGTTGCGGTGCTTTGTATTGCTTTCAAGGCGGCTTTAAAAATTAAGCGCAACGCGCAAATAAACAAATATACAACCTAAAAAGTGCTTTTGGCGCGGAAGTGGAATTTAGGCGCACAAACAAAATGAATCTTTAAGCGTTAAAAATTAAAAAAAAGCGGCCTGTGCACTACAATCAAAACGCGCGCCATGCAAAATAAGTTTAAATCGCGCACCCGCAATATTGCCCAAATTGCTGCCGACCCCTTGCATAGGCGCCTGAAAAAATCTAAAAAGACAAGCTATTTTGCAAAAATGCAGTCTATCTGCTTAATAAAATAATATCAGCTTTCGATTCAACATAGCGCAGACAACGGCAATTCCACCGCGCGGCAATCTGCGCAAAAATTTGAAGTTAAAATTGTCACACGCTTCATGTGGTGCGCATTTACCCGCGCGGCAAATCTTTTTTAATACGCATTTCCGGATAAAAAAAGCCGCGCTCCGTTGGGAACGCGGCTCTGAAATTCCAACGAGTGGAAAAACCTACTTCGTGGCCTCGTCGAGAATGTCGCCAAGAGACGTGAGGTCTTGGTCCTTGCGGATTTTTTCGAAAGCGGCAACCTCTTCAGCAAGGCGCTCGGCGTCGTACTGGGCAGCCTTTATGGAAAGGCCTATGCGGCGCTCGTCGCGGTCAATCTTAACCACTCTGGCCTTGACTTCGTCGCCTACTTTCAAGACGTCCTTAATCTTGCCAACGCGGTCTTCGCTTATCTGGCTTATGTGTACAAGCCCGTCGATGTCGTTCTTAAGCTCGACAAACGCGCCGTAGTTGGTTATCTTGGAAACCTTGCCGGTGACGAGATCGCCAATCTTGAACAGAGAGTCTATTTCCTCCCACGGGTCTACTGAGAGCTGCTTTATGCCCAAAGAGATTCTCTGGTTTTCCGGATCCACA